>NZ_JAMQWD010000021.1:0-131481 GCF_024744415.1 Vibrio sp. RM-41-2B | reverse complement strand
GAAATACTCACATTCGGGCGGTCATCATCCGGATCGGGGCCCGGGCCACTGCCGTCATCCACAATCGTCGCCGTACCTGTATCGCTGCCTTGCACCGCCCCAATGCCAGTCACCGTCACACTGAAATCTTCAGGGCCTTCATAAACGGTGTCATCAATGGAAGCGATACGCACATCAAATTCGGTTTGCCCGGCTGGCACGGTCACCACGCCATCGCTTGGCACTGCAACCCAACCACTTCCCGTGTTGTATTCTAAGGTACCTAAGTCACCGGCTTCAGTGTCACCCAAGTTGAGGCCTAGCTCAACTTGAACAGTGGACTCGGAGGCATTCGACAGCGTCACTTTGAAGTTCGCCGTATCACCTTCATTAATAATGCCAGCATCGGTAATAGTCACACTTGGACGGTCATCATCCGGATCAGGGCCCGGGCCACTGCCATCATCCACTATCGTCGCCGTACCCGTATCACTGCCTTGTACCGCCCCAATGCCAGTCACCGTCACACTGAAATCTTCAGGGCCTTCATAAACGGTGTCATCAATGGAAGCGATACGCACATCAAATTCAGTCTGTCCGGCAGATACGGTCACCACGCCATCGTTTGGCACTGCAACCCAACCACTTCCCGTGTTGTATTCTAAGGTGCCTAAGTCACCGGCTTCGGTATCGCCGAGATTAAGACCCAACTCTACTTGCGTTTCCGCTTCAGACGCGTTCGATAAGGTGACTTTGAAGTTCGCAGTCTCACCCTCATTAATAGTGCCAGCATCGGTAATAGTCACACTTGGACGGTCATCATCCGGATCAGGGCCTGGACCACTGCCGTCATCCACTATCGTCGCCGTACCCGTATCGCTGCCTTGCACTGCCCCAATGCCAGTTACTGTCACACTGAAATCTTCAGGGCCTTCATAAACGGCGTCATCAATGGAAGCGATACGCACATCAAATTCGGTTTGCCCGGCTGGCACCGTCACCACGCCATCATTTGGCACTACAACCCAACCACTTCCCGTGTTGTATTCTAGGGTGCCCAAGTCTCCAACCTCGGTATCGCCAAGATTAAGACCCAACTCCACTTGCGTTTCCGCTTCAGACGCGTTCGATAAAGTGACTTTGAAGTTCGCTGTCTCACCCTCATTAATGGTGCCAGCATCCGTAATAGTCACACTTGGACGGTCATCATCCGGATCTGGCCCTGGACCACTGCCGTCGTCCACTATCGTTGCCGTACCTGTATCGCTGCCTTGCACCGCGCCAATGCCAGTTACTGTCACACTGAAATCTTCAGGGCCTTCATAAACGGCGTCATCAATAGAAGCAATACGCACATCAAAATCAGTTTGCCCGGCTGGCACCGTTACCACGCCATCGTTTGGCACTGTGACCCAACCACTTCCCGTGTTGTATTCTAAGAGACCTAAGTCACCGGCTTCGGTGTCACCTAAGTTGAGAGTCAGTTCAACCTCAACATCTATAGCTGATGGATTAGATAACGACACTTTAAAACTAGCCGTTTCACCCTCATTAACTATCCCTGCATCGCTCATCGTTACCGTTGGGCGATCATCATCAGGACTTAAACCTGGCCCACTACCATCATCAACAATGGTTGCCACCCCGGTTGCAGGTGTATTTTGTTCTTCTGTTGTGCCAGAGAGCGTAAACGTTTCTGGGCCTTCGAATATAGAGTCATCTATAGAGTCGAGAGAAACCGTAAACCCACTTTCACCTAATGGGACCGAGACTGTAAAAGTACCATTATCATCAACTGAGATGTCTTCTGTTGTGCCATCGGAAAATGTTATGAGAACACGCTCGTTAACGTAGTCACTTCCGCTCTCGTCAGTTGAACCACCAGTTGCGGTGCCATCAAGTAGCGACAAAGTGACATCGGTGTTGTCCTCTGTTGCTTGGTTTAAAGTAATATCGAATACAACTTGATCACCTTCGTTGATAATCGGACTAGATATTTCTTGAACAATTATCGTTGCAGGAACGGGGATTGCTGTTGGTTCTGGTGGTTGTATTTGGAGAATATCGAGTAACGTCTCTACCTGAGTACTTGAAAATCCTGTTCCGTCAGTTCCCACTGTCTCAAAATTGGTACTAGCGAGTAATTCAGCACCTGTGCGATCTATAGCTCCCGTATTCTGTGGGCTAGACCCGTTTCCTTCACCTGCAGCAGGCTCAAACTCTTCACCCAGCTCAGTCGGGTCTTCCCCACTAGCAATTGCTTCAATTAACGCTGTGATATCATCAGTTACATTTATCGAACTTCCTTGTGGTGTCACCTGCTCGATCACAAGCTCAGAAGTATCTGATACCTCATCAATTATTAACTCTCCTGGTTGAGGTAGTTGTCCCTCTTCTAGGGTCCTGATTTCCCCATCCAGCCCGATAACCACGATGTTGCCCATCAATGAGCTCAAAGTTACTCGATCCATATCTACCTCGCCCCACTTCAAACCAAGTCAAAAGTTTGTCACCTCTACATTTACGTCTATAGTTTAGTCAAAATCATCATATTTTCGTTGTATGTGTAGCTTGTAGGACGTTTGATAACTCTAGGGGCAGAGTTACAAAAAAGCGCAGAGTGACACAGGCCGTGAAACGCTATGATATTAAGAATTCAAGCTTTTCTCCGAGCTAAACTTGCTATGTTGCTAAGCAACATTCGACATATGTGCTAAGGTTTTAAAAGGCGAAATCTTGGATTTTTGAAACAAAAGCTTTGTTTTAACAGTAGGTTGATAAATCCCTTACTCAAGCACTGTTATTTATGATGTTTCGTCTCAGTTATGAGATGAAATAGCAAAAAGCAACACGAATTTTTAGGAGAAATACCGTGAAATGGAACCGACTAAATATTGCTTGCTGCTGTAGTTTAATGGTGTCTATACCCGTTTTCGGTCAAACTTTAGAGCAAGCAGTGGCATTGACGTTAAAAAACAATCCTGACATTAAGAGTGCATTTAATGAATTTACGAGCAGAAAATACGTAAATGAAGCCTCTTCGGGTGCTTACTTGCCCTCTATTGATCTAGATGCGGGAATTGGGTATGAAGGATTAGACCCTTCTGACGAGGTGGGACGTGGGGATACAGATTACACTCGAAAGGAAGCTTCGGTAACACTAACTCAGCTCATATGGGATGGCAGTGCAACCTTAAATGATATCGATCGTACCGCAGCTGACGCTGAATCAGTAAGATTTCAACTTTTAGCCGATGCATCAGATAAAGCACTTGAAGTCACCAAAGTGTATCTAGATGCAGTAAAAGCTTACGAAATACTCAAGCTGTCTGAAAACAACCTGGCTGTTCACAAAGATATTTACGAAGACATTAAAAAACGAGTCAACTCAGGTATCGGCTCTACCGCTGACTTAACACAGGTAGAAGCACGTTTGGCAAAAGCACACGGTAATTTGGCAGCTGCTCAAAATAATTTGTACGACTCTCACACTATGTTCACTCGTTTAGTGGGTCAAACCCCGCAAGGGTTGATCTTTCCAAGAGCGGATCAGAATTTCATTCCATACACCATTGATGAAGCGGTAGGTTTGGCATTTGAGCTGCACCCTGTCATTCAAGTCGCGCTCGCAGACGTGGACTCTGCTAAGTTTCAATACAAACAGTCTAAAGGTGTTAATTACCCAACCATTTCCATTGAAGCTTCGCAAACATGGCGTGACGACGCTGATGGTTTAAAAGGTCGAAGTGATGAGACACTTGCCATGCTGCGTCTACGCTACAACCTATTTAATGGCGGCAGTGACGCTGCAAACTCAGAAAACTTCGCCTATCAGTTAAACAAAGCGAAAGACTTACGTGAAGGTGCTTATCGCAATGTTGAAGAAGGGTTAAGGCTTTCATGGAGCGCGCTTGATTTAACATTACAACAAAAAGAGTTTCTGTCAGATCATGTTGACTCTGCGTCTGAGACCGTAATTGCTTACGAGAAGCAATATCGCATCGGTAAACGAACACTGCTTGATCTATTGAACACTGAAAACGAGCTCTTTGAGGCGCGTAAAGACTACTTAGATTCTAAATACGCAGAGCAGTACGCCAAATATCGAGTGATGAACGCAACAGGTCAACTGTTGAGTGCATTAAGGGTCGAAATGCCTAAAGAATGGCTAGAAGAAGTGGAGTATTAATTATGAAACACATAACTCTTATTGCACTCTCATTGATGATTTCGGCATGCAGTTCATCCGATAAAGGCGATGAATATGATTATATTGATACGCCAATTGCCGATCAGTGGGCTGATCATATAGATGATGACTCAGACGGCGTTATTAACGAGCGCGATTTGTGTCCGGGTACTCCTTTAGGAGCCGAGATAGATAACGATGGCTGCGGTTCGTATGTCGACTCCTCACAAGAAATGCAAATTCGAGTCCTATTTGCGAACGATTCCGATGTGATCAATCCTATCTTTACGGAGCAAATTCGAGAACTATCCGACTTCTTGAAGGAGTATCCAAATACATCGATAGAGATTCAGGGCTATGCCAGTCGTACTGGTACTGCAGAACACAATCTTGACTTATCTAAACGCCGCGCTGAGAACGTTAGAAAAGAACTCATGATGAATGGCATTAGTGGAGATAGAGTCACCATTGTCGGCTATGGAGACACGGTACTTGCAACACAAGGCACCGACCAAGTGAGTCATGCGTTGAACCGTCGAGTCACCGCAACGGTGATTGGCCACAAAGGTGAAGTGAAGAAAGAGTGGACCGTTTTCACGACACTTCCTAAGAGCTAACATCGCAATGAACGGAGTTTAAAAATAAAAGGTCTAGCAAATTGCTAGACCTTTTTTGATTTTAAATTTGACTACAGTTTAGCGCTACTACATGTCTTTGTACTGAGCTTCTAAACTCGCAATTAAGCTTTGAGTCACATCATCGACACTCGCACCATCAAAATGGATGTCTAATGTCGAGCCACCTTTCGTAATACTCAAGTTCGCTTCCGAGCCGCCATCTGGTGCCACTTCTA
The DNA here is from genome assembly GCF_024744415.1 of Vibrio sp. RM-41-2B. Classification (NCBI taxonomy): domain Bacteria; kingdom Pseudomonadati; phylum Pseudomonadota; class Gammaproteobacteria; order Vibrionales; family Vibrionaceae; genus Vibrio; species Vibrio sp. RM-41-2B. Next base: position 126,460 of record NZ_JAMQWD010000021.1, on the reverse strand, counting down.
CGTGATACTCTCCGACATCACCAGTATGATCACCGTACTGAAGATCATTAAGAAGCTCTCCAATTTCATCTTTAGATAAGTCATCAAACAGATCGGAGAAGTCTAAAGTATCCTCATCTTTGTTGAAATCAGTAACGGTATCAACCTCGTTGGTCACTTCACTCCACTTAAAGATGTCAGAGCCCTCATCTCCCGTTAAGATATCATTACCCAAACCACCAATCAGAATATCATCACCTTCACCACCAACGAGTATGTCGTCACCACCCTGACCAAACAGTAAATCGTTGCCAGCACCACCAGATAAGTTATCCGACTTATCACCTTGGTGAGATTGGTTGAATTCTTCTAAGTTATTTTTAACGTATTCATGGATGTCTTCACCATCAATGGTAGAAACATCTTGACCCGTTTGCTGTGCCACATGTGATTGAATCGCACTCAAACCTTGCTCATTACCGCCAAATTCAATTAAATCACCCAGCAAGATATCGTCACCTTCTCCACCCTGAATAGTGTCTGAGCCTTGTTTTAGGGGCACATCTTGACCCAATATCGTTTCAGCAAGTTTAGTAACATCGATATCTGACTCTACCACACCATCAGTGTCATAATGCTTAAGTGTCTGTTCATCAACACCACTACCAAGACCTATCGACTCTACTGAAGACAATGCTGCTAACACTTGATACATATGTTGAGCTTGTGTTGAGCTGCCACCTTCATCGTAGTAACGGATAGAGCCATTATATCTGTCGATATCACCAAGGGTTCTGCCTGTTAGCGGTGAATATACCTGACCGTAACTATCTATAACGACATCACCTTTGTAGATAACCGTCTGTCCGTATGAATAATTATTGCTACTAACTATATCTTGCAGGGTAACAAGCTTGCCAGAATCATCGACATCCAAAATCACTTTCGAGAATTCATTCTGCGCTAAATGGTAGAGATGCGTTGCTCTATTTGGTTGACCATCAGTAACAAAGTACGTGATATTTTGGCCATTAGGGTTAGGTTGACTGCTAAACCATTCAACAGCTGACTGTAAACCCGCCTCATAGTTTGTGCCGCCGTCACCCTCATCACCTATAGCACTATTCAGTTCTTTTACAAACTCATCTCTTGCTGTTGGAGAACTCAAGTCAACGGAAATAACTGCTGACGCACTTGAAGCAAACTCACTGAGGTGAATATTCACTGTTCCAGGCTTCTCACCCTGATTTGCAGCGCTTAACAGTTCATCAAACACATCTAGTACTTCTTGCTTCGCAGTTCCTACCCAGTTACCCATGCTCCCTGAAGTATCCAAAACAAAGGCGATGTTGTAGTCCTGACCGGCAATGATCTCCAACCCTTGGACATCGCCAACAATAATATCGTGATCGTCACTGCCCGTTATCTGATCGTTCCCATGTGAACCCGACTCTAGAACATAGTCACGAGCTGTAAGCTCAATAGACTCTGTTGTTGAAGCGGCATCATTATTTGCTTCTTCAACCGACGTCGCGGTAACGCTTAGTGGGAACTCTAGACTACCTTCATAATCAAACGGTACTCTGATATCTAAAGAGACCTTACCGTTAGCATCCAGGGTGACAAGATAATTACCGTTTGCGTCCTGATTAACGGCATGTCCATCGATATACAGCTCTACACCATCCGGCAAACCTTCCACAAAAACAGTTTGCGCCAAGCTTTCACTTCCATCGACATCAACCAAATCAACGTTAATATCAACGGGAATCCAACGCTCTTGAAGCACTTCATAGGTGCCGTCGGGCTTCAATTCAACGACTTTGTCTGCAAAAACAATTCGTTCAATTTCATATAAGTGATCACCACGATCATCACTACCTGTGTGGTCGTTTACCGAATCGATAGAACGATTATCTAGCAAAATCCAATATGGGACTTGACCTCCATGATCGTCTTTGAAGGTCATTTTGTAGTCACTAAAGTTTCCAGTTAAGTAAACCGTATCTTGGCCATCATAATCTGTAATAGTGGACGCATCATCACCATAGAAAGAGTCGTTATTACCACCGCCAATAAATACGTCATCACCGCCGCCACCATAGAAGGTGTCATTGTAATCAGTCCCAACGAATAAGCTATCGGTATCACTTCTGTCGTTGTTGTCTCCTAGCATCACTCCGGCGTATGAGTGATTTTTTTGCTCGACATCATCCAAACCAAGATCAGCAGCGACGAGTTCATTCTCTGTAGGCGTTTTATCTATCGCAGAAGTAGCTAAGTTGTGATTAGGATCAACAGCATCTCTTTTTACTAACTCTCCAACATTAATCGTGATCGCAGGGGCATCTGCAACTGCAACAACGTTAATATCAAGCGTATTTGTTGCGCCAGTATTTGTGGTGTAATTAATTAATGGAACATCACCTGACCAGTGCTCGGTAGGTTCAAATACATAACTACCATCTTGGTTTACTAATAAAGTGCCACTGGTCAAAGATACGTTTTCACCTACCGCATAGTCAGTGCCATTAATAGTAATGTGATCAACCATCAGAAGGTTGTCGTCATCAGAGTCATTACGCAATACGTTACCCTGTAGCGAATTATCTTCGTTGGTCTTCCCAATATCACTTTCCGTTTCCGTCGGTAAGTTCTCATGTACTACAACATTGATCGCCAAGTTAGATTCTGCTGAATCACCATTCGCGCGTTCTGTACTCGTTGCCTTCAAATTGATTGTGAAGTCATCATGGGAGCCCGCTGGTGGAGTCACTGTAAGTGTATCTAATGCCCAACTTGTCACGTCCAGTTCTTCATCAATGGTTGCTACAGTAATAGAACTGTTTCCATCTGAAAGGATCGCACCTACAGGTAAGCCAGTTAGCGTGACTTTAAGTGATTCAGAGCCATCTGTATCATTTAAGCTTGCTTTAATTTCAGAGAGCGGTATCGCTGTATCTTGTAACCCTTCGTTCAGCTGATATGTTTCGTAAAACGCAACACCATTAACTTCTTGTAGTTCAGACGTTCTGATATCAGTTGCTTCTAGTGCACTTTCATCACTAACTACGTAAAGACTACTATTGCTCAGATTGACAGGCGCTTGTCCATTAATGGATACATCCACATTAAAGTTACCCGGACCACTTTGGTTATGGTGATAGATTTCAATTGGATAAAAGCCAGATACCGAAGGGGTAAAGCTAGCACCCTTAATATCACCACTGTCGCTACCCCAACGAGCTTGATCAAGTAACGTACCACCCAACTTGATAGCAAGGCTATCATCTGCTTGGCCAACAAAGTCGTAACTCGAACCAGCTTCGAGATAAACAAGAGATGTGACTAGAACGGCCTCATTTGCCAAGGTTGCATGAGTCCCTAAATCTTCCACATTTGACCAACTAAATTGAGTACCATCTGCTGCATCAAGAGCGTTGATCGCTGCAATTAGAGTCTCTCCGCTGACCCCCATGCCATTACTAGAACCAACTTGAACATTGCTCCATGTTGTAACGTTAAACTCTTGTTGGGGTAATGAGTTCTCGTGCGTCACTGCGATTAAGTTCGGTTTATCAGCGATAGGGTTTACGTCTATTGTCAGTGTTGACTCTTGACCGGTACTCTGTCCATCTGTTGGTTTAAAGCCAATTTGAGCGTAACTAGACTCCTGATCTCCGACTTGATTTCCGCCGAAACTGTCACTGCCAGACTCATTTAATTCAGGTACAAAACGAACACTGTTTTCATCAAAGAGCGATTTATCAAGCACTTGATGGATTTGGACAGACTGCCAATCGCCTTGCGAATCTTTATACTCTAATGACCCATCGCTAGGAAGCGTTGTGATTTGGACGGAGAGCTCTGATACGTTAGAGTCCACATCGCTAATACCGAATGATGACCAATCAAGCATCACTTGGGTATCTTCACTCATCTCAACCGCGGAAGGCGAAGATTCAGGAGCATCATTCACATTTACCAGAGAAACATTGACCTCGGCAGTATCAATCCCGCCAGTTCCATCGATAACCTCAACCTGAAGCGTATAATCGCCCAAGTCAACATCATCGATTGTCTTGTTCAATGAAATCTCTCCGCTTGTCGGGTCGATATCAAAAATACCATTAGTGGTCGAGCCATCTGCAAAGCGGTATACAAGCACGTCATTATCGTGATCTTCAGCAACGACCGTACCAATAATGGACCCACTCACCGTGTTTTCGTTAACTGACCCGAAGTCGTAAACATCATCATTTGGTTTGTCACCAGCACTATCGCCGCCAGAAATAAACTCTGGAGCGTGCTGAGCATCTATAATAGAGACTGTTGCTTCATTCGAGTCACTTGCAAGCGTCGAATCTGCACCAACCGTACCAATTAGAGTCACAGTTAGGTTTTCAAGATCTTCGTAAATACCATCATCGAGAGTTTTTATATCAATCGGCGCCGACGTTTTACCCGCTGGAATCGTGACTGTGTACGTACTTGGAGCAATATAATCTTTGTCATCAACATTCCCGCCGATTGTGAATGTTACCAGCACATCTTCATCTGCTTTTTGATCAATGTTGACGATAAATTTTGCATCACTACCTTCATCAACTGAGGATTGATCTGAGCTAATAGTCACTTTCGGTGCACTTTGGGCATCAACGATCACAACACTTGCGCTGTTATTTGAAGCAATGCTCGCATCAGCGCCATCCACCTCTTTAATGGTTACTGTGAAAGATTCTGCGCCCTCATAAATACCATCGGTGAGCGTCAGTAAGTCAAGAGCAGCTGAAGATTGACCCGCAGGAACTTCAACACTCAGAACGCCAACAAAATCTTTTCCATCTTGGGCCACGCCACTATATTCGACATGAACCGTAACGCCCTCATCTGCAACTTTATCAAGTGTCAGCGTAAAGCCTGCCGTTTCACCTTCATTTACGCTATTTTGATCGGCACTAATACTAACTAAAGGTGCAGGATCAGAATCCACAATATTTGCGTTACCAGTTACAATACCATTACTGGTGACACTACCGATTTCCGTAACCGTCAGACCAAAGCTCTCATCACCTTCATGGACATTATCTAGTTTGGTCGGGACTGCGACTTTAATTTCAGCGACACCTGGAGGTATAGTAACGTCTCCATTAGGCGCTATATCTAATGTTTGAGTTTGACCATGAGTATCCACATAGGTCACTACCATAGTGCCTAGATCAACATCTTCCGCAGTATAACTATCATTTGTTGTTGACTTCAGATTGACGACAACGGCCTCTTGAACAGGGTTAGAGAGTAAAACGGTAAATATTGCGTCAGTTCCTTCAATGACATCGCCAGCATCTACTACGCTAAGTTTTGTACTGTCATTATCAAGAACTGTTGCCGTCCCCGTTTCACCGCCGATCTCAAGAACGATCGTTTCGCTGCTTTCCACAACCAAGTCATCAATAGTCGGAATCGATATTTCGAAGCTACTTATACCTGCAGGAACAATCAAGTAACCACCTAAGAAAACAACACCATTTGTATAGGTTGCATTTGATAGATTTACGTCATTCTTATCAACTGAAGAACCTTGAGCAAGCATATCAACTTGGTACTTAACGGCAGTGCTGGTGACTTCATCTAGAACAACCGAGAACGTGACATTGTCACCCTCAGTCACGCTATCACCGACCACAGACAGACTTGGCCCATTTTCAGCAACATTACCATCTAGCATTTCATTAACGATATTGACTGTAGATGGATCGCTAACGCCACTTTCAGAGTCGACGGCCACATATCCAAAGCTGTCTTCGGCAGGAACACCTTCTACATAACGTAACTCCCAGTTACCTTCATTTTTCGTAGAAAAATCTAACTGAGTAATGACCGAACCTTCAGGAAGAGCTAGATCTTTCCCATAACCAACGCTTGTTTCTTGGAATAGCATGAAGTTGCCTTCAGGCTTCAAAAACTCGAACGTTTGAGTCTGTTGGACATTATTTGAATCTAAGTATGTAACCGTAATAAGTGCTGCGTTGTCATCACCGTAATCAAACAATCCACCTAGTCCATCTAGACCAAGGTTTACGCTGCCCACAGGGTTATTAGACAAATCGATCGTAATCGTTTCACCTTTCTCAATACCCTGCCCATCATTGTCAGCGATACCATTGCCGATATGTGACACCTGACGGTTGTATTGCGCAAGCTCATCGCTATCAGAAGAAATAGTGATAGAGGCTCCATTTGCTAAATGCTCAGTACGGGAATGTGATGGACCACCATCCTCACTTAATCCCCAGTTATTGAAATCTGTTGTAGATTCCGAGCCATTAGGCGTATTTGGACGATCTTTGATACCTAATAAGAAGCCAACATTATCAGCTTCATAGTAAAGACTGTCTTTGTCATAAAGCGTATCGCTTACTTCTTTAATTTCGTGCAACTCACCGTCACTATCTTTAAAGAACAACGTACCTGATGTTGGCAGTTCAGTAATCCGGACATGTAGATCGTTGCCTTTTAAATCGTCTTCAACATCCGCGATATGATCTTGAGAATCACCGCTACCCAGAGGTTTCGTATCGGTATCAAACACAACGTGCGTAAGCTGATCATCGGCCACATGCGTAAAGTCTTCACTGTCAGGTTTGTCGTTTACTGGCGTGACATCAACTTTAACAATGGTGGATTCACTGACACCACCAGAGGTGACGATATAGGTGAAAGTATCTTCACCATGATAGTTGTCGTTTGGCGTGTAGGTTACGCTGCCATCAGGGTTGACGGAGACTGTACCGTTAGCTGGGCCTTTACTGGTATCAAGCGACACCACTTTATCGTCGCCGTCAAACGTGTCGTTACCTAAGACGTTAATGATGGTTGGCGTGTCTTCCACGACTGTCGCGCGGTCAGATTCAATATCCGCCACAGGTGCAACCGTGAAGTTCACCGTTTGGCTGATGCTTTCACCACTTGGATCAGTAGCAGTAAACGTTAGGGTTTCTGAGCCGTTCCAGTCTGCCGTTGGGCTAACGGTCGCAATGCCATTTTCAATCGAAACCAACACGTTGCTGTTGCCAGACACTGAGAAGTTTAGCGAGGAATCAGTATCTTTGAATACTTCATTCAAGTCGATCGTGTATGCATCGAAATCTTCCGATAACACTTGGTCTGCAATGACATTTTCAACAATCGGTGCATCATTAACACGATTCACAATCAAACTATCACTGTCGCTAACCGTTGGATTAACACCATCCGACACTGACGCGCTGATAGTCAGGTCTTTAAGGTTAAGTTCATCGTTGTTAACCGCATCAACACCCGCTTGAGTTAGCTTGACTTCATTGCCAACCAACACGAAGTAACCGTTTGAGTTGTTTTCTAGCAACACCGTAAGCTCATCTTCCGGCGTGTCAGTATCGTGAACCGTTAAGGTTGCCACTACCGTATCAGTGCTCACTGCATCTTCAGTGATGCTCTCTACAGCATCGACCTTGATGGTTGGCGCATCGTTTACTGGATTTACAGTAACGGTTACCTTCGCTTCGTCGGTCAATTGACCGTCCGTTACGGTGTAGGTAATTTCGGCGTCACCATTGAAGTTTTCGGCCGGTGTGAACACCAGTTTGCCGTCAACAATTTCAACCTTACCTTGTGTTTCAGGTACGGACGCCGATTCAATCGACAGCGTATCGCCATCAATATCGGTGTCATTTGGCAGGACATCAATCGTCACTGGCGTGTCTTCGTCAGTAATCGCCGTGTCATCCTTTGCCACTGGCGCGTCGTTGACCGGCGTCACATTGACTTCAACGGTAGTGGATTCAGACACACCGCCTGATGTCACGACATAAGTGAACGTATCTTTGCCGACGTAGTTATCATCTGGTATGTAGGTCACAGTTCCGTCAGGGTTGACCGAGACCGCGCCGTTAGCTGGGCCTTTACTGGTATCAAGCGACACTACTTTATCGTCGCCGTCAAACGTGTCGTTACCTAAGACGTTAATGATGGTTAGTGTGTCTTCGATTACATCCGCACTGTCTGCCTCGATGTCGACTACTTGTGCAACCGTAAAGTTCACCATTTGACTGACGCTTTCACCGCTTGGGTCTTTAGCTGTGAACGTAATTGTCTCTTTGCCATTCCAATCCGCAGTCGGAGTAATGGTAGCAACGCCATTCACAATAGAGATCTGGATGTTGTTATTGCCAGAGACTGAGAATTCTAGCGAGGAATCAGAATCTTTGAATGCTTCATTCAAGTCGATCGTGTATGCATCGAAATCTTCCGCTAGCACTTGATCTGCAATGACGTTATCGATAGTCGGTGCATCGTTAACACGATTCACAATCAAACTGTCACTGTCGCTAGCCGTTGGATTAACACCATCCGATACTGACGCGCTGATCGTTAGGTCTTTAAGGTTGAGTTCGTCGTTGTTAACCGCGTCAACACCCGCTTGAGTTAGCTTGACTTCATTGCCAACCAACACGAAGTAACCGTTTGAGTTGTTTTCTAAAGAAACGGTTAATTGGTCTTCTGGCGTATCAGAATCAGCGACTTCCAACGTCGCCACTACCGTATCAGTGCTCACTGCGTCTTCAGTGATGCTTTCCACGGCATCAACCTTGATAGTTGGTGCATCGTTTACTGGCTTTACAGTAACGGTTACCTTCGCTTCGTCGGTCAATTGACCGTCCGTTACGGTGTAGGTAATTTCGGCGTCACCATTGAAGTTCTCGGCCGGTGTGAACACCAGTTTGCCGTCAACAATTTCAACCTTACCTTGTGTTTCAGGTACGGACGCCGATTCAATCGACAGCGTATCGCCATCAATATCGGTGTCGTTTGGCAGGACATCAATCGTCACTGGCGTGTCTTCGTCAGTAATCGCCGTGTCATCTTTTGCCACTGGCGCATCGTTGACTGGCGTCACATCGACGTTCACTGTGGTGGACTCCGATACCCCGCCCGATGTAACGATGTAGGTGAAGCTGTCTGTACCGTGGTAGTTGTCGTTTGGCGTGTAGGTTACGCTGCCGTCAGGGTTGACCGAGACCGTGCCGTTGGCAGGGCCGTTATTGGTATCGAGCGACACCACTTTATCAGTGCCTTCAAACGTGTCGTTACCTAAAACCTTGATGATGGTCGGCGTATCTTCCACAACCGTCGCGCTGTCTGCCACGATGTCCGCCACAGGGGCAACTGTGAAGTTCACGGTTTGACTAACACTCTCGCCGCTTAGATCGGTGGCGGTAAAGGTCAGTGTTTCTGAGCCGTTCCAGTCTGCCGTTGGGCTGATGGTAGCAATACCATTCTCTATTGAGACATTTACATTGCTATTACCAGAAACGCTGAAGCTCAGCTCGCCATCAACGTTATCCACATCGCTGAAGGCCGTATTCAGATCGATCGTGTATGGCGTGAAATCTTCCGCCAAGGTTTGGTCTGCAATGCTACTCTCAACCACAGGCGTATCGTTCACGGCATTCACCGTAACTTTGACCGTCGCTTCGTCAGTCAGCGCACCATCGGTGACGGTGTAAGTGATCTCAGCGTCGCCATTGAAGTTCTCAGTTGGCGTAAATACAAGCTTGCCGTCAATAATCTCGACTTGACCTTGGTCACTCGGCACAGACGCCGATTCAATGCTTAACGTATCACCATCGATGTCAGTGTCGTTTGGCAGTACATCAATCGTTACTGAGGTATCTTCCTCTGTAATTGTTGCGTCATTAAGGGCAATAGGCGCATCGTTAACTGAGTTTACTGTTACCGAGACTTGAGCTTCATCCTCTAGCTCACCATCTGAGATAGTGTAGCTAATAGTTGCATTACCATTGAAGTTTTCAGCCGGAGTGAAAACAAGCTTACCACCGACAATCTCAACGATACCTTGCTCTTCTGATACAGAAGCAGAAGTAATGGTTAAATCGTCACCTTCAATGTCACTGTCGTTAGCGAGCACATCAATTAAAACCTGGGAATCTTCGTCAGTTTGAATCGCATCGTTAGTCGCTATTGGCGCGTCATTAACAGGCTTAATATCTAAATTAGCAGTGCCATTAATAACACCCCCATCGTCATCAATGATGTCATAGGAGAATGACACTTCAGTATCATCATCAGCTTCTGGTATATAAGTCCAAGATCCATCGTTGTTATCAATTAAAGTGCCATTCCCACTCTCAATAGTCACGTTTGTAACGATAAGAGTATCGGCATCATCAATATCGACATTTGATAGTAATTCTTCGGTAGTTATCGTGATGGGATCGCTATCTTCTTCGATAGCGCTTAATGTCACTGGAGAATTAGTAAGTGGTTTATTTGAGCCATCTCCACTGGTTTCTATATTTGTTGCGAAAAAGTCATTTAAGGTCAACGCTTGTGTTTCAGATAAACCGAGGGATTCCAAGCCAATAGTTTCAAAATTTGTTGAGGCCAGTACTTCAGTGCCATCCCGTGCAATCGTGGCACTATTTTGTAAACTTGAACCACTGTTTTCACCCGCAGCTGGCGCGAGTTCTTCATCAACTATAGAAGGGTCTTGACCTTGCTCAATAGCACCAATAATTCGTGCCACATCATCAGAAATATCTTTTGAGCCTTGCTCTTCAGTTAGTTGAATGTTCAAATTTAGAGGGGCAGCATCTGTCGTTGCCACTACCACTTCACCTGGTAGGGGCTGCTGTCCTTCTGTTAGGACTCTCAGCTCCCCATCTAAACCTATTACGACGACTTGATTACCGAGTGACACTAACGCTGTACGATCCATATAAATCTTAACCCCAAATAACTGTCAAGTTTTTGACTAACAATACTAATTTGCTATATATTGCCTGATTATATAGTGCAATAACAGCAATTTGATGCTCAATTAAGTAATTATGTGTCATACATCAATAGGAATCTAGGCGCACATTCATCTTGTTTTAATAAAAACCACTCAACGCTTGTTAAACATCAATTTCACTTTAAAATCGGGATCCTTATTCAAAATTTAGACCCACCAAATGAATTGATTTATCAAGAATGAAACAAATGAACAATGAATCAACAGGTTACTTCATCGTGTATTAATGTTATTGTGCGCTAAATTATTGACGCCCTTATAGGTATCCCACTTATAAGCCCTCTCACCTCGAGAAATTTTATTATTATCTAGGAGAATCACAGTGAAGTGGACTCGTGCCAACGCCTTTTGCATTGGTGTGTTCGCAGCTAGTCATGCTTTTGGGCAAACACTAGAGCAAGCGGTTGAAAACACATTAAAAACCAATCCTGACATCAAAAGTGCGTTCAATGAATTCGTTAGCAAGCAGTATGTGAATGAAGCATCTGGCGGTGCTTACCTCCCATCCGTAGATTTAGACGCCGGTATCGGTTATGAAGGAATTAACCCAGCAGAAGCAGGGCGAGATTCAACGGATCTGACAAGAAAAGAAGCGACCGTGACACTAACCCAGTTGATATGGGACGGTTCTGCGACACTTAACGATATGGATCGAACAGCAGCTGACGCAGAATCAGTTCGTTATCAACTGCTCGCTGATGCTCAAGACACGGCACTCGAAGTGGCAAAGGTTTACTTAGATTCAGTAAAAGCTTATGAAATTCTTACACTTTCAGAAAACAACTTGAAGGTTCATAAGAAGATCTACGAAGACATTAAAAAGCGAGTTAACTCAGGACTTGGGTCTACCGCTGACCTAACTCAAGTAGAAGCTCGTTTAGCAAAAGCTCACGGTAACTTGGTGGCGGCTCAGAACAACTTATATGACAGCCACACCACGTTTACACGCCTTGTCGGACAGTCCCCACAAGGATTGATTTTTCCGCGAGCGGACCAGAACTTTATTCCCTACACCATAGATGAAGCAATTGACTTGGCATTTGAATCGCATCCAGTAATCAAAGTTTCGATGGCAGATGTAGACTCAGCTAAGTTCCAATATAAGCAATCTAAGGGAACTTACTATCCAACGATATCTGTAGAAGCGGCTCAAACGTGGCGTGATGATGCAAGCGGTATCGAAGGAAGCAGTGATGAAACGACAGCGATGCTGCGTATGCGTTACAATCTCTTTAATGGTGGTAGTGATGTCGCCAATGCTGAAAACTTTGCCTATCAACTAAACAAAGCCAAAGATCTACGAGAACGCGCATACCGCAGCGTTGAAGAAGGGCTTCGTCTATCATGGAGCGCGTTAGATTTAACACTTCAGCAAAAAGAGTTTCTGGCGGATCACGTAGATTCGGCATCTGAAACTGTTATCGCCTACGAGAAACAGTATCGCATCGGTAAACGGACCCTTTTGGATTTGTTAAATACTGAAAACGAGTTATTTGAAGCGAGAAAAAACTACTTGGATGCTCGATATTCAGAGCAATACGCGAAATACCGTGTAATGAATGCGACCGGCCAATTGTTAAATGCCTTGCGAGTCGATGTGCCTACGGAATGGAATGGAAAGGTGGAGTACTGATCATGAAACCAATGAAAATTCTATTTGCATTAAGCCTTCTCGCCGTTACTCAACAGGTTGTTGCTGAAGACGAGTATGACTATCGACCTGTACCAAGTGCAGAGCAAATCGCTGACCTTCAAGATGAAGATAACGATGGCGTCATCAACGCTCGAGATATGTGCCCTGGAACACCGGAAGGCTCAGAAGTCGACAATGACGGTTGCGGCGAATACATTAAAGCATCAGATAACATACAAGTGAGAATACTTTTTGCCAATGATTCTGATGAAATCAATCCCGTGTTCAGAAGACAAGTACGTGAACTGTCCGATTTTTTAAAAGAATACCCTACTACGTCGATCGAACTACACGGCTACGCGAGTAAAGTTGGTGGCTCTCAACACAACCAAGATCTATCAGAGAGACGAGCGCGCAATGTCCGTGAGGCGCTATTGAGCTACAACATCGAAGCGAGCAGAGTTCGTATTGTTGGCTTTGGAGATACTCACCTAGCGCAACAAGGTACCGATGAAGTCAGCCACGCTTTAAACCGCCGAGTAACTGCTTCTGTCGTTGGTTATAAAGGCGAGATTAAAAAAGAGTGGACAATATTCACTACCCTCCCTGAAAGGTAAAAATATCTGTATTAATGTTTGTTCAAACAAGCATTAATAAACCTAGAATGACATAAGAAAAGGAGCTTCGGCTCCTTTATTTTTACTCATTGCAATAACCGTATTATGCTTTAGGAATCGGCACTTTAGTGTTACCCTAGCGGCGTCATAACAACGAGAGTTTTGAAATGAGCAAACTTACATCAGATATCCAAGCAAACCTTGACCTTTTTGTTGCAGAAACAAAAGAAAACCAACTGGTTTGGGGTTTACGCAATGAAGAAGGTTGGCTATCTTGCGATTCAACTGAATTCCAAAACAGTGAAGTCATGCCTTTCTGGTCTTCTAAAGAAGATGCAGAAGCGCACAATGTTGAAGAATGGGCTGACTTCACTGTACTAGAAATCCCACTAGATATCTTTGTTGAAGATTGGCTTTTAACTCTTGCAGAAGATGGTGTTCTTGTTGGTACTAACTGGAACGATCAGCTAGAAGGCAAAGAAATGGAGCCTCAAGATCTAGCTAAGCTTTACATTGCATAACGACTTCTAGACCTCAACTTTATGTTGGGGTCTTTCTTTTTATGCTCTTTTTTTGATATGTCGACCAAGTGCATAGTTTTCCTATTCTTTTTCTTCGTACACCCAACTCAATCACAAAGCTGATCAATTAATAGCGTTATGATTCTCTAATTCCAAAGCAACAAAAGAACATAAGGCACGTTTAAATATGCGCACGCTCTATCCTTTGCTTGCGTCACTCTTACTCGCCCCGGTATATGCTAGTGACACTCAAGATATTGAGCCAGAACAAAATATCACGCAGTGGCACGCCGTTTATCAAACCACATTGAGAAGTAATCCTGACTCAGCATTAAGCATGCTTCAAGATCGATACCACACCGCGAAATCGCACAGCGAAAAACTCTACGTCAGCGGGCTGATTTATGAATACATGTCGAACATAAAGCAGCCGTACTATGGAAGCAGCCAAGTTCTCAACAATAACTTTGCTCAGTTAGAGTCAGAGTACATTCTTGCCTTAAATGAACGTAAGCATGGTAGTTATGACGCCTCAGTAAATAGCTTTTCTTCATTGCGACAAAAAATGAAGCAGACTTCAGATTCTGAAGGCAAAGCTTTGATGAACTATCAGCTCTGTTATACGTTGAATCAACAAGGTCGTTATCACAAAGCAAACTTTTATTGCTCGTCGTTAGAAAGCCATCTAAGTCAACAACACCAAGAAAACTTCCCTATTGATCTCGCGTTACGTGTGGTAGCGAATAACTATAACTATCGTGGTGACTATGAAAAAGCGCTGAGCCTTTATCGAAAGCTGCTGGCCAACATGTCTGCTCAAAGCGATCCTTCTGGCATTTACAATGACGTCGGAAATTTGCTAGCAGAGCTTGGGCAGTTTGAACAATCAGAACAATATCTCATCCAAGCCCTACTCGCTCGTCAAGATGAAGGGACACCACTCAAAGTCGCCCAAGTCGAACATAGCCTTGGGGCAATGTATAAGAAATCCAAAGAATTCGATAAAGCCATCAATCATTATCAAAATGCATTAACAATACTCAACCAGCTCCACTACCCATATGGTCAAGGGTTAAGCTACTTAGGGCTGTCTGCGGTTTTAGCCGAAAGTGGGCAACTGGATACCGCAGTAGATTACATTAGAAAAGCTTTAGACATTGCTGAAACGTATGAAAATACGCACCTCGAAACGGAAGGACATTTAGCTGCTGGGTTCGCGTATTTGAATAACCATGCTACTGAAAAATCGATTGCACATGGCAAAGTCGCGTTAACACTAGCGATCAATAACTCTAGGCCATTATTACAGGCACAAGCTCAATTACTCCTTTCCAAAGCGTACCAAGCCCAAGGTGATTATAAACTGGCATTAGAGCACCACGAAGCCTATTCAAACATTGAATTGGCCAACCGAGACGCTAGCAATATTAAAGCATTAGAGGCATTAGACCTCACAAAGAAAGAGTACGAATATGATCTTCAAGTCGCTCGGTTGAATAATGAAAAAAGCTTAAATCAGCATCAATTTGAGAAGCTTACCGATCAAAAGCGCACTTATAATTTTGTGGTTTCCTGTTTGTTGGTCTTGCTCATTCTGGCATTGATACTTCAGCGACAAACACGACAAAAAGCCAAAATAGATAGTCTAACATGTGCGTTGAATAGAGCGGCAATTATAGAGACCATCAAAGGTCAAACCTCCAAAGCGGACGAAGACTTCCGCTATGTTTTAGCATTAATCGACCTTGATGACTTTAAGACGATAAATGATCAATACGGTCATCCGACTGGCGACTTGGTGTTACAGCAAGTTTGCCAAGTGCTTAAAGCTAAGCTCAATAAGGGAGAGTATATCGGCCGTTTGGGTGGAGAAGAGTTTATCTTATTATTGAAAAACGTCGATGAAATTGACGTTCCTTTCCGGGTGCAAAGCCTACACAAAACGATTTCAGAGAAGCGCGTACGCACGGTAGATAATAGTGATCTGAGTGTAACTGCTAGCTTGGCCTATCTATCAACATCAATGCCGCTTACCAACTTTGATGAACTTTATTCGATACTAGACCAAGCTTTATACCAGGCTAAAAAGCAGGGAAAAAACATCATTATAGACGCATACGATGAGCCAATTAGCCTAAGTTCTGACTATGTTAGCCAGTAAAGCAAGGCACGACTATACGTCAGCAGCCTGCTTGTTCACAAGAGACTGCATTACGGTCTCTTTATTGTTTAGGTAATCATCTAAGCCAGCTTTGCGCAAATCGCACGATGGGCACTCACCGCAACCATCACCAATGACCCCGTTGTAGCAGGTCAACGTATTTTTACGAACCAGTTGCAACGCGTCATATTGATCAGCTAACGCCCACGTTTCTGCTTTATTTAGCCACATTAACGGTGTTTTGATCGTCAGGTTACGGTCTATCCCTTTCACCAAAGCCGTGTTCATTGCTTTCACAAAATCGTCACGACAATCTGGATAACCACTAAAGTCAGTTTCGCACACGCCAGTAATTACGGTTTCAGCCCCAATTTGGTAGGCGTAGATTCCTGCGAGCGTTAAAAATAGGATGTTACGGCCAGGAACAAAAGAGTTTGGTAGGCCGTTTTCTTGCAATTCGTGTGAGACAGGGATGTCATCACGCGTGAGAGAGCTAATCGCAAGTTCGTTTAAAAGGCCAACATCCATCACTTTATGCGCTTTGACGCCAAGATCCTTTGCGATCTTTTGTGCCACTTCTATCTCTAACTTGTGGCGCTGACCATAATCAAAAGTAATGGCATGAACTTCATCAAACTCTTTAAGTGCTTGAACCAGACAAGTCGTGGAATCCTGACCACCACTAAAAACAACAACGGCTTTTTTCATTTCTCTCTCCGCTCTTAAGCAATACTTAGGTATTTATGAGTTTGAACAGACAAGCGCCAATTGCGAGCAATGCACGTTTCAATACACAATTGCGTTGCACGAGGCTTTTGGCTAATAGGCTGCAATGCAATGACAGTCTCAACCGCGACATTCGCATTTGCCAATAGCTCATCAAGGTGGTCGATGTCTTTTTGTGTACCAACAGGGTGCTTAATCTCATTCGCACGCTCTAACGCGCTATTGAGAACTGGAAGTTTACCCTTCATCGCCACTTTTGGTGACACGGTCACCCATGTATTTTCTGACGTGATGACTTCTGATGTGCCACTGGTTTCGATTTGGCATTGGCAACCCATATCCTCAAACGCCTTTGTTAAAGGGCGTAGATCATAAATACAAGGCTCCCCACCAGTAATCACGATATGTTTAGCATTAAAGCCTTGCAGTTGATATTGCTCTACGATGTTCTCGGCAGATGCGACGCACCATGTCGGAGAATCTTCCGTCTTCACCAAAATATCACCAATTTGACGTTGGTCATTCTCATCTGCATACCACGTTTGTTTGGTATCGCACCATGAGCAACCAACCGGACACTCTTGAAGGCGAACAAAAACAGCAGGTACTCCAGTGAAAACCCCTTCCCCTTGGATGGTTTCAAACATCTCATTTAGCTTATACAACGTAGAACTCACTCAACTCATAATACTTCGAGGCGAAGACCTTAATGGACACACGTGTCTAGGTCAATTTAAACCAAAAATTAATTGTTAAAATAGACCATTTTGTAGTTTCATAGTCGCGGTGAGCGTAGGTTTCTGGTTAGCGTTATACCAAACCTTATTCACTTACAGTTCCCAAAAACTTTAAGGTAAGAAATGATGTATAAACTGATCGCATTAGATATGGATGGCACACTGCTTAATAGTGATAAAGCAATCTCTGAAGAAAACAAACAAGCGATCGCAAAGGCTCGAGAAGCAGGCGTTACTGTCGTTCTCGCTTCTGGTCGCCCATTAGAAGGAATGCAAGGCAAGCTCGACGAACTGAATATCCATTCCGATAAAGATTTTGTCCTTTTCTACAATGGCTCTATGGTTAAGAACGTAGGAACAAATGAAATCATCCACCAGCAAATCATTGATGGTAAGGCAGCAAAATTAGTCGCTCGTAAAGCGAAAGAATTAGGCGCTTATGTGCACGCATTCAGCCAAGTACATGGCTTGATCACCAATGAGAAAAACCCATACACTGACATCGAAGCCAACATTAATGGCTTAAATGTAACAGAGATTAATTTTGAATCGCTAGAAGATGATCATCCAATCATCAAAGCAATGATGGTTGCCGAGCCAAGTAAGTTAACTGAGGTCATCGCAGCGCTTCCGTCTGAAATGCGTGAAGAGTTTACGGTGGTTCAAAGCGCTCCGTTCTTCCTGGAATTTCTTAACCCAGCGAGCAACAAAGGTATTGGTGTTGCTGCAATTGCTGAGTATCTAGGTATTCAACCGGAAGAAGTGATTTGTATGGGTGATGCTGAAAATGACCACCACATGCTGAAGTATGCTGGCCTTGGTATCGCGATGGAAAATGCGATGGAAGAGACCAAACAAATCGCTGATTACATTACGGCAAGTAATGATGAACACGGTGTCGCTAAAGCGATTGAAAAATTCGTCCTTAACGCTTAATTCTCTCCGCCGCTATGGCGTCAACGTTATTACCTTTAACTCAGCCATGGCGTCAGATATACGCAAAGCCACATTGTTGAGCTACTCAACATACAAAAAAGCCTTGCTGTAAAGCAAGGCTTTCTTTTTACTCGTATGCCTGAGAAAGAAAGCATACAACCATCAATCTAGCACTGTTTCTCTCTGTTGTTTTTCATGAATCAGCTTTCTTGCAAGCAAGATAAACAGCAACATCAACAATGGATAATGCAACGTCGACAATACCAATGACCACAAACCACTAAACGAGACAACAGAGCTTGAGTACAAATAAAGTTGCTCAACGAATACCAACGCAAGCGTTACAAAAATCATCTGACGAGAATCCAAATGCACTTTTGACTCTCTAAACGTCATAACCAATGCTGATGCCGTAATTAAAATAGCCAACCAACGACCAAACACAGGTAATGGCCAGATAACAGAGATGACCGCCGTTACCGCAGTCATAATGAACCAGACACCTTTTGAGCTCAGCACTTGATCAACATTCACGTCTTGATTTGTTTCCAATCGCAGAACATGCCAGGCCACCAAGCTTCCTAACAGCGCACCAAACAACATATCTAAGAAAAAGGCGCTACCAAGGAAAAACTTACATAACATAATAGTAAGCGTGATGAGCATCATGACAGCGGTCGTACCATTCAAGCCGAAATAATGCGTTCTCTGAAATAAAAAGGTTAAAACACAAAACCAAACGGCAATAGGCAAACTTGGAAAACTAAATCCAAAGCTGTGTGTTAACTCCATCATTGGTATATAGACATGCGGGCGAGGAAGCGCAAAGCCCTGTTGAGCTACAAGTACCATCAGGGACGTCGCGCTAATAGCGAAAAAGAGTCGGAATACAAATCGACTGCCAAAACGCATCATTACTAACGGAAATAGAAAAAGCAGTATCGTAGGTTCTGTCAGTTCTATAACAAGATTTGAGATCTGATTCGCTACCTCGAAACTCGTTTCTGATAAAGCCCCTACCCAGCTTTGTAAGTCTTTCATCCACCTCAATTCAATCTGACGAAATGAAGGCGCGGATTCGATCAGCTGAGTCACATAAGATGCGGACTGCTGAGTAGCTTGTTCAAAAAACTGAATGGCTTGTGGCCATTGAGCGGGATAGCGGTACAAAAATGATGGCAGCTCGGATGGTCCAAGTAACATTGCTGATGCGATTTCTACTCCGTAGTGAGGAGCAAACCAAATAGGTAACTCATTCCCACCCAAGGAATTGTTCATCGAAAAAGCAATAATCTCAGAATCTGATATGCAATCGTAATAAACCGCGGTGTCTGTTCTGCCAAGTTCCTCCCCAACCGTGACCACTAAACCCGTTTCTTCCCACGTTTCTCTTTGCGCAGCAACTTTGGAGGATTCTCCATCAATAATTGTCCCACCAGGTAGAGAAATCTTATCCGTCAATATTTCATGAACTAGCACTAACTTGTCGTCAGCACGAACAACGCAGAGCGCCCCTTTTACTTCGCTCGCGGCAGCTTTAGCCGTAGAGATTGGTGAAACAGGTAACAAAATAAAACAAAGGATGAGTAATAACAGCTGTCTCAACACAAAATATGACCTTAAGTAAACATTATGATAACCAATGAATAATGGCAGTTAATCTTATCTTTTTCGATAAAAATTAAGTAACGAGTTATGCCAAACAACGTTGATCGAATAAAGCATGATCTTGAAGCTCATTGGAGAGTAATTTAATGCAAACCTGACAAAAATCAGACAAAACATGAAATGTTGATCGCAATTCTGCCAGTTATATGAAGGTAGCGTCAGGATAAAGTCATACACATTTTATGGGTTCTCAAAGTTGGAACAATAAAAAAGGGCTTATTATTCGAAAACAATAAACCCTGATTATGATAACTATGCGCTGCTCGTTGAAACTAAGAATGAATTCTACCTCAAGTCACCAACGAATCAGCTTTTGAATGCTTGGTGGTTAGTTAGACTTGCAATGTGCGTCGCTAACTTCTTGCCAAACACCCCAAGGTCCAGAGTCTGCTGGGTTATCGCCTTGAGTCCACCACTGCGCCTGCCACACTTTGCCATTCCAAGTAACGTTATCCCCTTTGAGATACACCGTACTCGCTTGCCATTCTGCTGCGCAGTTATCTGTTGGAGGCGTTGTCACTGTTTTCGCTTGAGCCGACACTAGCGCCTGATATTGTGTGCTGGTCTTATCAACGTTGAAGTTCAAAGCAACTCTTGCTTCTCCCGCCTGAGCTGCTCCAAATTCGACATCGACACGACAACTTGCATTCATGGCTAACGTCGCCTGAGAACACTGATCATTAGCAATAACGGCAGCATCAGCAACGCCAGAAGCAAGCGCGCGAACGTTTTCTACAGTGAACGTCGTGTTACCTGAATTTTTGATAACAAAACTATGTTGCTGCAACTCGCCAACATTAAATGATGCCAATGTCTGTTCGGTGGTATACCCAACAGAAACATTCTCTTTCGGAGGTGTAGTCGTGCCAATGACACCATTAACAAAATTGCGCATGGCGGCGATATCGCTATAAACACCATACATACCCGGACGAGCACAACCTATCCCCCAACTGACCACACCAAGTTGAGTAATTACGCCACCACGATTAATAACGATTGGGCCACCGCTATCTCCCTGACAGGAATCTATCCCACCTTGAGGAATTCCCGCGCAGAAAGACACCTCTCCAACGGTTGTGTAATTACCACCGGCTTGACGACAAGTAGTGTCCGACACGAGCGGAACGTCAACTTCTTGCAATCGAGATGGAGAGCTTCCTCCTTCAGAGGTTCTCCCTAAACCTGCGACTGTAAGCCAATCTCCGATGCTGACGTATTGCGTTAGACTGCCATCGGCAATTTCAACCGCAGCAACACCTTGAGGTACAGAGTCCAACTTTAATACTGCGAGATCGTGAGAAAGCGTTGCTCGGCGATATGCCGGGTGCATGTGGATTTCACTCACGTTAGCTCGAACACCGTCAGTGCCATTGTAAACGACGCCACCAATTTTAACCGCAATCTGATTCGGTGAATCACCCTCGACACAGTGTGCCGCAGTCAGGACGTAGCCATTCCCAATATAACTGGCACCACAATATGATCGGTTACCATAACGGCTAACAATTTGGGTGTAGAATCTCCACTCACTAGGATCAGCAGTGATGCCGCCTACGATCTGGGGTTGTATAGTGTGATTTTGTGTCTGTGACAAATCATCAGCACTTGCGAACATTGGCAAAACAGCCAACGCAAGTAACGATTTTGTTAGTTTCAAAATATTGTCCTCTTGTTTTTGTAAGCACGATCCTCGTGCTACTAATAAACAAGCAGACAAAAACGCCAATACCAATGTGGGCGCATATTAATTTACTAACATTGCGAGCAACTTATAGAGAAAAGTCTATTGACGAACTGAATGATTTCAATTCGCTAGAATGTGTATCACAATATTAAAATTAAGCATGGCCATTAGCTCAACGGCTTTCTTAGATAGTGAATATGGTGTGCAAACCCTTGTTTTTCATACAAAGAGATTGCACCCTGGTTAAAGTGCCATACTTCAACAAACATCTGTTTTGCACCGTAATCAGAGAACGTTGACTCAATTTTGTTAATCAATGCCTGAGCTGTGCCTTGTTTCCGAAACTCAGGTAACACATAGAGCTCATCCACACTTCCCATCATAACCGGCTGACTGACGGTAGAAACAAGTTCACAGAAATGACCAGAGATAAAGCCAATAATTTCATCTCCTTGTTTTGCTACATAAACAAGACATTCAGGATCATCAATGTATCGAGCAATACTTTTTTCTTGCTCTATCTCCTCTGCAGTTTTGAACAGCTCAGGAGATTGAAGATGATGCTCATCATGCAGCTCAAACATAAGGTCGTTGAGCGACTCAAGGTCGCTAAAACACGCAGATTTAATTACAAACGTGGTCATACAAAGGGTCACTAAAAATTGAATGGCTGTAGTTTGTGAGGAAAATGCTGTATTGGCAAGTCACAAAATTGCCTGCACGAGACGTTTACGCGATCTACAAGCAAAAAAGCCCCTGCACTTAATAAACGTACAGAGGCAGAACCAACCTACAGAGTTCGAGGATCAGGGGTTAGTTAGAATTGAGTTTTAATTAGCGTCTTAATACTCGTTCAATTTCGTTCAAGCTACTTGGGTCATCAATCGTTGACGGAACGGTGTATTTTTCACCATCGGCTATTTGACGTATGGTTCGGCGCAGAATTTTACCCGAACGTGTTTTCGGTAAGCGATCCACAACCAGTGCATGCTTAAAGCAGGCAACCGCACCGATCTCACTACGTACCTTGCCAACAAGCTCACCTTCAAGATCAAGCTCGTCCACTTTGACACCATCTTTAAGTACCACAAAGCCAAGTGGGAGTTGCCCTTTCAGATCATCGTGAATACCCACCACTGCACATTCCGCAATCGCCGGATGACCACCGACAATTTCTTCCATTTCGCCTGTCGATAAACGATGCCCCGCGACATTAATCACGTCATCAATACGTCCCATAATGAACAGGTAACCGTCTTCATCCAAATAGCCACCATCACCTGACACATAGTAGCCAGGGAATTGGCTGAGGTAACCGGTTTCAAAACGGTCATGGTTACGCCAAACCGTTGGCAGACAACTCGGTGGCAACGGACGTTTTAATGCGACAAAACCTTGTTGGTTAGGCCCGACCGACTCTCCAAGTTCATTCAGAATCTCGACCTGATAACCCGGAATTGGCTTCGTCGAAGAACCCGCTTTAACTGGCATCATTTCAACACCTGTTGGGTTGCCCGCAATTGCCCAGCCCGTCTCGGTTTGCCACCAGTGGTCAATAACGGGTTTGTCTGCTTTGCCCTGAACCCATTCCAGTGTTGGAGGGTCAAGGCGTTCTCCTGCCATAAAGATGGTTTTCAATTTAGAGAGATCATACTGTTTTAAAAACTCACCTTCTGGGTCTTCTTTCTTGATCGCACGGAACGCTGTCGGGGCAGAGAACAACGCATCTACTTTGTATTCGTCACACACTCGCCAGAACGCGCCAGGATCCGGTGTTCGGACGGGCTTACCTTCGAATAAGATTGTTGTGCAACCGTGAATCAGTGGCGCGTAAACAATGTAAGAGTGTCCTACTACCCAGCCAACATCAGATGCCGCCCAAAATACGCCATCTTGAGGAATGTTGTAGATTGCGCTCATAGAGTACTTCATCGCGACAGCATGGCCACCGTTATCACGCACAACGCCTTTCGGCTTACCTGTCGTACCCGATGTATAAAGTATGTAGAGCGGATCGGTTGCTAACACCGGAACACAACCATGTGGCAGCGCTTGGTTGTACTCTCGCTGCCAGTCTAAGTCTCTTTCTTGGTTTAGATCGGCTTCGCACTCAGGACGCTGGAATACAAATACTTTTTCAGGCTTGCATCGGCTGTCCATAATGGCCTTGTCTACCATTGGCTTATATGGAATAACTTTGTTGATCTCAATCCCACACGACGCCGTCATGATGACTTTCGGCTCTGCATCTTCAATTCGTACAGCAAGCTCATTAGGTGCAAAACCACCGAATACAACGGAGTGAATCGCCCCCAAACGCGCACAGGCTAGCATCGCCATTGCGGCTTCTGGAATCATCGGCATGTAAATAACGACTCGGTCGCCTTTTTCAACGCCTTGAGCAGACAGCATGCCGGCAATTTTTGCCACTTGGTCACGCAAGTCACTATAGGTATACGTGGTTTTATTGCCAGTTACTGGCGAGTCATAAATGAGTGCCGTATTGTCACCGCGTCCTTGCTCGCAATGGTAATCCAATGCTAACCAGCACGTATTCATTACTCCATCTGGGAACCAACGTTCGATGCCGTTCTCATCAGATTTCAAGATGGTTTTAGGAGATTCGAACCAATCGATATTCTCCGCTTGAGCGCGCCAAAAACTCTCCGGTTCATTCTTCGCCCATAAATATTCTTTTTCGTATGAAGACATATTGCTTCCTCCAGTATGTCCTGACATTGCTCTCGTTCTATTCAAAGACCGTTCTTTTCACTCAAAGACATCAGAGGGTACGCGCACAAATCCCTCCATTAGTATTCTCGCACTTCGGCTCATGATGGCTTTTTGCACCACCCAGCCCTGCTCAGTTTGCTTCGCTTGTGCTCCAACTTTTAACGTTCCTGAGGGGTGGCCAAAAGTCACTGACTCTTTTTCACCGCCACCAGCAGCCAAGTTAACCAACGTACCCGGTACACACGCCGCTGAAGCGATAGCAACAGCTGCTGTTCCCATCATTGCATGGTGAAGTTTGCCCATCGACAGCGCGCGAACGAGCACATCAATATCCGACTCATTAACGGCTTTACCACTTGAAGACAGGTAACTTTTCGGTTTAGAAACAAACGCAATTTTCGGTGTGTGCTGGCGTGTTTGAGCTTCTTCTAAATCAGAAATCAGACCCATTTTTAGTGCGCCATATGCACGGATAGATTCGAACATCGCCAATACGGCATCATCGTTGTTGATATCGTCTTGCAGCTCAGTGCCCTGATAACCAATCGATTCAGCATCAATAAAAATGGTTGGAATGCCCGCATTTATAAATGTGGCGTTAAACGTACCTACGTCCGGTACCACTAAATCATCGACTAAGTTGCCTGTTGGGAACATGCTGCCTTCGCCATCAGAAGGGTCAACGAAATCGACTTGAATCTCGGCGGCCGGAAACGTCACGCCATCGAGCTCAAACTCGCCGGTTTCTTGGACGAATCCGTTCACAATCGGCACATGCACCAAGATAGTTTTGCTGATGTTCACCTGCCAAACACGCACCGTCACAATGCCATTTTCTGGAATGCGATCTTGTGGAATCAGCCCAGCATGAATGGCGAAAGGACCGACAGCGGCAGACAAGTTGCCGCAGTTACCACTCCAATCGACGAATGGTTTGTCGATCGACACTTGTCCAAACAAGTAGTCAACATCGTGATCGGCTCGGCTACTGCGAGAAACAATTACTGTTTTACTGGTGCTTGACGTCGCACCACCCATGCCATCAATTTGCTTTGCGTACGGATCTGGGCTGCCGATAACACGCAACAAGAGTTTGTCACGAGCTTCGCCTGCCACTTGTGCTTCTTGTGGCAAATCGTCGAGGTTAAAAAAGACCCCTTTACTTGTACCGCCACGCATGTACGTCGCCGGCACTTTGATTTGGCTCATTTGATTCGGAGTTTTGCTTTCCATACCCACTCCTTATTGCGCCAAGAAATCTTGCGCGAAACGCTGCAAAACACCACCTGCGTTGTACACGTGAACTTCGTCAGCGGTGTCTAGGCGGCAGGTAACAGGAACGTCAACTTTATCGCCGTTGCTACGCGTGATAACCAAGGCCAGATCCGCACCCGGTTTAATCTCGCCAGCTACGTCGTAAAGTTCCGTACCATCCAGTTCTAACGTATTACGGTTTACACCTGGTTTGAATTGCAGCGGCAGTACGCCCATGCCAACCAAGTTAGTACGGTGAATACGCTCAAAGCCTTCAGCAACAATGGCTTCTACGCCTGCCAAACGAACACCTTTTGCTGCCCAGTCACGAGATGAACCCTGACCGTAATCCGCGCCGGCGACAACAATCAATGGTTGTTTACGATTCATGTAGGTTTCAATCGCTTCCCACATGCGTACAACCTGGCCTTCTGGTTCAATTCGCGCCAGAGAACCCTGAACGACTTCACCGTTCTCTTTCACCATTTCGTTAAATAGTTTCGGGTTAGCAAAGGTCGCACGTTGCGCCGTTAAGTGATCGCCACGGTGAGTCGCATAAGAGTTGAAGTCCTCTTCCGGAACGCCCATTTTGGCAAGGTATTCACCCGCAGCACTGCTCGCCATGATCGCGTTGGATGGTGACAGGTGGTCAGTCGTGATGTTGTCGCCCAGAATCGCTAATGGACGCATGCCAGACAGTGTTCTTTCACCCGCCAGCGCACCTTCCCAGTAAGGTGGACGGCGAATGTAGGTACTCATCGGACGCCAGTCGTAAAGCGGACTAGAGCTTTTCTCTGCGTTATCCAGCTTAAACATCTGAATGTAAACTTGCTTAAACTGCTCAGGTTTAACATGAGTACCGACAACTGCATCGATCTCTTCATCGCTTGGCCACAAATCATTGAGATAAATTGGTTTGCCGTTTTGGTCCGTGCCCAATGCATCGCGTTCGATATCGAAACGAATCGTACCCGCTAGCGCATAAGCGACAACCAATGGTGGTGATGCAAGGAAAGCTTGTTTTGCGTAAGGATGGATTCGGCCATCGAAGTTGCGGTTACCAGACAGAACGGCTGTCGCATATAAATCGCGATCAATGATCTCTTGCTGGATTTTTGGATCCAACGCGCCACTCATGCCGTTACAAGTGGTACATGCGTAACCGACGATACCAAAGCCAAGCTTTTCTAACTCTGGTAATAAGCCCGCTTCTTCCAAGTACAGGCGTGCAACTTTAGAGCCCGGAGCAAAAGACGATTTCACCCAAGGTTTACGTACAAGGCCGAGCTCATTGGCTTTCTTCGCGACAAGGCCAGCAGCGACGACGTTTCTTGGGTTACTGGTATTAGTACACGATGTGATAGCAGCGATGATCACTGCGCCATCTGGCAACTCACCTTCTTTCTCTTCCCACGCACCAGAAATGCCACGCTGCGCCAACTCCGATGTTGGTAAACGGCGGTGAGGGTTTGACGGGCCGGCCATGTTACGACTTACTGATGATAAATCGAACTCAAGTACTCGCTCATAAACGGCAGTATCTAGATCGTCAGCCCAAAGACCGGTTTGTTTTGCGTATTTTTCTACTAGAGCAACTTGCTCTTCATCTCGGCCAGTTAGTTTCAAGTAATTGATGGTCTGCTCATCAATATAAAACATGCCAGCTGTCGCGCCGTATTCTGGTGTCATGTTGGAAATGGTTGCACGGTCTCCGATCGTTAGATCGCGTGCACCTTCACCAAAGAATTCAAGATATGAAGAGACCACACGCTCATTACGCAGAAACTCAGTAATCGCGAGGACAATATCCGTTGCGGTGATGCCTGGTTGACGTTTACCCGTTAGTTTTACACCGACAATATCAGGTAGACGCATCATTGATGGTCGGCCAAGCATTACGGTTTCAGCTTCCAGACCACCAACACCGATCGCGATAACACCGAGGGCGTCTACGTGCGGCGTGTGACTGTCCGTACCCACACAGGTATCTGGGTAGGCAATACCCTGCTTCGCTTGCACCACAGGAGACATTTTCTCCAAGTTGATTTGGTGCATAATGCCGTTACCCGCAGGAATCACGCTTACGTTTTCAAACGCTGTTTTACACCACTCGATAAAGTGGAATCGGTCTTCATTACGACGTTCTTCAATCGCGCGGTTTTTATCGAAAGCATCAGGTTCAAAGCCTGCATGCTCAACCGCTAAAGAATGGTCAACGATCAATTGAGTCTCAACCACAGGGTTCACTTTTGCAGGATCGCCACCCTGATCCGAAATAGCATCGCGCAGACCCGCTAAATCGACTAGAGCAGTCTGACCAAGAATGTCATGACAAACCACGCGTGCTGGATACCAAGGAAAATCAAGATCACGTTTACGTTCAATTAACTGTTTTAGGCTATCCGTCAATGTGTTCGGTTCACAGCGACGGACCAGTTGCTCAGCTAGCACGCGGGAGGTGTAAGGGAGTTTTTCATAGGCTCCAGGAGAAATGGCATTGACGGCTTCGCGTGCATCAAAATAATCCAGTTGAGTTCCCGGAAGCGGCTTACGATATTGGGTATTAATATTTGTGTTCATGGTTTGCTTCCATTCAGTCTGTACATCTTGCCTTCATCAACGTTTTTCCATTGCTCCAGAAACATCGTGATGAGAGGGGCTCCTTCCTCTGTCAGAGAGAGGTACAAAGGAAGGAGGTGGTCAATCAAAGCATATGTGCCCTGATTGACCTTCGCGCTAGCGATTCTCGATAGGTACCCATTCTTGATGGTCTGGGCCCGTGTAATCAGCACTTGGGCGAATGATGCGGTTATTGGCACGTTGCTCATAAACGTGTGCCGCCCAGCCCGTTAAACGACTCATCACAAAAATTGGTGTGAACAGCTTGGTTGGAATGTCCATGAAGTGGTAAGCCGATGCATGGAAGAAGTCCGCATTACAGAACAGACCTTTCTCTCGCTTCATCACTGATTCTACACGCTCAGAAACAGCATATAGATGTGTATCACCGACTTGCTGTGACAGCTCTTTCGACCAGCGCTTAATCAACGCGTTGCGAGGATCACTTTCGCGATAGATGGCATGGCCAAAGCCCATGATCTTGTCTTTGTTGGCCAGCATTTTCATGATGTTCGCTTCCGCCTCGTCTGGCGTTTGCCAATCTTCAATCATTTCCATCGCTGCTTCGTTTGCGCCGCCATGAAGTGGCCCGCGAAGCGTACCGATTGCTGCCGTGATACAAGAATGAATGTCTGATAACGTTGATGCACAAACACGCGCTGCAAAAGTTGATGCGTTGAATTCATGCTCAGCGTAAAGGATTAAGGAACAGTGCATCACTTGCTTGTGCAGCGCTGATGGCTTTTTATCTGTAAGCAATCGCAAGAAGTAACCGCCGATGCAGTCTTCGGTTTGATCTTCTGTATCGATACGAACGCCATCGTGACTAAAACGATACCAGTAGCAGATGATAGCTGGGAAAAGCGCCAGCATACGTTCCGTCGAATGCAATTGCTCATCGAAGCTCATTTCCTGCTCTAGGTTTCCTAACACAGAACAACCAGTACGCATCACATCCATTGGATGAGCAGTAGCAGGAATAAGCTCTAACGCTTGCTTAAGCTCAGCTGGTAAGCCGCGAAGGTTTAAGAGATGTGTCTTGTACGCATCCAGTTCTTTCTGAGTTGGTAAGTGACCGCGTAACAGAAGATGTGCAACTTCTTCAAATTGAGCATTATTGGCAAGGTCAGTAATATCGTAACCGCGATAAGTCAGACCGGTCCCCGTTTTTCCGACAGTACATAAAGCTGTGCTTCCGGCGCTTTGACCGCGTAGGCCTGCACCACCTAACTCTGCTTTCTTTTCTGCAGTTTGAGACATTGTTTGAACTCCTTTTCTGTCTGGCTTTGCCCTCTTTGGAGCGTTTTTTAGCCAGACGAATTTCACGTTATTGAATTAGATAAATTCCGATTATCTTTTCTTGGGCTTCCGTCTATCTTTTCTTTTCCCCGCTATTTCCCTTCAGAGAATAGCTGGTCAAGTTTGTCTTCGTAATCGTGGTAGTTCAGGTGCTGATACAACTCTTTGCGTGTTTGCATTGAATCAACCAAAGCTTCCTGATTGCCCACTTCTAGCAAATGCTTATAAACCGTTTCAGCGGCTTTGTTCATGGCTCGGAACGCACTTAACGGGTAAAGCACCATATCGACTTTCGCTTTTGCAAGCTCGTCGCAGCCATACAGTGGCGTTGCGCCGAACTCGGTAATGTTCGCCAGAATAGGAACGTGCTTTCCAGTTGCTTGCTCAAGTGCGTTTGAGAACTGAAGGTACTGATCCAGCTTGGTCATCGCTTCTGGGAAGATCATGTCTGCGCCAGCTTCCACACACGCAATCGCACGCTCAATTGCACTGTCCATGCCTTCAACAGCTAGCGCGTCTGTACGAGCCATAATCACGAAGCTTTCATCATTGCGTGCGTCAACCGCTGCTTTTACGCGATCAACCATCTCTTGCTGGCTCACAATTGCTTTGTTCGGACGGTGCCCACAACGTTTCTGTGCGACTTGGTCTTCCATATGAACCGCAGCAGCACCCGCCTTTTCCATTGCTTTGATCGTGCGAGCAATATTAAATGCGCCTCCAAAACCGGTGTCGATGTCGACCAATAGCGGTAAATCACACGCGTTAGTGATGCGGTCAACATCGACCAGTACGTCGTTCAATGTTGTAATACCGAGATCCGGCAATCCGTATGACGCGTTTGCAATACCGCCGCCAGACAAATAAATCGCTTGATGCCCCAAGTTTTTCGCCATCATGGCGCAGTAAGGGTTAATGGTGCCGACAATTTGCAGCGGATTGTTTTGTTCAATGGCGAGTCTGA
This sequence comes from Vibrio sp. RM-41-2B, assembly GCF_024744415.1. Classification (NCBI taxonomy): domain Bacteria; kingdom Pseudomonadati; phylum Pseudomonadota; class Gammaproteobacteria; order Vibrionales; family Vibrionaceae; genus Vibrio; species Vibrio sp. RM-41-2B. The sequence continues at coordinate 96,068 of NZ_JAMQWD010000021.1, read as the reverse complement.
ACTTCGCTCCCGGTGTTAAGCTCATGACGAATTCCTTCTAGTCTTTGTCTAAACTTTCTGTATGTATAATTTGCGATTGGATGAGCTTTCGACTTCCTGAGATGTGTCTTCTCATCAGCATTTCTGCAAGCTCTTCATCGCGATTGCGAATGGCTTCCAGAATGAATTTGTGTTCAGTCAGCGCTTCATTTGGACGAGATTGCGCGCGCGGTGACTGATAGCGGTACATGCGTAACAAGTGGTAAAGCTCGTCGCACAGCAGAGAAATCAGCTTGCTATTTCGGCTTGCTTGGATGATGCGATAGTGAAAATCAAAATCTCCATGCTGATGGAAGTAAGAGGCTCCCTCCACTTGATCGATGTGCTTAGAATGTGTCGACAATAGCATTTCCAAGCTCAAGAGCTCTTCTTGCGTAATATGTCGCGCTGCTAACCTTGCCGCCATACCTTCTAGCGCTTCGCGAACCGCATAGAGTTCTATCAGCTTTTCTGGAGAAAAAGTGGTCACTCTAGCCCCGACATGAGGAATACGCTCAATGAGCCCTAGCCCCTCTAAACGCATTAATGCTTCACGCAAAGGGCCACGGCTGACTTGATATTTCTTCGCCAGTTCAGGCTCCGAGATTTTATGACCAGGCTTAACATCGCCATTCACAATGACTTCAATCAGTGTTTCTGTCAGTGTTTCTGACTTGGTGTGTTCTTTCTCAGAACCCAGTACTTTATAACGAGTTTTCAACTCAGAGTTCATACTCAGATACTCACGTTACCGACATCAAAATGTCTACAATTTCTTAACCTGAATATAAAGTAGTCGATCAAAGTGTCGACAATCAAGTAAATTGTCGACAATTTAGACTAAGGTCGTAATTTAAATCGACGAAAATCGTCTATTACGGGCTTAATGGAGGGATAATTGCGAAGGAAAAAATAAATTGTCGACACCCAAACACCTCTTAACATAATGATATAAAAGAAAAATAATTAAGCCGTCGAACAATTAAGGATACAAAAGGCTATTCTTTAGGTGAAAATTGCTCAAAAACTTGCTGCGATGTCATCTTTTGTGAGGTGGGATTGAGGTCATAATACGCGGGCTTTTCATCGGTAAAGATCTCTAATGAGAGTTTGAAATCTGGATTGTCGAACAAACCAGCGGAGAGAATGTACTCGCCTGTCGGTAACAAATGATAGAAAAGGTTTGTGCCGCATTCGCCACAAAAACCTCTCACCGCCCAGTCAGACGATTGATAACGCTTTGGCTCGGCCCCCTTAAACGTTACGTTAGGACCACAATGCACAGCATGGAGTGCTCCACTCGACCATTTTCGACACATCGAGCAGTGGCATAGACTCACTTCATTCTTAGCATCTGCGATCACTTCAATAGCGCCGCACAAACATGTCCCTTTCATTCTCTGTTTCCTTATTCGTTTGATGTCATTCCATTATGACGCAATTGTTAGCACGCACGCGTGATGTGCAACCAATTTTTCAGCGTGAACTTTATGAACAAAATATCCGTTATGCTCAATATTCTCTTTATCGACGTTTTAAAGACATCAATTTAACACTTGATTAACCTTTGACACATCAGCATCCAGTTCGAGTTAAAAGCTGAAACAAAAATAAGACTCATCTAAAAATAGAGTCACCAACATAAGGAACGTGAACATGTTAAAGGTAATCAAACCAACGCTCGCCGCATCGATCATCGCAGCTTCATTTTCATTTAACGCTTTTGCTGCTGATGTAGAAAAAATGCATTTCTTGATCCCTGGAGGTGCCGGTGGCGGCTGGGACATGACCGCACGAGGTACAGGTGATGTGCTACTCAAATCAGACATCGTTGAGACGGTATCTTTCCAAAACCTTTCTGGTGGCGGCGGCGGTAAAGCCATTGCGCACTTGATTGAAACGGCAGATCGCCAAGAAGATACGCTGATGGTGAATTCAACACCGATCGTCGTTCGCTCTCTAACAGGTATTTTCCCTCAATCCTTTAGAGATCTCACTCCCGTTGCAGCCACCATTGCGGATTACGGTGCCATCGTAGCCTCTGTTGATTCGCCATACAATTCTTGGGAAGACGTAGTAAAAGCATTTGAATCTAACCCTCGCAAAGTGAAAATTGCGGGTGGCTCTGCTCGTGGCTCGATGGACCACCTCGTCGTTGCCGCCGCATTTAAAGGCGAAGGATTTGATGCGCGTAAAGTTCGTTACATCGCTTACGATGCGGGCGGTAAAGCCATGGCAGCCCTTCTTTCAGGCGAAACTCAACTGCTCTCTACGGGCCTAGGTGAAGTACTGGAGATGTCAAAATCTGGTCAAGTCAAAGTGCTAGCGGTAACTGCACCAAAACGCCTAGAAGCCGCACCAAACATCCCTACGCTAACAGAATATGGTAACGAAACTGTCTTCGCTAACTGGCGTGGATTCTTTGCTGCACCAGGTACTAGCCAAGAAAAGCTGGATGAATGGAATGCAGCATTTACCAAAATGTACAACACTGACGAATGGCAAGTCGTCCGTGACCGCAATGGTTGGATAGACAACTACAAGGCGGACAAAGCGTTCTTCGCGTTCCTTGAAGAGCAAGAGCAGCAAATGGGTGACTTAATGCGTGAGTTAGGCTTCCTAAAGTAACAGTCGAACTGGGTCCCTCAGATTCCAACCTCACCCAATAACGTGGGGTTGGTATTTCCCCAACTGTATTTGCACTCTAAGTTTCACCGTATATGGATATTGTCGACAATCGGCATGCACACTCCTTTGTTTATATACCCAAAGCAGCTCGACTAGCAGCGAAATGCTTAATTGTTAATGGTTTAGTTTATTCATTAACGTCCATATGCGGTCTTTTTTATTTTTGTTAGGAGTTGAATATGTCTCGTTCAACCAACTTTTTCACCAAAGAATATTTGCTCTGTCGTGACCGTGTCGGCGCAATGATCTTTCTACTCTTCTGTCTTTGCTACGGTTATCAAACCTCACAAATTCCATTGTTCCCTGGTGATGAATACGAACCGTTCACCGCACGTACTTTGCCAACCATCCTGACTTACGTTGGTGCAGGCCTTTCTTTGTTATTGCTGGTAACAGGACAACCAGATAAACAAAGTGGCGCGGTGCTGAACTTTAATTGGAAGTTACTGATCGCTTTCTTGGTTTTGATGGCGCTTTACGGCGTGGGCCTGACTTACCTAGGCTTTGTTATAGCTACAGGCTTCTTTTTATTGGCTGGCTTTTATCTGCTGGGGGAAAAACGTAAACCCGTTCTGTTCGGCGCGTCGTTTCCATTCGTGATCGCGTTCTATTTATTACTCACTCAAGGTTTGGACATCTACCTCGAACCGGGTTTGATTTTCACCATCTGGTAGTCAAAGAAAGGACTGAATTATGTTAGATGGAATTCTACAAGGTTTATCCACTGCAGTAATGCCAATGAACATCATGATGGTGATCGTTGGTTGTTTCGTCGGTACATTTATCGGCATGTTACCTGGGCTTGGGCCGATCTCAGCCATTGCTTTGATGATCCCAATTACTTATGGCCTAGAGCCCTCTTCTGGCCTTATTTTGATGGCGGGTGTTTATTACGGTGCGGTATTTGGTGGTTCTACGTCGTCGATTTTAATTAACGCGCCGGGTTGTTCTTCAACCGTGGTGACAGCATTCGACGGCTACCCGATGGCTCAAAAAGGCCAAGCAGGTAAAGCATTAGCTTTGGCAGCTTATTCGTCTTTCACTGGCGGTACGCTATCTGCCATTATGTTGCTTGTTGCCGCACCAGCATTGGCTAGCGTCTCCCTTAGCTTCCAATCGTCGGACTATTTTGCGTTGATGCTACTCGGGTTATCAGCAGTCGCGGCTTTTGCGGGGAAAGGTCAGGTAATCAAAGCGTGGATGATGACCATTCTTGGTTTGATGCTATCTACAGTTGGTATCGATAAAGGCGTAGGCGTTGAACGCTTTACCTTCGGTTTAACGGATTTAATGGATGGCTTTAGCTTCTTGTTGCTTGCAATGGCGACATTCGCACTGGGCGAGACGCTGATGGGCATTCTTAAACCATCAAAAGACACCAGCGATGAAGAACAGGAAAAGCTGAGTAACATTGGCTCAATGAAAGTGACGAAGGAAGAAATCAAAGACGTCGCGCCTGTTTCAATTCGCTCTTCAATATTAGGTTTCTTCACTGGCGTTCTTCCTGGCGCAGGAGCAACCATTGCTGCTTTTTTAAGCTATGGTATGGAGCGCAACCTCGCACCTAAAGAGAAAAAGGAAGAGTTCGGTAAAGGCAGTATCCGTGGTTTAGTCGCGCCAGAATCAGCGAACAATGCAGCCTCTAGTGGTTCATTTGTACCGCTGCTAACGCTTGGCATTCCAGGTTCTGGTACGACAGCTATTATGCTCGGCGCGCTGATCGCTTATGGTATTCAACCTGGCCCTCGCCTGTTTGTTGAACACCCAGATGTGTTCTGGTCAGTGATCATTTCCATGTACTTCGGCAACATCGTACTCGTGATCCTGAACTTACCGTTGATTCCGTACATTTCAAAGCTTTTGGCGGTTCCAAGAACGGTACTTCTGCCGATGATTTTATTCTTCTCAATCACCGGAGTTTATTTGGTCTCCTTTAATACTATGGATGTGTTCGTGATGCTGATTGTCGCTATGGCTGCCATTGCACTTCGACTCGCTAACTTCCCACTTGCGCCTTTATTGCTGGGTTTCATCCTTGGGGGATTAATGGAAGAGAACTTACGCCGCGCATTAATGATTTCAGACGGCGAATTGAGTTTCCTATGGGAGCGCCCTATTACCCTTACCTTTACTGTTTTGGCCGTATTGGTACTGGCAAGTCCACTAATCGTAAAGCTGATTCAAAAGTTTAAAGCACAGCCAGTGAGCGTTGAGCAGTAATAACTGTCTCTTACAACCTAGATAAAGCCATCCATCGCGATGGCTTTTCTTTCTCCTATCAAATCGTTCACTTATTAAGCAAAATAATATTGACAAGTCATCGCTTATATATAAAGGTAGTTGCATGAACACACACTTAGCGCAACTTAACCAACGAATTATCATCATTCCATAGGAATGGTGGGATATTTGATGCGCTCAATATTTATCGAACCCACCCATAGCGGTGGGTTTTCTGTTTCTACCGTATGGGGAATACTCTCTTGGAGGCGGTCACATGCAAAAAATAGCAGTTTTTGGTAAACCCGGCAGTGGAAAATCGACGGTAAGTAAAGCAATCGCGTCTGCTACCGGTCTCCCTCTTCATCAATTAGATTCAATAGTCTATAAACCAAACGGTGAGCCCGTTGAGCGTAACGTTTTTGATGAAGCACATAGCAATATACTTAGCTCAGATCGTTGGATTATAGATGGTCTGGGGCCTATCAGCTCTTTTAATGCTCGTTTAGATGCAGCCGATACTCTCGTTTATATTGATCTACCATACTCCGCAAGCTATTGGTTTGTGACGAAACGTCTCCTTAAAGGACTATTTATTAAACCCGAAGGTTGGCCTGATGGCAGTTCGGTATTGAAAGGGACATTACAAAGCTACAAAGTTCTTCAGCAATGCCCTGCATTCTGGAATGATGACTTTATGTCTCGTCTCGAAGGGTACTCTCAAAGTAAAACCGTTCATGTCATCAAAAACGTCACAGAACTGAACAATTTTGTTTTAGAGCGGGTAAAGTAAACTTCATATCAGAACACTAGAGCATGTGGGATGGGCCATCTAAAGCTCTAACAATGAAAAAAGAACATAACAAGGATTGTTTATGCTTTTAGAACTAGCGCTTTTATTCGTTGCCGGCGTAGTTGGTGGGATCATTAACTCCATTGCGGGAGGCGGAAGCTTTATTACTTTTCCGGCCCTATTGGCGGTTGGTGTGCCTCCAATTATGGCCAATGCAACAAATACTTATGCTTCATGTGCGGGGTACATTAGCGGAGCCGTTGGCTTCAGAGAAGAGATCATGAAGAACAAACAAGAACTGTTGTTCACAGTCTCATTCAGTTTAGTAGGTGGCGCTGTCGGAGCATATCTGCTGCTCAACACACCAGAATCGCTATTTTTGGAAGCCATTCCTTGGCTGCTCTTGTTTGCCACCGTACTTTTCCTGACTGGTTCTCGTTTAACAATGCTTATCAAAACTGTCGCGAAAGAGCACAAACACGCAGGAATACTCGGAGCAATCGCTTTGGGTCTATTACTTGTTGGTGTCTCTGCTTACGGTGGTTTTTTCAACGCAGGTTTAGGGGTTATTGTTCTGAGTTATCTGGTAGTAGCGGGTCACCAAGACATTAATTTAATGAACGGTTTGAAATTGCTGGTATCTACGTGTGTTTCACTCATTGCTATCGTGATATTTGTTGCGAATGGTTCCATTGACTGGCGCACAGGTAGCGTTGTTTTGGTCGGTACGTTGGTGGGTGGTTATCTTGCAGCTCGTGTATCTCGTCAACTTAATCCCAATCATGTTAAAGGGTTTGTTGCTCTTTCTTCTATTCTGATCACTATCTACTTTTTCATTGATGTTTATGCTTAAGCAAAACTTGTACAAGTGGATAACGCTCCTGCAAAAAACGCCATCGCGAAAGATTAATGCTGATCGCTTAACGAGGTTTTTGTGTCATTACAGCGAGCCTTGGCGTGACTAGGGATCTAATAGCAATACGCTGAGCGGCTAATGAAACAATTTTGACCATAAAGGGCTCGGATAGAAGATCCTGTATCACGCTCCTTCGTCGCTGTACAGGATGACGAGAAATAGAAATATGCCACTCGCTGTTAAACGAGTGGCATTAATCGAGAAAGATGGCGTTTTACATCAATAAGAAGAGAAAGTAACGGTTACTTAATCAGCCCTACTTCTTTGTAGTATTTAAGCGCACCTGGGTGAAGAGGCGCAGATAAACCGTCTTTTACCATTTCCTCTTTCTTCAAGTTCGCAAACGCTGGGTGGAGACGGCGGAAATCATCGAAGTTTTCAAATACCGCTTTAACCACGTTATAAACCACATCTTCTGGTACAGCAGTAGAGGAAACAAACGTCGCACCCACACCAAAGGTTTGAACATCACTATCTGTGCCACGATACATACCACCCGGTACATTTGCGACACGGTAGAAGCTATTGTCTGCAACCAATTTTTCTACATTAGGTCCAGCTACCGTTACGATATTACTATCACACGACGTAGTAGCTTCTTTAATCGCTCCACTTGGGTGACCAACGGTATAAATCATCGCATCAATTTTGTTATCACAAAGTGCTTTTGATTGCTCTGCTGCTTTTAACTCAGACACAAGCTTAAAGTCATCGTTACTCCAGCCATACTGGCTCATTAACACTTCCATGGTGCCTCGTTGACCAGAGCCAGGGTTACCAATGTTGACGCGCTTACCTTTCAAATCATCAAAAGTTTTGATGTTCGCGTCTTTACGTGCAACGACAGTGAACGGTTCTGGATGAACGGAAAATACGGCGCGTAGTTCTTTAAAAGGCCCGCTTTCTTTAAACTTGCTGGTTCCTTTATAAGCATGATACTGCCAGTCTGATTGAGCGATACCGAGATCCAGTTCACCAGCACGAATAGTGTTGATGTTATAAATCGATCCCCCGGTACTTTCTACCGAACAACGAATACCGTGCTCTTCTCGCGATTTATTGACTAAGCGACAAATTGCTCCACCAGTCGGATAATAAACCCCTGTTACGCCACCAGTACCAATCGTGACAAACGTTTCTTCCGCAGACGCAGAAAAGCCTGTTGTGAGTGCCGCTAAAGAAGCAGCAAGTGCGATTTGCTTAAACTTAAACATTGAACATCCTTTTTACCTGTGTTGATGACCGTTTAAGTATAGCAACCGTTAACAATTTGATAACGTTTGAGTTCTCATCTTTGAAGGTTGAATTATAGATATGTACTTTTTCATCAACGTAACCTACTGATAAATAATATCTATACTTGAATTGCACAAAAAAAGCGTTGTATAAACAACGCCTTGTAGTTAGTAAGATGGACGGTTACACCGTTGGGACTGACGCTCGCCACGCTTGGTTCTGACTATCTGAGATAGAACGGAACAAGTCACGTAGTTCTTTCAATAAGCCTTCTTGGAAACCAATGTTTTCATCAGCTTTCTGTTTGGCTGCTTGTGCGCGAGTCGCTTGTACTTCATCATCTTTGCTGCGCGCTTGCGCTTTGGTTTGCTCTACATTCGATGCAGAGTTTGCCATCTGGCCCAAAGCTTGAAGAATGGCGTTCTTCGCTTGGTTTGAACTCATCAGCTTATCGAACTTACGACCACCACTTGTCAGCTGTGCTGTCGTGTCCGCGATATTGTCTTTTGCTAGTGAGTGCGCACGCTTAACCTGATCTTGCTGAGTTTTAGATAATCCATTGTTATTCATCAACTCTTCTGCTTGTTCAAAGCCTGCTTTTTGCGTCTTCAGTACATTATTGCTTGCCATTTCATTCTTGATTTCTTTCCCCGCTTTGAAAGAACCAAGCGCACCAATAATGGCTGTTGCTCCCGCTAATACACCCGAAACAACTGCCATAGCGATCATCGCGCTTGCTGAGTTGTTTAGTTCTGCCGCTTGGCTTTCTAAGCTCGCAACGTTTGCTTCTACAGCAATTTCACGCTGTAGCACTTGCTGCTCACGGCTCAATTTTGATACTTGATACAACAATGTTAGTAGCGTCAACGATTGTGATACCGCATCTGATGGTGACTTGATCACCTCTTCACCGTTAAGCGCTTTCATTGTTGTGCTCATTAGCGAACTGACCGTCGGTGCAAGAGCGTTCATTAAGTTTGCAACAACTTGAGCTTGGTTGCTCACTGCTGGTGCTTTAGGAGCCTCTAACTGGTAGCGTGCTGCACCAGAAACACCTGATTCACTTTGGCTTTTAATAGCGCCCGCTTCAAGCTTTGTTTCTGGTGTTTTTTCTGCTTTGGTTGTTTTGATAGTGTCGCCTAAACCATACAGTTCGCCGCGTCCCGTTCCGCCTACTTTATCTAGCATAATAAACTCCTTATACCGTTGCAGGACGGCTTAACACCGTTTGCATGGTTTCACTTTTCGCTTGGATCATTTGCATGATGACGCTCATCAGCTCTTGGAAATCTTCCATCAACTTGCCAATTTCTTCTTTAAGCTTGTCGATGACGGCCTGGCTTAAGGTCATTTTGGCGCGAAGGTCCGTGATATCTGCCTGAATCTCAGTTACGTGAGCATTGTTAGCGGCATGAACACTGTCCGTAGCGCCTTTACCTACGTTGACGGCAATATCGACAGTTTCTGCTCCGTAACGAATCGCTTTTGCGGTCGTTGTCGCAGCTTTTGAGCCCATGTCCGCCACTTTCGCCATATTTGCAGCTGTTTTCGTAGCGATTTCTGTGACCTTTTGAGCTATCTTGCCAGCACCTTTTGCTGCAAGTTTCGCGATACCGCCAGCTGCTGCACCACCAAACGTCACAACAGCTCCGATAACCGCGACTGCGATTTCTAATGCCATTACGACTTTGTTTAGCACATCGACATTTACGCCCGCTTCTTTTAGCGCATCTTGAACGGCTGGCTCTTGCAGCGCCATGCTCACAGCTCCCATGACGCCACCAGCGATCATAAGCGCACCGGCTGCTGCACCAACACCCGTTGCCACCATCACGGCACCAACAACAATAGAAACCACCGCACTGATCCAACCAAAGATCTTCGCTGCTAAGCCTGATTTTTGGGCTTCTTTTGCAGCGGCTTCCGACTCTTTGATTTTGTCTTGGTTTTCCACCATCTCTTTTTCGTGCTTAGCTTTTGCGACCTTCACTTCCTGAATTTTCAGCTCGTTTTGAGCACTTTTCAGTTTATCCGTGATAGCAGCAAGCTCTACTTCAAAATCATCAGCAGAACCTGCGATGATTTTGACTGCAATCGAACCTGTTTGATCTGCAACTGCATGGAGAGATTTTGCAATGGTATCGACGATCTTTTGCAGCTGTGCCATGGCTTTTAGCGTCAAATCATTCACTTTGTCGCTAACAGCTGCGTTAGGTGCATCTAACTGAACTTTTACTTTTCCGGTGTTCAGTACATCTGCATCTTTACTCTTCACGTTTTCTACCGTCACAGAAGGCGTCGTTGTAGACGCCGTTTTCTGCACGTTATCTAACGTGGCTTGGCCAGATTCAGGGCTATAAACCTGTGTCTGGATGCGGTCAAGTGCAATAGAACTCATAGTCTAATTACTCCTTTTTATTTCTCACCGCTTCTAACATGATGCCTGCACGCTCATGCAAATCTGCATATTGTGATTTTCCGGCAGACATCTCCTTCGCGCTGTAAAACCCACTCTCTGCTTCTGTCAGTTGTTCCAGTTTCAGGTGACATTCAGCAGAGTGAAAAGGTGGGCGTGGATCATTTACGTCCACTAGCGCTGCGTAGCTGTAGGCGTCTATTGCCTGCAGATACTCACCCAACTCCTGACGAGCCGCGCCAAGGCCAATGAAAAATCGCGCCTGATAATGATCAAGCATGCTGAGTAATTGAAATACTTTCGCTGCTTGCTCAATCTTTCCCGATTGGAAAAAGTTGTAACCTACGGCATAAATGTGTTCGATGGTGTCCTGAGACACATCGTGCAACATTTTTAGCGTGCCTCCCTCTTCCAAAAAAGACAGCAGCTCTTCTGCTTGCATTTGGGATGGATCGGTCGCGTTTGTTTTAGTCATGGTTGGTTATCCTTAAATGGCTCGTAGGATTTCTTGTAAAATACTGTGGTACTTCTGAACAAACTTGTTCATTGCTTCAACGGTAGAGTTGTATTGGGAACTGGTGTCGTTCAGCTCAGTGGTTTTGATTTGCACTTCATCGTTAAGCAACTTGGATTTAGCACTGACAGAACTAGAAAAATTAGACAGTTTTTTCGACTTCTCTTCGTCTTGGTACGACGCACCATCACCGATAGTAATACCTTGTTTTTGAAGAAAGTCTCGATGGTTTGTTATCTTATTATCCGTCAAATACTTGTACTCAGGTGAAGCTTCAAAATCCGTTTGATTACTGTAGTTAAAGTCACTCGCTTTGAAGTTACTTTCTGGATATCCCGGTTTATAAACCCCATCAACACTTTGCGTAGAGTGAATTTTTGATTGCACAACACCAAAAACTTTAAGCTGTATTGTGAGATCCTCTAATGCCTCTTTCTGGTCATTACGTTTCTCTAAACGGTTAACACGACGCTCATTTAGTGCAAGCAGCACTTGCTCATCAAAACGATCACCAATGCTGGACTCAACAACGGCCAACAAATCACGAGCCGTTAGAGAGTGCTCTGCTCTCACCTCGCGATCCGCTTTCTCTTTGTCGGTGATATTGAGTAGACGCTCTTTCAATGCCCCTAAGTTCTTGCGCAATGCCTCGTATCGCTCAGTAAATGAAGCCCCGGTAGATTCACCTTTTACTATTTTTTCAAACTGTAATCGGATATCTCGTTCGGTGTTTTCTTTGATCAAAGTAACTTGAGCTGGCGTTATTTGTGTCTTTTGGACATCGGCTATCGCGCTGTCCTGGTAAAAGTCGTCGATTTCTATATTTGTTAAACTCACCGCGAAGTTGGCGAACAGACTAGAAAGGGTCAAAGGCTCGGTTCCGGCAATGACGGTGTTAAGTGCTGCTTTTAGGTTGTTTGTTCCAGCCGCCTCCCCATAAGCTGCGCTATATTGGCCTTTCACTTGAGCGGCCATTTCATTTAGCGCCTCTTTAAGCTGCTGTTTAGAAATACCGGGAGTCCAAGTGATTCGATTAGCTAGCGCACTTGCGTCATCGGTGCTTAAAGTAATACCGATACCTTGAAAACTACTTTTTAATTGAGCTGAGACTTGAAGAGCGAAACTCTCTTTAGTCAACAGGAAATCCGAGCTCTTCAGTTGCGCGAGATTAACGGAACCTAAGCTACTAAAGGCATTGCGAAGAAAAGAAATAGAAGCATCTCTCACTTCACGGGAGCTCATTTGATTAGCAAGCTCTGCAACAAAAAGAGAAATTTCTTTGGTGGCATTAGCCAGACCTGTCTCGGAGAGGTTGGCGATCTGCTCCGCTTGGTTACTCTGAGTGCCCAAATTAAATTGACTAACAAACTCAGTAGATAACGAGCTATCTACGTTTTCCGTCAGTAACTTACTAAACCAAGCTTGAAACTGATTTGATAGTGTTTGGTTTGTTTGAGCATTGAACTCGGCTGCGGTCAATTCGCCATCTGAGTTAGCACTTTGTAGCGACTTTATCCAAACAGATGCGGTGTCAGTCAATGATATATTAGCAAACGCGTTATTTTTCGCGTTTAGGTTTTCAAGTGTATCAACATAAAGCGCGATGCTTTGTGATTCCGTTTGTCCCGAGATAGTTGGCAATGAAGAAATTAGAGAGGCAAGTTGCTGAGTCTCTGCTTCACCCAGTACAGGGGTAAATGCCTCTATCAAGTTTTGTTGGAAAGTGGGTAATGGTGCACTACTCGCAGCTGTGTCTGTTGCTCCTGTCGTAGAGCCAGTCGTTTTCATATTCGTCATTTCCAAACCTCTAAATCATCATGCCGCGCATCACTGTGGGACGCTTTCTGCGTTTACCTGACGTACCTTGTAGCTGATTTTGTTGTTGCCGGCGGCGCTGGACTTCGTCTATTAGCTCTTGCTCTGCACGTTTCATGGTATCTACTGGCGCTTTTATGCCGCCAAGTAAAACATCACCCGCAACAGGACCAACACCTAAGCCTTCCAATAGCTCGTTAAAAATATCGGTTCTGTCTTCAGCTTTTCTAATGGCGAGCTCAGCGTTCTCAATCGCATCGGTAAACGGTTGCTTCATCTTGATTCCTATCTTAAAGCGGGTCATCTCATCGGTGCTGTCAGTAACAGTCGTGAGTTTTTACTTTTTCAACTTTTTCAAAGGTCTATAATCTGCTAGGCGTAAACAGTACCAGTCGTCTAGCTCATCATGGCTTGCACCGCATGCTTTTAGATAGAACTGGGCTAATCGCTGACTGCTCATATTGCTGCCACGTAACACATCGACGTTTCCGCGAATGACCCAATCGGAGGGATAAAGTTGAACAGCATGCTCAGCTAAGAGAAATAAGCCTGCAAAAGGGTTACTCAACCCTAGGTTTGGATGCACACGTTTCAACAGAACGATGATGATTTCACAGTCCTCCACACGAAAAACGAGCTCTAAACCCTCAACTTCAATTCGATAACCAAGTTGAATTTCACTTTTTTGCCAAAAGTATGGCGTCACTTCGATCCCCGCTTGCGCAAGCGAGAGCATTAGTTTTGTTTTCATTACATCCCCACCCTTCCAAGTGGCTGAATATTGATTTGCTGGGTTAATTCTTGAAATGACAAAACGGGCAGATCGTAGTATTCCGATTCAATAAGCTTTCGCACATATCGGCGTACATCCATAGACACAACTAACACAGGCTTATTCGGCATGCGGCTTAAATCACCAATGGTCTGTTTCACATCACTCACAAATTGTTGAGTTACTGACGGGTCTAGCGCCAAGTAGCTCCCTGCTGAGGTTTGACGAATACCGCTACGTATTGTGTCTTCGAGACTTTGATCTAATAAGTAAGCGGGCAACATGTTTTGTCCGCTCGCGTATTTGTAGCAAATGTAACGTTTTAAGCTGGAACGAATGTACTCCGTCAGCTGTACAACATCTTTCTCTTTTTGGCCCCACTCAACCATCGCTTCCAAGATCACGCGAAGGTTTCGGATGGAAATGTCTTCAGAAACCAAACGTTGCAAGATTTCCGTCATTTTTTGTAACGGGACAATGCGTTGAGCCTCTTTAACAAGCTCCGAATAACTGCCTTCCATCTGCTCCAATAGATAACGCGTCTCCTGAATACCAATAAAGTCTTGTGCGTACTCCTTGAGAACATGAGACAAGTGGTACGTTAAAATTCTGTCGGGTGTGAGAAAGCCGACATGACTGGCTACGAGTTTTTGCTCATAACTCTGTGCCACCCAAATGCTAGAAATACCAGGTAGAAAATCTTCATCTTGCTCATAAGGCACGCCTAATAAATCGATCTGTTCATTCCCTTCTGTCACCAAGAGTTGATCTTTTACAATTCGTCCTCGTGCAACCGGAACTTCTTGTAACTGAATTAAATATTCGCCATTTTGCATCCCCTCGTTAAAACGCAGGTGGATACCCGGGAAAGGCACGCCGAGGTCGAGATATAGTGCGCGCCTAACCCTTGCTAGCTCTTCATTCAATGCGACCGCTTCCAAGCTTTCCTGAAGGCTCGCGTCAAGATCAATTAAGAGCGGGACCGTCATGGCGAACTCTTCTTGCTCACCTAATTTACCTTTACTGTTTCTAGATGGGGTTGGTTTGCTTGGCTTCGCTGCTGGTGAACCCGCCCCTTGCGAAACAAAGCTTGATAAGTCGGTACTATCTGATTCCGCCTGTTTTTTCTGTTGATAGAAAAGGAAGAAACCACCACCACCAACCACTGTGGCCAAGACCAGAAAAGTAATTTTTGGAAAACCAGGAATCAGTGCGAACAGTACCAAAAGCACACCGCCAATGAGGAGTGCACGCGGCTGAGCAATGACCTGACCACCAATGTCCGAGCCGAGATCAGAAGAATCTTCATGAGATACACGCGTCACGATAATACCGGCCGTAATCGCGATAAACAGCGCCGGAATTTGCGATACCAAACCATCACCAACGGTCAAAATCGCAAACAACTCAAGTGCTTCAGAAGCACTCATGCCTTTTTGCGTTACCCCGATCGTGACGCCACCTAAGATGTTGACCACAATGATGACCAAACCAGCAATGGAGTCGCCTTTAACGAACTTCATCGCGCCATCCATCGAGCCATACATTTGGCTTTCTTTTTCAATCAGTGATCGTCGGTGCCTAGCTTCGTGTACGTCAATCACTCCGGCACGCATGTCACCGTCAATACTCATCTGCTTACCAGGCATGGCATCGAGTGAGAAGCGCGCACTAACTTCTGCTACCCTCTCAGAGCCTTTGGTGATCACCATAAACTGAACAATGGTAATGATCAGAAACACAACGATACCGACCACTAAGTTACCGCCCACAACGAAGTTACCGAAGGTATAAACGATTTGACCAGCATCGCCTTGCAGCAAGATCAAACGGGTTGTCGTGATGGATAAAGACAAACGAAACAATGTCGTGATCAGTAGCACTGCGGGAAACGCTGAGAACTCAAGCGGCGTAGTGATGTAAATCGCTAACATAAGCAGCACCACCGCAATGCTCATGTTGGTGCCAATCAGCACATCCACCAGCGCGGTAGGCAGTGGCAATATCATCATAAAGACGATCGCGAGCAACATCACAGCAAGCATAATGTCTTTACGTTGCCCTACCTTGTTTAAAATATCGATCAACTTATTCATGTGGTTCACTATTTAAAGATTGCAGATAGCGTCGGTGCGCTTGGCGTGCCCCATCGACGTCATTTTGTTTCCAACGCGCTTGGCTTAAGCAAAACCAGAGTCCTGCCGAATCAGGTTTAAGGCCGGATTTTAATAAGTGCTCACATACCTCAACCGCACGGGCATATCGACCACTTTGTAAACACGCCACTGCGAGCGTTTGCATCGCCTCTTTGTGTTGCGGGTCTATCTCTAAAACCGCGTCGAGAATAGAGATAGCATGCTCTGGCTTTTGGTATTGAACTTGTAGTGCAGCGTGAACAAGCAAGAGTTCAATGTCTTTGGCTCTCAACATATTGGTTAGACCTGGATAAGGAGATTGAGCGCCATAGTGAGGTAACGCTGATCAAGTTGCGTACTTTGTAGCGTTTCGGATGCTTTGATAAAAGAAGCGGAGCCTGAATCCTGTGCAAGAACTTGCAACTGAGCCAACGTTTCATCGAACTGTTGGCGGTACTTTTCTGGACGCAACAATTCTGAGTGCAACAATTTTGGCTTGGTTAACGCGATTAGGTATTGGTCTGAAGGCCTGAGGTCATAGAGCTTCTCTAAATGCGTAGCGACCGCCTGCCCATCAGGAAGTAATTGAAACCGCTCAGGGAAATCGGCCTTAACCTCACTATGCGTAACATGCGTGAAGGCTTCTATGCCTACGTTTAAAGTGCTTACTCGAGTCATGAGCTTGCCACATCGTTATGTAGACGAACCAAAAGCGTAAACGCTTGTTCTAAAGTCGGAAGTGTGACCTCTTCTCCGTTTAACCTCGCGGAAAAAACCAAAGTTTGCTCATCTAACAAACCAGTTTTAATTTCGAAAGGCCAGCCTTGATCGGCATGACACAAACTGAGGGCGCTTTGAATGATGTCACTGGTTTGATGCCAAGATAACGCTTGAGACAACATCAAGAATAGCTGTTCTCCGTGTCGCTCAATATGTAGTGTACCGCTTTGCTCAAAATCCAGCTGCACCCGTCCAGCTGATGAGAAATCGACGGCATCGAGCCCCATTCCTCGGCAAAATTCATTGACGGATGCATCAATCCAACTCATCTTCCCACGCTTCCTCTTCTTCTATATCAATGGCTTCGTCTAGCGCCTTTTGTACCGCTTGTATTAAATTCTGTCGTTGTTCTTCATCGGCGAATACGTCAATTGGGATTACGCGGACTAACTTGTGGAACTCTCGAAAAAAATCGATTTTTTGTTGTACCGCCGTCAATTCCATTGCGTTAGCGACTTTCCAAATCTCATCACTGCTTACCCATCGCTGCTCTACCAACGCAATCACATCAGCCATCAAATTAGAAACTTGATAAGCCATAACTCGTCCTTTCCGGTTTAAACATTTGGAACAACTGACTCACGCGATCTTGCAACGTATTCAGAGTTTTGAGTTTTTGCATATCGGACATCAACCACTGCAACTTAACCGAGTCGATACTGCTGCCTTGAACACTAAGATCTGCACTCATTCCTTGCAGCATAAAGTCAACAGCGGTCGATACCTCCTGCTCACCAAAGCGCGCCACTACGTCTTGATAAGCGGCTCCGAGCCCTTGATAACTATGAACGGTATCGCGATAGAAACCGCGCAGCTGGTGTAATGAGCTAAACTCTTGCTCTTGGCTGTACTCATCAGCAAAATTTGAGACGCGAATTTCCGTATCAATTTGAGCCCAAGAATCTGGGTTTTGCTCGATTCTCAGAATCGCTTGGTCAATCAGCGCTAGTAGATGTTTACTTTCTGGGCTCGCACTCAAAAACTTTTTAACGGCTTTTAACGCAAGGTATTGATGGCTTTTCTCCTCTGAAAATCCATTCAAATAAGCTTGCAATTGAGCGATGGTCGAGATATTTCCTCCCGCCATTTTTGCAGCCAGATCTTTGATCTTTTGGTTCTTTTCAAGATCAGGGACTTTTCTTAAATAGTCCGAAACGAGTTCGTGCGCTTCATTCACTCGAACGCCACTATCTTTCACTTTACGCTTGGTCAAATCTTTTTCTGCTTTTTCGGAACCGAGTGAAGTGAGCTCTTCCATCGCATCAAAAAGTGATTGTGTGGCATTGTGAACACGGACCGTTTCACCGCGGTAATTGCCTTTTCGTGAAGCGTCGGTACGAGACGATTCCAACCCGTTTTGGATAGACGCATCAAACTTTGGGTTTGTTGCGATATGATTGTTGATAATACTCATTCACTTGCACTCCTTCCGTACAATACAGGCGAATTATAGGAAGTGCGCTTTCTCGAAGCTGTCAAAATCAGACGTGTTTTTTTAGTGCGTTTTCAGTTTTCTAAAAACTCCCGACTGATATTCACTATAAATACCCCCTCATCCTTTCTATCCTCCCAACATCAATCATTGCGCATATTTTTACCTTGAACGATTTCTCATACATCACTGATATCCAACAATCTGCGATCAGGCAAACTCGTCTGATCCAAATTCGCGGGCGCGTTACGCAAGTAACCGGTACCATTATCAAGGCCGTTGTCCCCGGCGTTCGTGTTGGTGAGCTGTGTGAGTTGCGTAATCCTGATCAAACTCTGTCTTTGTTAGCGGAAGTCGTTGGCTTTCAGCAGCATCACGCTCTGCTCACACCGTTAGGAAATATGTTTGGGATTTCCTCAAATACAGAAGTTAGCCCAATGGGAAAAATGCATGAGGTAGGCGTTGGCGATCACCTATTAGGTACAACGCTTGACGGGCTTGGGCGTCCTTTCGATGGTACGCAAAGTCAGGAACCAAGTGCTTGGTATCCGGTTTATCGCGATGCACCGCCACCAATGCAACGTAAACTGATTGAAAAGCCAATCTCTCTTGGGGTTCGATCCATTGATGGACTACTGACCTGTGGTGAAGGTCAGCGCATGGGCATTTTTGCAGCGGCTGGCGGTGGTAAAAGTACCCTCCTCGCAAAACTGATTCGATCCGCAGACGTTGACGTGACCGTTCTCGCCTTGATTGGTGAACGCGGACGCGAAGTACGAGAGTTTATTGAGAATGACTTGGGCGAAGAAGGAATGGCTAAGTCGGTTTTAGTGGTCGCGACATCCGATCGCCCAGCCATGGAACGTGCCAAAGCCGCTTTTGTTGCCACTTCTATTGCTGAATATTTTCGTGACCAAGGTAAACGCGTGTTACTGCTGATGGATTCTGTAACGCGTTTCGCCCGCGCACAGAGAGAAATTGGCCTAGCCGCAGGTGAGCCACCAACACGACGCGGCTATCCGCCTTCCGTTTTTGCCGCTTTGCCAAAGCTGATGGAACGAGCTGGTCAATCTGACAAAGGGTCAATTACAGCGCTGTACACCGTGTTGGTTGAAGGCGACGACATGACAGAGCCTGTCGCCGATGAAACTCGCTCCATTTTAGATGGGCACATCATTCTCTCGCGCAAACTTGCGGCAATGAACCATTATCCTGCCATTGATGTACTCCGGTCAGCAAGCCGCGTGATGAATCAAATCGTTGAACCTGATCATCAGGCGTCTGCTGCTCACCTTCGCGAAATGTTAGCCAAGTACGAAGAAGTTGAGCTACTGATCAAAATTGGCGAGTACCAGCATGGGGCAGATAGCCGAGCAGATATGGCGATTGCGCAAAGTGATGATATACGCGCCTTTTTACGTCAAGGAACGCATGAGCCAAGTGATCTTGATGGTGCTATCGCTCAACTAAAAGGGATGGCGAACCAATGATCGAACGGTTATTAGAAATCAAACAAATTCGAGCGGAACGTGCGGATAAAGCCGTTAAGCGCCAAGAATACCGAGTATCAAATTCGGCAGCACAGGTTCAAAAGGCCGAACGTTCCGTAGCGGACTATCACGTTTGGCGTCAGGAAGAAGAAGAACGACGTTTTGCCAAAGCAAAGCAACACACACTCGTTCTCAAAGAGTTGGAAACATTGAGACAAGAAATCGCGTTGTTGAGAGAGCGAGAAGCCGAGCTTAAACAGCGTGTTGCCGAAGCAAAAAAAGCGCTTGAGTACGAACGTTCGGTACTTAAAGAAAAACAAAAAGAGGCACGGCAAGCCCATAAAACCAAAGAAAAATTCGTTCAGTTGCAACAACAAGAACTCGCGGAACAGTCGCGAGAAAGACAATACCAAGAAGAACTCGAACAAGAAGAGTTTCGCACTGTCGATATTATTTAAAGGTTCATTATGCGCATTACTCCAACAGAAGAAACACCGAATACGCTGTACAAATCAACGCCAGAAAAAAAGCCCTTGGAGCGAGAAGCTGAGCTTCAATCACAGTTCGAGCGTGCAATGACGGAGAAACCTAGCAAGGAAGAAGAATCTACCGTTGCGAGCAAAAAAGACACTCAGAGCAGAGACGAGAGCCTTCCGTTAAGACATGAAGCATCTCAAACCCTAGACAAACAATCGAAACTTTCTAACCAAGAAGCCAGCACTTATAGAAATACCGCTACATTAAAAGGTAAAAGTGACGTCGTCACAAAGAAAGGCGTAGAGAAACCACAAGACGACGCAACAAATAGCGAAGAACGCCTGATTGAAAACAGTAAATTGCATGAGAAAGATAAAAAACTTGAGAGCGATCAGCCTCCAAGCTCATCCTCGCTTGAGCGCGTTGGCCCCCATTCTCAAGCACAAGCTTCTCTCGACGGTTCTCTCCCTAAAAAGGCCGTAGGAAAATCGCTCACTCAAGATGCAATTAACAATGCCAACTTCACGACGAAACAAACCGAAACGACACACAATAAGCGTGCAACGCAGCGACTACAAGACACAGGCAAACTAACAGATAAACCCGATAGTCGTTCTGAAACTAAATCGCTTGAGAAAGTCGAGACGAAAAGCGCACTAGTGGCCGTTAAAGCGGATGACGAAAAAGCAGAACCTCAACACCTTGCGAGCGCGGCAACACAAGGCGATGTCATTTTAAAGAGTGTCGCTTCACAGGCTCAGCCGGCCCCTGTACGAGAAGTAAACACGTTACTCCAACAATTGGTGGACAAAATCTATGTTTCGCTGCCAACCGCATCGGACAACAAAGAGGTTCGGCTGTTTCTAAGTGAAGGACAATTAAAAGGTGGTGAAATCCACATCAAGTTGGACGCGCAAGGTTATAGCGTGACGATTCGACAAGAGCATGCTCTTTCCATTATTAGCCAACAAGCTAGACAAGATCTTGCCGAACGCCTAAATCGATTTGGCGGTGATCAGCCACTTCGTCTAGCGATCAGCGAACAAACTCAACAGCTCGATCAACAACAACATGAACAACAACACTCACGCCAGAAACGTAGCGTGTATGAAGAATGGCAAGCGGAGAATGACCTATGACGCCGTTAACGATACCCAAAGTCGATTCAGACAGTATTGCGCTCAGTAATCAACTTTGTGCAAAGCAATGCCATTTCCAAGGGGCTGATGGTCAGAGCGTATCGATTACTGTTTCTCAAATCCCTTCATTTGAAGGATTCCGTTTAACCACGTTGATTGGAGGGCAAACGATCCAAGTGGATTTTTGTCGTTCGCAACTCCAGAAATGGCTTGAGTCTACTCTGAATGCCACTGCATTCGAGTCACTGCCCAACTCGCTCCAGTTAGCACTTTTGAGTTCTCAGATTGAACCGCATAGTGAGGCATTCAAAGCACTATTTGGTCAGTTGCCCATTCTTAGCCAGTTACAACCGTTAGAGTCGAGCCAAGTTCAAGAGCATACCTTGATGTTAACCCTCAATAAACCTAACGGCTCTCTTTGTTTGTGGGTTAGCGAAGGAGCAAACGTGCTGTTGGATGCACTACCAAACAGCGCTGCTCTTCAGGCGCGACATCTCGCTTTACCTGTGTGGTTAAGCCTTGGAAAGACCCATTTAATGTTAAGCGAATTTAATTCGCTCGAACTGGGAGATGTGATCTTTTTTGACGATTGTTATATCGCCCAACAACAAGCCATTTTTCAAGTATCTAACCAGAATCTCTGGCGCTGCCAACTGGATGACCAAATTCTTCACATTATTGAAAAAGAAACCAATATGAATGACGTAAACACTTCAGAAATGTTAACCGACCACCAGCAACTGCCCGTGGAACTCACGTTTGATATCGGCCATCAAACCATCACTCTAGAACAGCTTAACCAGCTTCAGCCTGGGTACGTATTCGAGCTAAACCAACCTGTATCTAAGCCGGTAACATTGCGTGCCAACGGCAAAATCGTCGGTGAGTGTGAACTGGTTAATGTTAATGAGCATTTAGGTGTGCGCGTACTGGAACTGTTTGGTGGCACGCAGGAGCCAGCATGATCCAGTTACCTGACGAACTCAATCTCATTGTCAGCTTAGCACTGCTGGCACTGATCCCATTTATCGCGATGATGGCGACGTCGTTTGTAAAACTCGCCGTTGTATTCTCACTGCTGCGTAACGCTCTCGGTGTACAGCAAATTCCACCGAACATGGCGCTGTACGGATTGGCGATCATTTTGTCTATTTTCATCATGGCTCCCGTCGGTTTTGAAACCTACGACTACGTAAAGCAGCATGATATCTCCCTCGAAGATTCTGCAAGTGTAGAAGGCCTCATTGAAAGCGGTTTACAGCCTTATCGAGAGTTTTTGAAAAAACATATTCGGGAAACCGAAGCCATATTCTTTACCGATGCTGCGCGCACATTATGGCCTCAAAAGTACGTGGACCGTTTAGAGTCAGATAGCTTGTTGCTGTTGCTGCCAGCGTTTACGGTCAGTGAGCTTACCCGTGCTTTTGAGATTGGCTTTCTATTGTACTTGCCGTTCATCGCTATCGACTTAATTGTTTCTAATATCTTGCTCGCCATGGGCATGATGATGGTATCGCCAATGACCATCTCTCTCCCTTTCAAATTGTTGCTTTTTGTCTTGCTTGACGGCTGGACGAAACTCACTCACGGCTTAGTACTGAGTTACGGTTAATCACGGAGAAAGTATGCATTCTGCTGAAATCATTCATTTCACGACTCAAGCATTAACCCTAGTTTTATACTTGTCGTTACCGCCGATTTTAGTCGCAGCGTTGGTTGGTACATTGGTGTCGCTTATTCAGGCGTTAACTCAGGTCCAAGAACAAACGTTAGGCTTTGTGGTCAAGCTTATCGCGGTCATTATTACGCTGTTCGTCACAACGCAGTGGCTAGGGGCAGAGCTCCACGCCTTCGCCTCGCTTGCCATGGATAAAATTCCTCAAATACGATGAGTTATCACGACTTACACCAGGCCTTATTTTTGTACAGCCTGACGTTGCCTCGGTTAATGGCATGCTTCATCTTTTTGCCTATTTTGAGCAAGCAAATGCTAGGCGGCACCATGGTGAGAAATGGTGTGCTTTGCTCACTCGCACTGTTTATATTTCCGATGATTAATCAGCAAAGCTTGCCCGCAGAAACCGACGGTATTTGGCTGATAGTGATTTTGGGTAAGGAGGTATTAATTGGGCTATTGATCGGGTTTGTTGCTGCTATCCCCTTTTGGGCAATAGAAGCGGCTGGCTTTCTGGTCGACAACCAACGTGGTGCTGCCATGGCAAGTATGTTTAACCCAACGCTAGGCTCGCAATCGACGCCAACCGCAGTGTTGCTGACCCAAACGTTGATTACCCTGTTCTTCTCTGGCGGGGGCTTTGTCACTTTTATCTACGCGTTATTCAAAAGCTACACATCTTGGCCGATCGTGGACTTTTTCCCAACCGTTAGTGATGCATGGGTGAGCTTCTTCTACGCACAATTTGAACAGCTTATGTGGCTTGGTGTGCTGATGTCTGCCCCATTAGTGTTGGCAATGTTTCTTGCTGAGTTTGGTCTGGCGCTTATCAGTCGTTTTGCACCGCAATTGAATGTTTTTTTCCTTGCCATGCCAATAAAAAGTGCCATCGCGAGTGTTTTACTGATCGTGTATCTCGGAATAATGATGGATCACTTTGAAGTACAGTTTTACGGCATTACACGATTCGCAGAACAACTCAATACCATTTGGTAATAACGCTTAGGATTCTTTATGAGCGCAGAAAAAACAGAGCTACCCACCGCAAAAAAGTTACGCGATGCCAGGCAGAAAGGTCAGGTAGCCA
The DNA here is from genome assembly GCF_024744415.1 of Vibrio sp. RM-41-2B. NCBI lineage: Bacteria > Pseudomonadati > Pseudomonadota > Gammaproteobacteria > Vibrionales > Vibrionaceae > Vibrio > Vibrio sp. RM-41-2B. The sequence goes on along the minus strand of NZ_JAMQWD010000021.1, from coordinate 72,465 downwards.
AAAGCCAAGAAATCGTATCGTCTGCATTAATTTTGGCGCTCATAATTGTACTGTTTGCGTTCGCCGATTATTACATGTCGCACATCTCAGCGCTTATTCTCCTACCAAGTAAGCTTGCTTATCAGGGCTTCCAAGATGCGCTAGTCGATGTCGCTATTGCCATCGCAAAAGAAATTGCCTATCTACTTACCCCGATTATTCTGGTTGCTGCACTCGTCGCCATCTTTTCCAATATGGGGCAGTTCGGCTTCCTATTTAGTGGTGAATCCGTTAAACCAGATATCAAAAAGATCAATCCCGTCGAAGGTGCCAAACGCATTTTTTCGCTTAAGAGCGTGATTGAGTTTATCAAATCGATCCTTAAAGTCTCTCTTCTTTCCTGCATTATCTGGGTGACCTTACGCGGTAACATCAACGCTTTGATGCAAATTCCAACTTGCGGGCTAGAATGTGTCCCGACCATTACTGGTGTCATGATTAAACAATTAATGATTATCTCTTCGGTAGGTTTCATCGTCATCGCTGCAGCTGATTTTGCGTACCAAAAGTTTGACCACACGAAGAAGCTCAAAATGAGCAAGGACGAAGTGAAACGCGAATACAAAGAGATGGAAGGCAGCCCTGAAATCAAAAGTAAACGTCGTCAGTTGCACCAAGAGCTACAGGCCTCCAATCAACGTGAAAACGTTAAACGCTCCAATGTGTTGGTAACAAACCCAACGCATATCGCGGTTGGTCTGTACTACAAAAAAGGCGAAACGCCCCTGCCCGTCATTACCTTGATGGAAACCAATGCGGTGGCCAAACGTATGATCGCAATCGCCAAAGAGGAAGGCGTTCCTGTGATGCAAAAAGTCCCTCTTGCTCGCGCACTATACGCGGACGGCAACGTCGACCAGTACATCCCAAGCGATCTTATTGAGGCAACCGCCGAAGTGCTTCGTTGGTTGGCATCATTGGAGTCGGATAAGACGCTGAACTAACATGATTTCGAGAGTAAAGGCTATCGTACGAAGAACGGTTATCACTTTTCTATACGTAATGATATTTTTAAATGTGTCATCCTTCGCTATAGGTTTCAGCATATCGAATTTGCCTACTTTTGCTTGTCTCAATGAAGCACTTGGTTCATGAAAAGTCGTGTTTACTAACGTCAATAGTGGTACTGTACTGGACAGTTTTACTTTCACCTCTAAACCACCTAGAGCTCGGTAAGAAACCACGCCAGCCACAACAAAGGTGGATTTTTGCTTGGGTTGATTTATTTATGCGCATATCTACCGAAAAGAAACGAACTCGAATCATCAAAGTTGCCACTGACCTTTTTATACAACAAGGTTACAAAGACACATCACTCGATCAAATCGTCGCGATTTGTGGAGGCTCAAAGCAGACGTTATATCGCTATTTTTCGAACAAAGAAGGGTTATTTGTTGAAGTTTTAGCATACAATACCAAAACCAGCTTAGAGTCCGTCTTCCAGCTTGCCGACAAGCAATCGGCGCCTTTACAAGAAACATTGAATGACTTCGCCAAGAAGTACCTAAAAGGTGTTTGCTCCAATCCTATGCTATCACTTTATCGGATCGTTTCGGCTGACTTCAACAAACATGATTCCGTACCAAATCAATTCTGGCAGACAGGGCCGCATCGCATTCATCAATACCTCATCGACTTTTTAAAGAGTGAAACTGTCAGCTCACAACTCGATGTTGAAAATGCCGACCTCGCTTGTGAGCAACTACTTGCATTGATTAAGCTTGATTACCAGAACATGGCACTAATTGGCTTCGACTTTCCGACAGATGAAGAGTTAGATGAACATACGAAAAAAGCGGTCACCGCCTTCCTAAATCTATACCAAAGGTAAACTCACTGAATATAAAAGGGAGCATCAGCGCTCCCTTCTTGTTTCTATGGCTTAGTGAATCTCTCGCTTCGCCGCCAGTTTTTTACCGATTATTAAGATTGGCGCGAGAGCAAAGACCGAGATAATAAACATCAATAATGAATTACTCAGTGCGAGAGTGGTCGCCTGTTCTTTGACAACAGAACTAATTTGGCTCATTCCTAATGCCGAATTTGGCAAGTGTCCATGAGTCAGAATCGTACTGCTCAACGCATTTTTATAAGCACCAAAAGCATGATTCACATCATCTATCGTTCGGCCAATCTCTCCAGCAGCTTGTGCACTATGGCTTTGCATTACCCGTGAGAACACGGCACCAGCGATCACACCACCAATGGTACGAAAGAGGTAGAAATTGGCGATGCCTTCTAAACGCTGCCCGACCTGGAAGTACATCAAGACTGCAATGGTCACAGACACATTCAATAAGCCGACACCAAACCCACGCAACATCATCGGAACGGACAAAGATTCCGTACCAGCAAAGCTAGGTAACTGACTAAACTTATGTACCGAAAGTATAATCATCACCACACCAAACGGGACGACTGCATCCGCTAATGGACGGCGGAAGTAATACACCAGCACACTGACTAGCATACCACCTAGCATGGCATAAAATACCGGCAATTGGGCATATCCAGCATTAAGGTTGTTGTACTGCAACGCCATTTTCAAAAAGCTAGTAAACAACACATTGCTCGCCATAACAGCAAAACCTGCCAAAAAAGCGTTGTACATAAAAACATTAGTTTTCAACTTACTATGCAGCTGTATTGATGCTGTATTTAAAGGACTGGTTTTCACAAAGTAATACACCACTAATAAAGTCAGAGCCGCGGCAATCGAAGAGGCTTTACCAAACCTTTCCGAGTCAAACCAGTTGTAATAACTGCCTCTCATCAATAGAAATACAACGAGGCTTATTGTCAGGGCAAAAACTAAATAAAACCAGCAGCCAGATTTGGGTCCGGCCTCGATTTGAATCGACTTAGGATTGTAGATGCATGCAATTATCAAGGCAGAGAAGTACAGCCAAGCCGACACGACACACAACAGTGACCAATCAAAGATTTCGACAATATTGGCCACTACCCAAGGGTAAGCGCCGATCGGTAGCAAGGTTGAGAATACTAGCGTTAAAGCAATAATGGCTGGTAGCCAACGCTGTTCAAAGAAGTGGAGCAAGTAAAGGTTTAATACCACCATTAACATGCTCATAAAAAAGCCACTCGAGAGCCAAGTCAGAGTGAACACCAGTTCTTGCTGTCCGCCCCAGTAAAGTACAAGATTGCTCGCTAGACCTACCAATAAAATGGCATGTAAGAGAATTAACGTACCCAATCTACGCACCAATATTGGTGTGAATATAAAACCTAATACCTGGGTAATCATAAAGCCGACTTTAACCAGAGCGACTTCATCGACAGATAAGCCTGACGTTGCCGCCATCTCATACGATAACTCGGTAAACATCACGGAGTTAATACCAAAAGCAGCAATCGCAAAAAGCGTCAAAATCAGCAGCGGTGAACGTTTTTCCATTGCAGTTAACCTTGTGCCGCGGTCTCGATCGATACTTCTGCAGACAACCCCGGATAGACTCGTTGACTCAACTCTTGAGGGATCTCTAGCTCAATACGTACTGGTACACGTTGTACTACTTTTACGAAATTGCCTGTCGCATTTTGAGGTGGCAATAAACTAAACTGTGCACCAGTCGCCGGGGTTATCGAAGAAACACGGCCATGCAATGGATGGTTTGGAAACATATCCAATACCACTTCAACCTCTTGCCCAGGCACAACGTTCTCAAGTTGTGTTTCTTTAAAGTTTGCCTCTATCCAAACATAATCTGGCACCATCACGATGAGCCCCATTCCTGGTTGTACAAACTTGCCGACTTGCACTTGTCTATCTGCCACATAGCCATCAAATGGTGCACGCACCGTGGTTCTTTCCAGTGAAATATTAGCCAGTCGTAAGCTTGCTTCTGCTTTTTTACGCTGTGCTGTCAGTTGCAACTTCTCAGTCATCAATGTGTCGAGCTGTTTTTGCTCAGCAGCTAAGCCCAATTTAGCGGTTTCAAGATTACTGCTTGCTTCAATAGATCGCGTTTTTTGTGCTTCAAACTGATTTTTGCTCACAGATTGCTTTTGTACCAAACGAGAAAGACGTTGAAACTCCGCCGCTTAGTGTTCGGCATTTGCACTCGCGCGGCGAATACCTTGCTTCGCCTGCTCAATTTTCATTAACTGCATATCCGTTTTGATTTGATTTGCAGTAAGCTCAGATTTCGCAACATCTAGTGCTGCTCGAGCAATTTCTTGGTTGGCAATAAAGTCTTCATCATCAATGACAAACAAAGGAGTTCCTTCTCTTACCCACTGGTTATCTTTGACAAAGATTTCGCTTACTTGCCCCCAACCTCAGGTGAAATGGCCGTAACGTCTGAATGAACATATGCGTTATCCGTCATTACAGTATTCGGCTGGTATAAGGCACAGCCAGCAGCAAATAACGAACCAACAACAAGCGACAAGGCGATAACTTTCTTCTTCATGTTTGAAACCCATTTTATGATTTTCACAAACCGCACTGTACCGTACAGTTTTAGTAAAGATACATTTGATCATTGCCAATCAAAAAAGATCAATCTCATTGATTTATCATGAACTTCTTGATAAAAGTGTTTTGAATGAAGAGAATTAAAACCTAACCATCTGTAATGTAAATAAAAAAACACATTTAAACTGAATAAATAAAGAGAGGACTGCAACTCCCCTACCTTTATTGAAGCCTGCTCCCCAACTCGGCGCATCAATCGCAAACAACTTGACTGGCCAAAGTTTTCGAAGCTACCTCACCAATTTTCATTAGCATCTCAATCTGATACATCAACCCAACGATAAGCACAAGCTAGTAGCATTTTCTTCAAACGAATTTGACATCGCTCAATATAGTTGTGTATACAACCATATTGTTCGTTCATGTTATTTGGTGAAATTTTCCATGTCCCAATACAACCATCATCAGTCTCTCGGTCACCTTACGGGGCTTGCTAGTCGCCTGTTTAACCGATTACTCACTACCCGTTTCAAAGATGCTGGTATTGATATGACAGCAGAACAATGGGGTGTCGTGTTGCTGTTACGAAACAACGGTGCCCTTTCTCAAAGTCAGATTTGTGAACTGTTGTACTTAGAAAAATCGAGCGTCAGTCGATCAATTGATGGGCTTGAAAAGCGCGGTTGGACAGAGAGGAAACCTTCGCCAACGGATAGTCGAAGCAAGTTAGTCGTGCTAACAGAAAAATCTTTAGACACCGTTGATACATGTGCAAATATCGCTTCGCTAGTGCTGCAAGAAGCCCAACAGAACCTTGCTGATGCCGACCTAGACAACAGCAAACAGCAACTTTCTAGCGTGGTAGCGAACTTACGCAAGCTTAACGGACAAATTTAACTTATCAGCGTACGTTGCGACAGAAGCTGGTTTAACAGTCAGGCTCAACCTTGGAGAAATACGATGACAAAACGCAATGCTTTAATTACAGGTGGCGCTCGCGGAATTGGTGCAGCAACAGCAAAAGCACTCGCTGCAGATGGTTACCGAGTTTTTATCAACTACGTAAATAGTGCTGCGGTCGCGGAAGCGTTAGCTCTAGAAATTCAAGACGCCGGTGGTGAGGCGTACACTTTAAAAGCTGACGTTCGAGATGACGCACAAATACAAGGGATGTTCGACAGCATCGCAAATGAACATGGTGGCGTTGATGTTCTTGTCTCAAACGCAAACATGAGCTTTACCGCTAAACCTTTCACTGAGCAGTCGTGGGAAGAGTTTGCACAAAAGCTAAATGACGAAATGCACGCTGCATATCAAACGGCAAAATTGGCGGTAGAAAACATGAAAGCCAACCAGTTTGGGCGCTTAATTTTTATCTCTAGCACCTTATCAGAAGCTCCTGCACCAAGCTTTATTGCTCATGGTAGTGCAAAAGGTGCACTTGATAGCTTTAGTAAATACCTCGCTCAAGAACTTGGTCCTTTCGGGATTACGTCTAATGTCGTTGCTCCGGGCCTTGTAGAAACAGACGCAACAAAAGGTGCTCCTGAAGAGTTTAAAGAAACCATTCGAATGTTCACACCAACGCAGAAAATTGCCACACCTGAAGACGTAGCAAACACCGTGAGCTACTTGGCAAGTGAAAAAAGCGGACATATCACGGGCACATACAATCCAGTATGTGGCGGCGCCTACCTACCATAGCGCCAAGTGTGCCTCGCACACATACAAAGGCATGTACGCATGCCTTTGTATCTTTAGGTATTGCTTTGCAACGCGCAAGCTTCCTTCATGGGCAGTTTTCTCTGAAGAAAAATAGAAAGTCCTATCTATTTCTTATAATCGGTGTATAGTGAGCTCAGCTCCTAACCGTGAGCTATTGATGAAATATTTAGTTCGAGTCTCTTCTTAGTTTTCTTTCGAGTCATTTCGTTACTCAACTCCTGTAGCAACTTATTCTTTATCTTCCATTAAATAGCCTCAGTTTTGATTTAAATACGAACGAGAGTTAGCTCTCTTAGCATGGTTATCACAACGCGCTGTCTTTACATCGATAGGTTTATAAGGAATTTAACCTTATAAAAACAATCATTAAGCGTCAAAATAAGACATAACGCTGCATAGCCACTTCGTGTATATATCATCACTATTTAGGAATAGTCATTAGCGGTGAAATATATTAATCAGCGCGATGACAATGGAATATTTAGACTTAATTTAAACCATTTTGACTTCGTTATTCCTATAAAAGTAGAGGTTAATTAGATTAACCTTTAATAAACACGCTCTAGAGGAATAAAAATGAGAAAAAAACGAGATAGCTTTCAAAAAAAGAATAAAAAAAGCAATTATGAAGACAAATTTGAGTTGATGGTAAAAGAATACCACAGCGCAAAAGAAGTATTAGACGCAATGCCAGAAGGTTCGGCTGACTACGACAAGCAGAAAAAGCACTGTGAATCTCTATTTGCTAATGCCGAGCGCTTTTTTAAGCGAAATCAGTAGGCCAATTTAACGCCTAGATAAACATCCGGCAAAACACCATATACGGTAAGGGAGCATCTGCTCCCTTACTTTCAATTAAACCCAACCTTCCGCTAAGTACATCAGTCGCAATTGACTTGGTGAGCCCAGTTTATCTAATGCATCCAACTGAGCGTCACTCAGGTTTGGGCATTTATCAAGGTATACTCGTCCATTTTCGGCATCAAGTGGCAGTTTGTAAGTCAACTTTTCATTGATTTGACTCGCCTCACCTTTATCGATCGCTCGAACTGCAGGCATGAGCCAATCCCAATCTTCGCCCAACAGCTTTTTAAACGCACTATGAGCAGTTGCCTCAGTTTTACTTGGCGCATCTTCTGGACTTAGCTTCAAGATAGAATCAACGTCAGGGACTAAGTGTTCACCTGGCTCTGAGCCCAACATCTTTTTCAACGTTAAGCGAGCAGCTTCCATCTCTTGTGCTTCTTTAGGCGCTTGAGGTGATGTCATCGCCGTGTTCTCTTTAGGACCAAGGTACGCCATCAATGCGCGTACAGAAGCTGGATCTTGCATGCTGAAGGTAAAGTCTCCTTTGGCATTAGAAACTTCAAGCCTTGGTAAAACACCAGACATCTCACCTTGCATGAGTTGTTCTTTTACTTCCGTATTTAACCCGTATGCTCCAGCTTGGTTCGCAACAAAACCACCACCACTGATAATGCCAGTCGTGGCAGCCGAACCAATGGCTTCTTTTGCTATCGGTGTGACACCCGCTGTCGCTACGGAGCTCACACCAAAAGTACCCAAACTACCTGTCGCCATGCCCAATGTCGCCCCAACTGCGCCTTCAGCTGATAACATTGCATGACCTTGGGCTAATGTTTGTTGCATCGGCATAGAGAGACGTTGGTCTCGCCCTGGAAGCTGCGAAATTTGCTCCAGCTGATGGTGGTAAGCTTCAGCATCGCCATTGACTGCCGCTTTGTGCAGCTCACGTCCTGTTGAAATTAATAGCCCTACGCCAGGCAAAGCTAGGTTGATGACTGCATTAACGCCAGAACCTTTCAGCTTTTCTTTGCCCATCTGTAACAGTTCGGCACCAAAACCATCCATTTTCCCCGGGTACTGAGCCTCTAAACTCACCTGCATACGCGGATCTTTGCTGATCGCGTCAAACGTATTTTTAAGCTGCTGGTACGTATCACTGTTCACCTTGACTTCATCCAACAAGCTGACAACTTCTAAGATTTTGCGCTCAGTAAGCGGCTCACCGCGATAACCAGAAGGGCTAACTAATGAGTAAGCTAGCAAGGCAACCTCAGGCTTTTCTTGTTTAAGTAGCGCCTGTTTCAAATCAAGGTGAGTTTTGATGTTTTCTTGGAAAAACTTAGTGTATTTGCTTCTCAACACGCCTTCGTGGATAGAAGCAAACTTGTGACCTTTGTGGAACGTTGAAGGTTCTTTTACCTCACCTCTTTTACTGATCACTCGGTCATCTTTTTGCGCAGCGACTGCACGAAACTGTTCTAGATCAGGGACTGGGCTTTGGCTGATTTTTTGCGTTGTATTGACCATTTTTCTCTCCTACACACGAAGTGATTGAACATGAGCTTGTTCATGATTAGGGGGGGTTGGAATCGCTTGATCCAACATTGCAAAACGCGCTTGCCACAATTCAGTCTGTTCAATAACCTCATGAAACCAAGCAGTAAGATTCGTCGTGTTTAGGTGCTCAACTGGTTTACGTCCCGCTAAGACAAGCTGTCGACCATTTGGGGCTAAAGCAAGTGCAAGGCTGCCACTACCGATGCCCTGATAATTAGCATGAGCAAGAAGCTCTAAACCTTTTAGTCTTTGTTCGCCCGACTTTTCTAATCCTCCGAACGTCACGGACAACATTAAGTCATCCGTATCTGTCGCGATGAAATACAACATGTAGCGATCATCGACCAGTAGCTGACAACGTTCATTTTCTTCAAAATTCAGTTCGGGCAACTCATTGAGTTGGCAAAACTCCAAGAGCAGTTGTTGAATCGTGTTCATAACTTTTTCCTTTTGTTTCAATAACTCTATTGAACAACGATTGCAGATTGAACGATGTCGGTAATGGCTTTATTTTTGTCACTTTTTCGCCTTCATTGTGAGGTTTTCCGCAGAAATCTCGCTCTAAAATCGAGTTGCCAGAGTAATAAAAAAGAGCAGCTCAGAGCTGCTCTTTCAATAAAGGTTAGATGCTTAGTATGATGTATTTGCTCACTTCTTTTGCAGAGTGACTAACCCAGTTTATGGCTATCAAAAATGACTTCTGTTGGCGGGAACATATTCGAAACAGGTGGTCGTTGTGCATCTCCAAACATTGGTGCACCGAATGCAGATGTCGCCCACGGGTCAACAATTTTCACATCCTTACTCCACGTTGATGGATCTTTTATGTCGCTCCCCTCTTGTCGACCAACCAGTACATAAAGGTGTGTACCTGAATGACCCTTTTTAAACGCAACCACTTCTACTTTGGGTTCACTTTCAGGTGTTCCTAACATGCCTTGAATCATCTCAGCGGCGGCAGCAAAGGCAAATGTAGTACAGCAGCCGGCTTTCGCGGTTTGTACTGCCTTAGCAATGTTCTGTAGAGTGCTTAATTGCGGTGCGGTTCCTCTTTGTGCTGCAGCTTGAACTCCGTTTGCGGACATCGTCGCTCTGTGATCTTGCATGATTCGCGCTTGATCCGCGTGAAGCTCTTTTAGTCGTGGCTTTCCTTTTGTTTCATAAAACTGTGACCCCTTAACACCGAACGTATTTAAGTCCGTACAGGCAAAATCACCAAGCTTTTGAAGGTTGGCTTTATGTTCGTTGATAAGCGCGACACTCGATAAGGCTTTATTGGTTTTGGAAGAAGAGGCTGCCGTTTGTGCAGTTGGCCAATTTGAGCTAGGACCAGACGACAATCTCTCAAGATTTTTCAGGCTCCCAAGCGTTAACTTGTTTTCACCGTTCAACACATTTTTCAGCATCAGCTTCGCAACATCTTTAGGAATACCCTGCTTAGTAAGCAGGTTCACTACAATATCTTTCGCTTTATTCTGGTGGCTAATACGCGCGCTGATACTTTTATTTTTTGGTGCGCCCTCTTTAACAAAAATATCTTTGCCGTTGTGTGCTCGAACCTCTTTGTCGTCAGCTTGATTTTGTGTCGCCAAATGTGACGTTAACTGACTCAACGAGTGCATGTGCGATGTATTAATATTGACCATGTGTGATGCCTTAAACTTGAATAAATGCGTGTACGTCTGTTTGGCTAAAATCTACGACCGTATTGTTCTGAAATAGCTGAGCCCAAGTTTCCACTAGCTCATTCAGTTGAATCATCAAGTTAGCAATATTGGTGAGTTCACTCTCGGCCGCGATGGCAACCTGAAGAACCACATCTTTAGTGGTTGGATTAACGCAAAACTGCACACCGCCGGTTTCTCGATATAAGAAGTTGTATTCAAGTAAAACTTGAAGTTTGTCTAACGTAATATCCTCTTGTTCTATGTGCAGGTTTTTAGAAATCAATAACTCGTCTTTTTCCTCTACGAGCAGAACATCGACGCTGTTGTTTTCAGCAAAATGCAGTGACCACATTTGATCGTCATACGCTGTCACGCGCTCAAGGTTCAGCACTTCTCCTAGCTCAGAGAGAAGCATATTAATCTTTCCTGTATCCATGTTGTGTCCTGTCTAATTTATTATAACTAAGTGACATCGATATATTTGTTTCAGCGAAGCCACTTGGGTATAACGGCTTATTTAAATAAGCTCATAAGGATAAGAGCGATTTTATGGCGTGATAGGCACAAGAGCTTTATTTAAACGTCTCAATTTTATTGCTATTAGCCGTTTTAGCGAGGTAGAAAAATGAAGAATAAGTTGGATAAAGAAATAAGAAAAGAGCGGCAATCGCCGCTCTAAAATTGGAATAGAAGAGAAAAATTACTTGATGCCGTGAAGGCTGTTCTCTGCGTTCATAGCTAAAGGATTGAATGAGTCGTTACGAAGTTCTGCTATCGCGTATAGCATGCGCCCCATGCGACCATTTCCATCGGTAAAGCCATGGTACCCGATAACTCCGGCGAACAAATGTTTACCTAAGTCTTTATCTTCTACAGGGTTCTCTTTCAAAAAGCCTTCAATGTGCTGCTTTAACATGCCCTCACCGCCAATACTTGAAGGCAAAGTGCCACCCGAAATATTTGGCCCTCGGTAATCACGCTCAACATTAGGCACCAATCGAGCGTGTAGCTCTTTTAGGTTTTCCATATTCAATAAGTCTTTACCATTAGACGCGTATTCTTTCAGTAAAGACGTAATATTTTCGGCATCGTTTCCTTTAGAGTTAGAAGCATTAATGATCCACGCCGCAGCTCTTTCAACATTATTGGTTACGCCACTTTTGTTAAACGCGTCCTCTGCCAGTCCTTCAGCGTATACACCTTGGCTTAGATCGGTGCTTGCTAGACCTTCGATATGACGTTGCGCCGATTTAAGATGCATGACCTCCATATCAAACACTGCTTGCATTTGATTGATGCTACCTGCCGGATTTTTCTGCGCTGCAGATACACCGCCGCCGTAGTCTTTTACTACACGTCCAGCAAGCGACTTCGCTGCACTTTCGCCAATCAGTGATGTGAGGTTTTTACCAGAATCGGTTTCTAACATTGCCTCTGTCATCGCTCGCTCTGCTAACTGGTTTAGCTCAGCAGAGTTCGACTGAACTGATTTACTGTCTAACTTCGCAAAGGCATTTAAGACATCTGATGCGGTTTTTATGCTTCCATCTTTGAAGAACATTTGTCCATGCTCAACAGAAGAAGCAGCTTGTAAACGCTGAGCTTGTCCTTGCTCATTATCAAATACGGCTTTTGTAAGGGCTTTCGCTACCGATTGTGGGCTACCTTCGCGAAACAGTTTTCCTGTCGCTTCAAAAAATCGCGCTACCGCACCATTCGTAGGATTGGCGCGAGTAAATTCTTGGGTCGCTGCATTGATTTGGTATTCTTTGCCACCAATACTCAGCTTGCCTTCGTTAAGTATCTCGTTGCGAGCTTGCGGCATGGCAGCCTGCAATGCGCTAACACTTCCAAAACTGATCATGTTTTAAACCCTTAATGTGGAAAAATGAGTAGTACTCGTTACCGGGACTTCGGTTGTTTTATTGGTTACTTTTTGCGTGTTCGCACTTTTTAGCCATTCGATGAAATTCGCTAATGATTCATCAAGAAAAGAAGCAGTTAACAGATGCTGGTGCAGGTGTATGAAACCGATGTATCCCGTTTCTGCCTCCCAGAATACCGCTGGAGAGCCTTGCGTTAAGGCATCTTTCATATGTTGATGCAAAACATCATCACTCGGCTTATCGCCTGAAATTAGCCCAATAAGTGTCAGGCGATCTTCTTGTGCGCGAATTGTGATTGCTGTATTTTGCTCAATGAGTAGATGACAACAATCATCCTCATCAAAAACCAGCGACTCCAGTTGGCAGCGGCTGGCAAAATCTGTCAGTAAAGAAGTTATAAATCCATTAGCCATTCGACTAAATAATCCTATTTTTGTTGTTTTAGGGGCGCTGCTTGGTTGCAACACTTATCAACTAAGCAGCTTTCTTAGGTGTATTCTTAAGGATTTATGACAGTGAATATTTTAGAAATGGTCGGATTTTTTTTGTTTAAAGGCATTAAAATGAAAAAACTCAGCAAGTGCTGAGTTTTTAAGATTTATTCATGAATCGTAATTTTACGCTCACTGAGCTGCTTCACCATCGCTTGCTTTAATGCATGCAACTGTCCATCAATACTGGCGTCGATGATCCCGACTTCAGTTTCCAAAATGCAGCCTCCATTTTTCAAGCGAGCGTCTGCTACCACGTCAACGTAACCGACTTCAGGGTAATCACTCAGTACACCAGCCACCTTTTCCCTCACATCAACAACCTGCTCTGGATGGACATGTAAAATGACCTGCTTTTGGTTGCTCACCAATTGCAACGCTTCTCGCACGACGCTCACCGTGGTATCGACATCATCAAAGGTATCGATGATCTTACGTACCGCTTCTAACACCACGCCTGTCATTTTTTCTTCGACTTGCTGATAGTAATCATTACAACGCGCTAGGGTTTCAACCATCGTTTGCGCATTTTCAATCTTGGCTTGTGCAAGGCCATCCTGATAACCACGTTGTTTTTCAGTTTCGTAGGCTTGTTGGGCATTAGCAATTATGCTTTCAGCTTTGGAGTTCGCGGCTTCAACTAAGTGTTGCGAATCAAGATAACTGGCATAATCTTTCGCTTTCAGCACCTTTAAGCCAGGTGCCAGCTGCAAGTTGTCTGTTTTTATTTCAACAAATGAAACCATTGGGGAATAACCTGTTTTGCGATTTTTTTTGTGAGTCGATACGCCAGATCTCGCTGATCTTTTGCCAACCAGCTAGCCATTTCCGTACTCTCGCTGAGCTCCTGTTCTAGTTTGAATTGCAAACGCAGGACAATGTCTTCTGGCGAGTTAACTAAAACAAACCTTATCCAGGAGTACCCAAGCGCTTGCATTTTTGCTTCAACAGACCGCTCATCCAATGATTCTGGCAACGGATGTTGCCAACCTTGCGGCCAACTGGATAACAACATCGGCCCGTTTTGAATCAAGAACCGAGCGCCTTCCAATCCAAAGACGTTGTTCAGAACCTGTTTCGGATGTTTTAAAACAACGCCTCGCATTGCCACACAATGTAAAGCTCCGCCCACCATCAATACGAGTTGATTCAACGCATCCGCTGGGAGCAACGCCAAGCTATGGCAAGGTTTGTTAAAAGCCGTCTCTGGAACTGGAGATAACGCCCACTCATTTATGCACCATTGGTTAAACATGGGGTTATCTCTCCAACCTTCAATATTTAATAACCAAGGCTGTTTCTGTTCTATCCAACTTTTATGGATGTATTGGCAAGGCGCGTAGTTAAATTGATGTTGTACCTGCGCGAGTGGTGTTTCTGGTTTAACCACGCTTTGTGTTCCTGCGGCACCAAGTAAAAGTAGCGATATTTGAACCGATAAGCGCAGCTACCAAGAACACCAGGATGGCGACAAAATTATTCGCCGTCTCTTTGGTGACCTGAACCGACAAAATGCTTTTAAATTGATTGTTTTGAGTAGCAACTCGTACCTCTGATGAGGGTACCATCACTACGCTGATTCGATCGTAATTCAACCCCTCAATACTGTTGTTCACCAATAATTTGATCTGCGGAACATACGAATCAAGCGCAATATCCGCCGCGTGTTTAATAAACACAGAGGCAGATGCAGGCGTTGGACGCTCTCCTGGACGTAGATCTTGATCTTCCAAAACAACATGAACACGTGCCACCAGCACGCCATCAATCTGAGATAAGGTTGAAGAAAGTTCTTGAGATTTCGCGTACACCAAACGTGCTCGTTCTGCTAATGGCGACGAGATCAAATCGTCTTTGGGAAACACCTCTTTCAATGTAGAAAACTGCTCTCTTGGATACCCTTTTCGCTTCAGCGCGTCTACAGCGAAGGCGATTTGAGAACTGTCTACCATTAACTTGACGGTGTTGTCTTTGTCAGGTTCTTTTGTTGCAACGACACCTTCGGATAATAAGATCGACAACATCTCATTCCCCTCTTTCTGAGTTACGTTGGTGTACAGCTCGGTCTGACACCCCACCAGAAACAACGTGAGCATGATGAAAACCGCTCTCATTTTATTCATCATCACTATTGTGCCTTCAATAAGGTTTCTACGTTTTGTGTGGTTTTACCCACGGTTTTCGCGATCAGCTCTTCTTGAAAAGTAATGCGCGTCAGTGCCCACTGCATTTGCAGTAATTGCGCCGGATCATCACCCACCATCTTCATGTTGTCTTGCAGGTTACTTTTAGCGTTATCGATAGTATTTTTTAACTCGCTGATGTTTTCGAGCAAACCGCCCTCCAGGCCATTATTTGCCTCGGGAACCGACATAGCTTGCTCAAAACGTTCGCTTAAGCCGTCTTCGACTTGCGCATCCTGCAACTTATCAATGTTGGTTTGCATCACCTCGGTGTACTGCGTGTTTATCATATGTACTCCTAAGACAAATCTAACTTGTGACTATGAGTGACGATGTTTTTCACCATCGCATTTTTTTGAATCATGAAGCTAAGCTCATCACGAACCATGTCCAGTGTTGATGCCATATCAGGTAACGACTTCAACTCAGCCCAGCAGTGCCACAAGGCTTGTTCTTTCTGGGCACCCAGTGGAAAATGCTGCGCCAACATTTCTTTAAGTGCTGCTTTATCGACAGGTGGTTCGGCAATAAGCTGGCCCGAAAAATCCCCTAGCAACTCCTGCTTCAACACCTTTAATAAATCGGCTTGCGGGTGTTCGGTGCCCTTTGCACTCTTCGCCTCATAAAAGGCGTACCACATTGCCTCTCGTTTAACTTGAGGATCGGAGAACGCTTCATTCAACGATGATAAGACGCTTTGTTTACTGACAACATCTGCTTCTTTTAGTGATTCATACCACGCTTTGATGTCCGCCAGTTTCGCTTCTGTTTTCTCTAACGTCTCTTTTGGAGAGGCGTGTGAGGCTTCCGCTTGCTTGGCATTACGCTCCATGAGCACATTCATCTTATCTTCATCGCTCCGCTCATAATGGCGCGACTCCGATTGGCGCAGAGGTTGAGGCTGAAGAGTTAGATTACTTGAATCAACGATCATCCAAGGTTCCTAATGTCCTGAGAAAAGCTTGCAGCAAATGCTTGGCTTTCTTCGCTTCCCTGTGATGCGAGTTCTACCCAACTTTCCGCTTTGCTCAATAAACCAGCTTTGGCGGAAGCAAGGGCCGCTAAACTGATCAGATCTGGATAGGCGTTGCAAAGTGGTTCGAGCAATTGATGAGCCTCTTCGTACAAGCCTTTATTCATAAGGCTCATTGCACGAATCATCACCACGGTCTCTTCAGAACCAGAGCTTGCTTCAAGGCCGTCCGCAATCGTGTTAGCTTCTTGATGACGATGCATACCGGTTGCCATCAGCGCGATTTCAGCCAGCAATTGGCGCATTTCTCGTTCCATGCTTTATACCTTCTGGAGAATCGACTGCATCACATCTTTAATCGCACGAGTGGTGGTCGCATTGATGTTGTAAACAACAGACCATTTGTTGATCGCGTGCTGAAGTTCAGCCAGCTTAGATGGATCATCGGCGTTTGTTTCTAGGTTCTTGATGGCAGTCGTCACTTCTGTGTTGGCATCTTTCGCTTGTTTTTCCAACTTAGTTTTAACATCATCAAGGTTTACACTGTTACTAGCATCGTAAAATGACATAAGACTTCCTCGTATTTTTAGTTCGCTTCGTATGATTCAACGACCGCATGTGCGGCGGTGTAAGCTTCATACTGTTTGAGTAGCAATTGGTACTGCTGTGGTGAGCACCCTAAATCCAACTGACGTTTCACCACCGCTTGTGCTTCTAAGAGCTTGCTCTTAATCTTGTGCACTTCCGCACCGTTTTTGTCGTTATTTAAAATTTGTTCAAGATTTGTCATTGTTCGTCTCGCCCTCGTATCCGAGTTCTATTGTTATCACCCGCCCGCCTTTGACTAGCTCAATGCCAGCAGGCGTAACACTGGATATGCGGTAGCCTTGAGGCGTTCTTGCACCAACCATGTAACGAACGTTATCAGTCAGAATCACATATGGAACCTGACCAAAGTTAACGCTACGAAAAGGGAAATCGATGTTGGTGCCTTTACTCACCTTAGGTATGGATTTCAAAACTAAATACGGCTTTTCACCATATTGTTCTCGGAAGTCTCGAGTCACACCGTAAAATCGAGTCGTTTCGATATCATCAAGTTCCCCGCGTACTTCGATGCGATCACCGCTGGTAACCAACTGGACTTTTTTCAGTAGCTCCGCATCCGTCAATAAGGCTTTTAGCGTATCCATGTAGGCACCCGCTCTTTGCAGTTCAACCTTCCACGCTACTAGGCCCGGTACGTCTCGCTCTAAAATTTGCTCAACTTGGTTCCAGCGGCTTGCATCATCGATATAACCCGTCAGTAACAGTGTGCCCGTCTCATCCCCATTTTCGACTTTCACCTGGTGATAGCCGAGGTTTCGTAAAATAAATCGAACCCCGCGACGGATTTCTTCCATCGTTCTTAAGTCACTTTTGTAATTGATACCTAATACATCAATTCGACCAAGCAGATCGAGTTTCTGAGTTCGATCTTCAACATAGCCTTCCAAAACCGCTTGGCGTGCGGCGGCATTCCATTCCACACGAACGTCGCTAAGTTTGAGCTCGCCTAAGATGTTGCGCACCAAAACAATGGGTTCTGCTTCTGTGACAGTCTCGTTGTTGTTTCCGTTAGCTTGGCTGTACCACATACCAGCAAAAATGACACTCGGGACAAAACTACAAAGCAAGGCGATGAGCGTTGTTTTTTTCCAACTGGAGCGTTGCACAGCAACAACAGGTGTATCCTGTTCGCTAGATTCGTCGCTGACGTTACTCACGATTAACGCATCTTCTGCGTACCCCAGTGCGAATTTCACAACGCCTACAGAGACAACGGCATGGCGTGACAAATCGATCCCATCATCTTCAACAGAGATGTTTTCACCGTTAATATTTGCCTCTTTGCAGCCTCGTAAAATGACCGAATCTTGCTGGCAAACCAACGTGAAATGGTTAGCTTCGACCCCAGCATCAGACAGCACGAGATCTGCGATAAAGTCGTCACTGCCAAGCACAAGAGCGCCCTCAGGTAAGGTGACTTCAACTCCGGAATGCACGCCTGATAAAATACGAATTTTCCATTGCTGCATCGCGGTTAAGGCTCCTCTGATGGATGCACACACTCACTTTGTGAGTCATCACATTCCAATACTTTTACACGCCACCCCTTTTGCCCTGTCGGCAATTGGCACTGCTTCAATTGAGACGACTGTTGCTGTGACAATAAGTCTTGCTGATAGCGCTCTGCTTGAGTCTTTGATGTGCAGCTATACACTTCGACGACCGATTTAAATTCAGCACCGTTGTTGGAAATGTTGTTGAGCTTGCCAATGCTTGGTCGCAGATCGTACTCATTACCAATCAACACACTATCGCCAATACCATCCACAACGATTCGCGGTTCTAGAATAAACATGCGCACCGTGCGGCGTTTAGTGTTGGTATTACTTCTAAACAACGCACCTAAATATGGGATGTCTCCCAACAGTGGTACTTTACGTAACTGATGACTCACTTCATCTCGATAAACACCACCGATGAGCAAGCTCTGTCCTTGCTTCACCGTCGCCAACGTACTGATTTCAGTTTTACGAACGGAAGGAAGGTCGTCGACACCACCATCGGTAATCTTTGCCCCGTCTTCGAGATGAAGGCTCAGATTGATTTCTGGTCGGGCAGCAAACCTGTCACCAACGATACGCGGGACAATTCTCAGTAACGTGCCATACGTGACCTCTTCCAGTGCTGCGGTCTCTTTACCAACCAGCTTGACGTAAAACGTGCTGCTGTTGTTCAGTACCGCTTCGACATTTTCTTGGGTTAACAGTGTTGGTCTTGAAACCACTTGAGCACTGCCTTGAGATTCCAATAAACGGATTTGAGCCAACAGGTAATTCAGATTGGTTGAATCAAGCAAAGACTTAAAATTTTGTCCGCTGCCGAGAGTCACATCACCCGAACTCACATCCCCTGTTGTTTTGATATCAACAATTCGATTATTTCCGACTGATACTCCCGCTCGCCAATCCACGCCTAACTGACTTAAATCGTTGGCACTGATGTCGACAATCGATAATGCAACTTCAATTCTTGATTGCGGTTGGTCCAATTGAGCAACCAGTTTGCGATAGAGCGGTAATCGCGCTTGAGTATCACGAACAATAATCGCATTAAGGCCCGGCTCTGCTTCAACCGTTGCTCCGCCATGAACTGAGGCGGTTTTATTGCTTTTTACAGGCTTATCTGAACTGGTAACGTCTTTGTTCGACGCACTCGTCACTTGAGTTTGAACACCAGACACGACTCGCTTTAAAACCGATGCGATACCCGGAACCGTAATGGTCTGATCTCGATATGCAATTTCTCTATCCGTTGCAGAAGCGTACTTCAAAGGAATTATTTCAACGAATAACTCGTCGGTTGAATTCGATTTCTGCAGCAGGCGCGTTTCTAATGCTTCGGCCGTTTGTACAACTAAGTCGACATAACGTGGAGGACCTGCAAGATAAACCAACCCTTTACTTTCAGCGGCTCTCCACCCATAGCGCGAATCCCACACTCCAGTGGAAATTAACGTGCTTCGTAGCTCTCTGGCGGTCAATAATTCTAATTGGAGTAAACGTGAGCGCGTTTCTGTCGCCTTATAGACATGTAAGACGGCACCATCGAAATACCACATCAAGTTATAGACTTGCGATAAGTAGTCGAGGAACTCAGCCGGATCATCAGGAGTAAAACGTCCACTCACTCGATCATTAACTTTGTCACTCACAGAAACCGAAACGCGATAGTTTGCGCCAAAGTTATTCAACAACTCTTTTAATGAGTCGTTATCTGCATAGTATCGGAATGGTTGTTCGGGCCAGTGTAAGTCTGTTGCTTGTGCGAATCCCAACGGAGCAAAGCTCACAGCACACAACAGTATCTTTGTGGCAGCACGTCTGATGTTCGGAAAGACTTTTCGTATCATGGCAACCACACATTATGATTAATCGTGTGGTTCACGCGCTCGTGCTCCAATAATGCCATATAACGCTCACATAGATTAACGTGCTTGGAAAGCAAAGAAGAGAACAGCTCAATCGAACAGTCCTCGATCCTCACTTTGCTTTGCAAAATCAGCTGCTGATCATCATTCGCTGTTAGTACGCAGCCATCTTCACGGATTGTTTTTAATGAGAGCTGCATGCAACGTTGTAACGCTTGTTCTTGTTGATAATCTAGATGCTCTTTAAACTGGAAGGGTAAAGCCGCTTCCCATAAAAACCATGATGCGTGTTGTTTGATGGTCAGTGACAACTGATCAACCTCGATGTTGTAAGAGCCATTTTCTGAGGCAATAAAATCCCCTACCTTTAGCGTTTCCGCTAAAGATTTCATCATCTTATCTAACATTTAACGCCCTATTTAAATCTGGCTGAGGTGATTGCAAGCCTGGCCGCACTGGCCGCTTTGAGTGTCAAAATAGTAGTGATCAATATCGCCAACAATTTGCATGCTCTTGAACCACTGCCATACTTTCGCAACCGCATTTTGGTCGTTGTAAACCACATCACATGCATCCCAGACTTCGTTCAGCTCAGGAGCTTCAAGTCGAACTTCCGAACACCACTTTTTCCACTCAGAGATAAACTGAGCAGTCGTAGAGGTGTACTCTGCGAACCCTTTAAGCTCGTCTAGGGACGGTTGCCACTTCTCAATTAACGAACGATGACATTCAATCACTTGCATCTGTTGTTCGCTCAACGTCCCGAGTTGATCTTTCAACTGATGTTGTTGGCGCTCAATTAAATCGAGTTGCTGTTGCACAAACACCGCACTGGTGTCCTCTCCCGATAGTTTCGACCAATATTCCTTTTGAATATCGAGCTGATTGATAAGCTGTTCCACTTTGATGGAGGCATGCAAAGCGCTTTGATCAACTTGACGGTTAATCCACTCGTTTAGCGATAAATGAAAACAAAGCATCAACGTTTTTGGCACCGCTAAATTGAAGCGAAAACCAAGACGCGCGTTGATGTATTCCAGTCTTTGTTCAAAGGTCACGAGTGTGCGGCTATCACTGAGCTGCGACCCAATTTCCAAAAATAAACGCATGGCGAATCGGTCAAGCGACGCACCGAGCTTTTGATACGTTTTCACCAACTGGCTTGCGCACAAGCTATCGACGACGCTTCTATCCAACAAGCGCTGAAGTAAAGATAACTGTTCATAATTAATGACGCCTTCACTCAACAATTGTCGGTGATTGACGTGCACAACATTGAAATCCTGCGTTGATCTAGAAGCACTTTCATATCGAGCTCCTCTCTGCAAAACTGTCACTTTCCGTTGTGTCACAATGCTGTCTGGAAAAAGCGAACGGCGTCGCCAATGCTGCTTTTTCATTTATGTTCGTCTCCGCACCCCTCTCGAACGATCCAGAAAGAAAGAGGTGTAATAATTTTTAATCGTTCGTTGTTACATGACGCATAATAGAATTTACGCTGATGAGTGACTTTCAAAATTAGTCAGAAAATTTTAGTCCCAAGTCATTTCATTTCGCGATAGCTACTTGATCGTCTCCCGAACGTACACGGCTTGGCGTCGTTCCAAAACGACGGCGGTAACTCTGCGTAAAGTAAGACTGACTAGAAAACCCAGCCTCCATCGCCACATCCACGATGCTCATCTTGCTCGTCAACAGGAGTTTATGAGCGTGCAACAATCGGCGCTCACTGATCCAAGCTCTTGGAGAAATGCCATAGTGCTCATTAAATAGCTCTTTAAAAGTCGTTAAGCTAGCACCAAACTCTTGCGCATAGTCAGTCAACTTCCACTCTTTGAGATAGTGTTGTTCCATAAATCGACGTAACCGTTCCGATGTTCGGTTAGTTTGTTGTGACAGCAACGCATAGAGTGATTCTCCTCCTTTGCCGTGCAGCAAAAGAATGAGTAACTCTTCATATTTTAGGCACATGATCGCATCTGGATACGCCTGTTGCTCAAGCGTCTGCATGCTGGAAAGCACTTGCTCTACGAGTATGTTCAAACCAAAAGTAAACAAGCCAGAACAAACTTTATCTACCTTGGGCAGCATCATCAAAAGATCACTGTGCTTTTGTAATAGCTGGCTAACGAGTTCGTTGTCGTAGGTTATAATCGACGCTTTGTATGCCCCGTCTAAGGGCGAGCACTCGAATAAGTAATCCCCTTGGGATAGAAACACCCCATTTTCTGCCGCGACATCGATTGTGCAATCACCTGTTTGAACTCGAAGCTGACCATTGTGAACGACAACAATGTGAGATTGGTCTGAGTGAAATACTTCGTCAGATTTTTCATAGCGGGAAAAACTACGAATTTTTCGCGAGCTCGAGCCGACCTTTTCTGTGTTTAGTTGGCCTGACACATCCATTTTCTACCCTTCATTATTTTGAGTTTCTCAGTACGAGTGTTGAGAAACTTTCAAAGCAATACTTTGATTGTTGTTATTTCTAAGTACTGCTATATCAATTAAAGAAGCAAAGAAAAGAGCATAGAAGTTCATATCACTTACCATACCCCCCGAATAATTAGCGAATATCCTAAGCATTACCCTTACCTAAAGGTAAAGGTTTATCTTAGTAAACTCTGCTGTCCGTCTTTATTATTTTTATCAGATAGCGTTTATTATTAGCCAAAACTTAAATATCATTTCGTTATTAAAGTTTAGGATTTTTGTTATACATTAGAATAAAATTAAATAGATTATGGTATCGTTTATCGAACAAACTGAAATTTCCAAAATCTTAAAATTGTATGTTTTATAGCCTAAAACGCCAAGCCAACGTGTTCAAGGAGCGAGATATAATCATAAAGAATGCTATTTTTGCAACAAGTATAAGTCTAAAAAACAACTGACCCGATGACTTAAACCATGTGATTAATGTTTGTAAAAAACAACAAAACTTTCACAACAGGAAAGAGCAAATCTTTATTTTTAATAATTTAGTAAGGTCTAATTAAATGTAACCGATTACTTTTCATCTGGTTATTTTTTTGGAACGAGTATCAAGTTTTCCTGTTTTCCCTCCACTGAAAATAAATAGTTCTTTTCTTTTTCCGCTACAAGTTCCCCATTCGAGTATAGCTTTCCAATTATCTTCATGTTTCCGTCACCAGCTTGAATCGGTGCAATTAAAAATGAATACTGTACGGGTAATTGAACGCCTTGGTAGTGCTGCAATGCAGATCTAAGACACTGATTTTCAATCACTTTACATATTTCCACATCAAGAGACGTAATCGAAGGTGGAAAGTATCCATCGACAGAAACCCAACCATAGAGTGCCGCCTGACTCTTTGTGTCAAAGCTACCTTCCCTTACAATCGGCACAGACTGACTACACCCACTTAGTAGGAATAGTCCGACAAAACCAGCCCACATAGAATTGTTCATTATGACACCATAAACTTATTTTATAGACTTAGTTCATTTTAATTTCACACAATTCTTTATGTAAAAATATAAAAGATCAACTTATATTTATACTACAAGCGGACAATAAATCGCATTCTTCAACAACACATATTTAACATTAGATTTAATTTAACTCATCGTGACTGCACCTTAATACACTTTCAATTAGGCGGGTATATTAGAGAACAAAGATATTTAAATATCTAAGAAGCACCACAATATGCATCAGAGCACATTTGTTATCGCTGTTCTATTTAGCTCACCGAAATTAAAAACCAAAATATAATAACAACCGACCAATATTGATAAACACGAAGAGATACATCTAATATTTTCCTTGATAAAATTTCAAAAGGGACTATTCCTATGTCAGCACGCCAAACTATCGATGAGATTTTGCTAAAGTTTGCTCATCAAATAGGCTTGCCTGCACTGCATCTAACGGAAAATGAAGTAAGCTTAGCGTTTGATGATAATCTAAGAGTGCATATCATCTTTCATCCTGAATCGACAACCCTCCAGCTCGAAGCTGAGATTGTTGGTCTTCAAATCGTTAATTCCGATCTCTATCGTTCTTTCCTAGCCTTTAATTATCACTGGCCTGAGCATCAATTATTCTTTAGTTTAGATAATCATCGACATGTACTCTGTTTAAACCGACTCATTAACATTAAGCGACTGGATTATGAGTATTTTGAAACTGCTTTGGCGGAATTGTTGACGCAAAGTGAGTCGTGGGAGTCGTTATTGTCTGCTCATGTCGCCACTGCTGAGGTAGCTCCGATGCCACAAACTTTAGACTTAAGAGTTTAGGTGTCTCTATGTCCAACGACATCCAATCTAAATACACTAACTTACCGGTTCATGAAGTAAAGCAAGCACAGCAAAGTGATGCTCTGCCACAAGGAACGTTTCATGGCCGCAAAGTGACCCTACTCTCTTCATCAGAAAGCAGTTTGGCTCGAATGAGCTCTAAAAGAGAACTTAGCGAATGTTTAAACCAGTTTGCGAGTCTTGAGTCTTGTAATCGCGTCTTGGATTTTGATCAGCAGTTTAGTCTTGAAAAGCAAAACACCGCGGTCGAAAAACTACTTGAACGAAAAGTGGCCGTAATTCAACGTTCCTGAGCACGCAATATAGATGGGTTCAAAATATAAATTTCACGTATATACACCCTACCACCCGCAAGCCCATGCAATAAAAAACCCCGAAGGCTCGGGGTTTTGGTTAGTACTGCTTTTTCTTTGTTAACTACTTCATTTAGAAGAAGCCTAGTGGATCAACACTGTAGCTAATCAATAGGTTTTTCGTATTTTGGTAGTGATCCAACATCATCTTATGTGTTTCGCGGCCGATACCCGACTTTTTATAGCCACCGAACGCAGCGTGTGCAGGGTAAGCGTGGTAACAGTTAATCCAGATTCGACCAGCTTCGATATTACGGCCCATACGATATGCGACGTTCGCATCACGCGTCCAAACGCCTGCGCCTAAGCCATATTCGGTGTCGTTCGCGATTTCTAATGCTTCCGCTTCATCTTTAAACTTAGTGATGGCAATGACGGGGCCAAAGATTTCTTCTTGGAAAATACGCATCTTATTGTGGCCTTCCAACATCGTTGGCTGAATGTAGTAACCCTGATTGATTGACTCTGGCTGTTCAGAGACACCACCACCAAAGACCACTTTTGCGCCTTCTTCACGGCCGATTTCGAGGTAACTTAAAATCTTATCAAACTGTTCTTGAGAAGCCTGAGCACCAACTTGAGTATCGGTATCGAGCGGGTTACCTTGCTTGATTAACTGCGCACGTTCCGTCAATTTCTCTACGAACTTATCGTAAATCGCTTCATGAACCAGCACGCGAGATGGACAGGTACAAACTTCGCCTTGGTTGAAGAAACCAAGTAACGTACCTTCAATACACTTGTCGAGATACTCATCTTCATAGTCGAAAATATCTGAGAAGTAGATGTTTGGAGATTTACCACCTAGCTCAACTGTCGATGGGATTAAGTTGTCTGCTGCACATTTTAGAATGTGATTGCCAACTTGTGTTGAACCGGTAAACGCTAACTTCGCAATGCGGTTGCTGGTTGCAAGCGCTTGGCCCGCTTCTGAACCAAAACCATTAACAACGTTAATGACGCCCGGTGGCAGTAGATCACCGATCTTTTCCATAAGAACCAGAATCGACGTTGGCGTTTGCTCTGCTGGCTTCAATACCACACAGCAACCCGCCGCTAGTGCCGGTGCTAGTTTCCAAGCCGCCATCAGCATTGGGAAGTTCCACGGAATAATTTGACCAACCACGCCAATCGGCTCTGGGAAGTGATAGCTTGCCGTGTGCTCATCCAGCTCCGCCGCACTGCCTTCTTGTGCGCGAATACAACCCGCAAAGTAACGGAAATGATCCACCACTAAAGGCAAGTCCGCCGCCAAGGTTTCACGAACTGGTTTGCCGTTTTCCCATGTTTCTGCAACCGCAAGTTCTTCTAAATGCTGCTCAATACGGTCTGCGATTTTCAGCAAGATGTTCGAACGTTCGGTCACACTGGTTTTCGCCCACTTTGCTTTGATGTTGTGTGCTGCATCCAATGCTAAGTTGATATCTGCCTCGCCAGAACGGGCAACTTTACAATACGCTTGCCCGTTGATTGGTGAGATATTGTCAAAGTACTCACCGCCCGTTGGTTTTACCCATTCCCCACCGATAAAATTATCGTAATGCGATTTGAAATTAACGATGGCATTTTCACTACCTGGCTGTGCATAGATCATAACTCTTCCTTTTGTTTCTCGTTCAATGTGTTATTGCAGTGTCGTATCGCACTGTTCACAAAGAGCATTACGCAAGTCACACGCCAACTACACCACACTTGTTGTTAATTAAATGTAAAACTATGATTACCAAGCGATAACAAACCAAGTGAGCGATGTTTGAGCGGATGTATGGTGTGAACACCAATGTTCAAGTGTTCCAAAATGGCACACCCTCACTGTGACAAAATGGTACAGTCATGGAACTTCAACACATTAGCGATAACAATTGGCTTTCAACTTCATGGATCCGAAGTGAACAGGCGGGTTTAAAACAGCGTCGACGCCCTGAAGATATTCGAGTGACACCAGCGACACTTCAAGATAGGCGTCACCAACTCAACTTCTTATTGGAAACCGTCACCCAGTTTGCTCTCCCGCTGTTTAATCAGCTTTTTGCTCATAGTGACAGCCGCTTAATTCTGACGGATGCCGACGGCGTCATCATCGGCAGTTGGGGACAACCTAAGTTCCGCGAGAAGTTGACCGAAATTGCGCTAAGCTCTGGTGCGTGCTGGCAAGAAAAGGTCAAAGGCACCAACGCGATTGGGACTGCGATAGTTGAAGCAAAACCGGTCTCAGTCATCGGCGATCAACACTTCATCCAACATCATCGTTTTATTAGCTGCTCGGCCAATCCTATTTTCGATCATCTTGGTCATTTGATTGGCGTGCTAGATATCACCAGCGAACAAAAGAAACATGATTTCTCAACGCAAGTGCTGGTACAGAACATGGTTCAGCAAGTTGAAAATCAATTGCTTAACTTGATTCCACAAGGGCATATTCGTGTGGATTTGGCGTGTGAAAAAGGCTTACTAAACAGTGGATGGCAAGGCATTATCATCGCTAATGAAGATGGACAGATTCTCGCGCACAACCAAGTTGCTTCTCAGCTCCTCGCGCAACAAAACGTCATCGGGCAATCGCTCGACGACATTCTTTCTATCCAAAGTGCCGACCATCCTTTCGTGTTCAAAACAAAGCCGTTGACCGACAAAAAAGTGAAGTCTCGTTCCGTTACCGCTTCCAATGATCTGCATTACGGCGATTCTACTGTCGAACATTGCTGGCAACAAGCCAATCGCGTTATCGATAAAGACATCAGTTTACTGATTCTCGGAGAGACTGGAGTTGGTAAAAATGAGTTTGTGAAAGCGCTACATAAAAACAGCCAGAGAAAAACGGGGCCGTTGGTTTCCGTAAACTGCGGCGCACTACCAAAAGATTTGGTTGAGTCCGAATTGTTTGGCTACGTGGCTGGTGCATTTACTGGCGCAAACAGCAAAGGCTATCAGGGAAAAATTCGCCAAGCGCACAAGGGGATTTTATTTCTGGATGAAATCGCAGATTTACCCTTGGAAGCTCAAAGCCGCTTGCTGCATGTATTGCAAGATAAAACCGTGCTTCCTGTGGGTTCAAACCAAAGTGTTCAAGTCGATACGCAAATCATTGCGGCCACACATAAAGATATCGAGAACTTGGTTAGCGAAGGATTGTTCCGTCAAGATTTATACTATCGCCTCAATGGTTTGATCATCGAATTGCCTCGCTTCGAAGAGCGAGATGATAAGCAACAACTGATCGAGAATATTCATCGACGTCACGCTGAATCTGAACAACAACTCTGTCCTCACCTACTTTCTCTACTGCTTTCTTACTCTTGGCCAGGAAACTTGCGTGAACTCGATAGTTTAATCAAAGTATCCGCGTTAATGGCGCAAGGTGAAGAAACGTTAGAGCTCACTCACGTACCGATTCACCTGAGTAAGAAGCTCAGCCAGGCTCAAGACGTAACAACCACTGCCGAACCCACGTTAGAACTGCGTGCAACCGTCGAAGACAAACTGCTCAAAACATATCAAGCCAATCAGGGGAACATCAGCAAAACATCTCGTATGCTTGGCGTCAGTCGAAATACGATTTATAGAAAGCTGAAAAGCCTCGGCATATTGGGTTAATCCATAACCTCAGATACAAAAAGAGCACCTTTGCGGTGCTCTTTCTATTTGAAACCTAGCTTACAGGCCACCTTGTTGTTGCGCCTGTTTTACTAATGCCTGACGTTGAGTTTCCTTCTCAGAGATCACTTGGTTGTCCTTGTGTATTTCCTGATCCAATTCTGCCGGAATGAAAACAAAGTACTTGTTAAGAATCATCTTAGAACCTCAATTTGTTGTGTTAATCACCTTCTTGGTCAACGTAAACAACACCAGAAAAACACGTTTTACTGGATCCTTGTTGCTGGTTTCAAAAAATAGAGGATGTTCATTTATTAAACATCCTCCATGTGGGCGCTAATTATAGGCGTAGTTCAAAGGCTTACCTAGCACTCTTTTTCGCCTTTCTTGCAACCTTAGTTTCATTCTCAAACCTGATGCAATCACACATATTCAATAAAGTACTGTTAAACAAAGAAAAGTAATTTTCATCGTGACTGATAATGAGGATGAGCTTCCCGGAATTATTGACTTGAAATTACGCCTAGTAAACTCGAAGGCTGCAATAATAGCGTTAAAAGGCCTTAATCCGCACAGCAAAAACTTTGAAGTGATAGACAAATGCATTCATATATTTGTAAAGCCGTTTATGGATTTGTCTACCAGTTCAATATTTCACCTTTTTTGAGAAATCTTTAGCCGCTTTTTTGTGTGAAACGCCCAAAAAGAACAGACAATCAAAGTGTGGTATATGACCACACTTGTCTATCCCCACTCCGCTTTGGGAGGCGTTTATGAAAAGTAGCAAACTTGGCCATGTGATGTCTTTCAGCAGAATGTTTTCCTTCATTGCGTTTTTGACGGCTACATTCGCATGGATTCTCAGCATGTATGCCCTATTTACTGTTTCTGTAGTAGCTCTTGTGGTCAGCGCAATTCTCTACCTCAAAGACAGGTTTTATCAAAACAAAAAAACGACCACAGAAAAGAGCGCCTAGGCGCTCTTTGAGTTTCATAAAGCCAAACACAAAAAAGGATGCTTAGGCATCCTTTTATACTTAGTCGATTTACTTAAAACGATTAAACGTCGTAAGTTGTAGACGCTGTGTCGCCGCCTGTACCAGTCCAGTTCGTGTGGAAGAATTCACCACGCTCACGGTCGATACGCTCGTAAGTGTGAGCACCGAAGTAGTCACGTTGAGCTTGCAGTAGGTTCGCAGGTAGACGAGCTGTTGTGTAACCGTCTAGGAACGTTAGTGCAGAAGTCGTACATGGCATTGGGATGCCTGCTTCTAGAGACTTAGCCGCCACTTTACGCCATGCTACTAGGCTGTTTTGTAGGATGCCTTTGAAGTAATCATCAGAGCCTAGGAATGCTAGTTCTGGATTCGCTTCGTATGCATCACGGATGTTGCCTAGGAACGCAGAACGGATGATACAACCACCACGCCACATAAGAGCAACGTTACCGTAGTTTAGATCCCAGCCATTTTCGTTCGACGCTTCGCGCATTAGCATGAAGCCTTGAGCGTAAGAGATGATCTTAGACGCTAGAAGCGCTTGACGTAGTGCGTCAACCCACTCTTGCTTATCACCTTCAACTGGTGTGATTGTCTTGCCGAACAGTTTCTCAGCTTCAACACGTTGATCTTTCAGTGCAGATAGACAGCGAGAGAATACAGACTCAGAGATTAACGTTAGAGGAATACCTAGGTCTAGAGCGTTGATACCCGTCCATTTACCTGTACCTTTTTGGCCAGCAGTGTCTAGGATTTTCTCAACTAGAGGCTCACCGTCTTCGTCTTTGTAGCCAAGGATGTCAGCCGTAATTTCAACAAGGTAGCTGTTTAGCTCAGTGTTGTTCCACTCAGCGAATACTGCTTGCATCTCGTCTGCAGACATACCAAGACCGTCTTTCATGAACTGGTAAGCTTCTGTGATCAGCTGCATGTCGCCGTATTCGATGCCGTTGTGAACCATCTTAACGAAGTGGCCCGCACCGTCGTTACCAACCCAATCACAACAAGGCTCGCCTGCATCAGTTTTCGCAGAAATACCTTGGAAGATAGGCTTAACCGCTTCCCAAGCTTCTGGAGCGCCGCCTGGCATGATAGATGGACCGAAGCGCGCACCTTCTTCACCACCAGATACGCCAGTACCGATGAAGTGGATACCTTTTTCGCGTAGTGCTGCAACGCGACGGTTTGTATCTGGGTAGTTCGTGTTACCACCGTCGATGATGATGTCGCCTTTGTTTAGTAGAGGGACTAGAGCGTCGATGAATTTATCGACAACGTCACCTGCGCGAACCATTAGCATCACTTTACGTGGCGTTTCTAGCTTCTCTACTAGTTCTTCTAGAGAGTATGCACCGATGATGTTGGTGCCTTTCGCTGGTCCTTCCAGAAACTCGTCTACTTTAGCAGCAGTACGGTTGTGAGCGACCACTTTAAAACCGTGGTCGTTCATGTTTAGGATAAGGTTTTGACCCATTACCGCTAGGCCAATTACACCGATATCACCTTTCATTGTTTCTCTCCAATTTTGTTTCATTGACGAGCAGCGTTTAAGCAATTTTTGCTGCTGCGTCCAAATCTAAATACCATTCCGTCAGGCCAGATTTCGCTTGAATCTTAGCCGCTGGGTATGGCAGTGCGTGTGCAGGTGAACTGTTGATCTCTTCAACGATGTCCGCTTTTCCTGCACCAAGCACTAAGTAACTGATGCGTTTTGCTGCTTCTAAAACGCGTGCCGTTTTTGACACACGAAGCTGGCCTGACTCAGGATGAGAAGCCACAAGAGATAGATTCGCATCATCATAATTAGTTTGGCCAGGGAACAGAGAAGCTGTGTGACCATCTGCACCAACACCTAATAAGATCCAGTCAAACACAGGGGTTCCGTTTTCAGTCGGAATCACCTCTGACATCTCTTTCGCAAAGCGTTCCGCTTCCACTTTAGGGTCATCTTCACCGCGAATACGGTGGATGTTTTCTGTTGGAATGTTTACTTGGCTAAACAGTAGCGCGTTCGCTTCTCCGTAGTTGCTTTCCGCATCGTCAGGTGCGACACAACGTTCGTCACCCCACCAGAAGTGGAGGTTTTGCCACTGAATAGAGGTTGCGTAAGCCTCTGAAGCCAACAGTTTGAACAGCATTTTAGGAGTGCTGCCGCCAGAAAGAGAGATGTGAACAGGTCGGCCCATTTCGCTGAACGCTTTCATGTCGTTAGCTAGGCTTTCAACTACCTGCTCTGCTGTTTGGTAGATCTTATGGTTGATCATAGTTCACAGTAATCCGTATCTGTTAAGTTTTTACATGGGAAGCGCCAAGCGCGACCATCACGCTGTAGCAGGTCGTCTGACTCTTTAGGACCCCATGTGCCGCATGCGTACCCGAAGAGGGATTGTGGATCTTGTTTAAAATCTAAAATTGGCTGTACGTACTGCCAACACGCTTCCACCGCATCACTACGTGCAAATAGCGTAGCATCACCATTCAAAGCATCAAGTAGAAGACGCTCATACGCAGTTAGCATTTGCGTTTCTTGTAGATCAGCGTAATGAAAGTTCATTTTCACTTCTTTCGCTTCAAAACCTGCGCCTGGCTCTTTCAAGCCAAAGCTCATTTGAATGCCTTCGTCTGGCTGAATGCGAATGATCAGCTTGTTTTCTGGTGCGTTTTGACCAAACACTGGGTGCGGTGTTTGTTTAAAGTGGATAACCACTTCAGTCACGCGTGTTGGAAGACGCTTACCAGTACGCACGTAGAATGGCACGCCATTCCAACGCCAGTTGTTAATGTAGGCTTTCAAACCGATGTAAGTTTCGGTACGTGAATCATCTGCAACCCCCGGCTCTTCACGGTAGCCACGTAGACTTTGTCCACGAACTTCAGAAGCGGTGTATTGACCTAATACTAGATCGTTACGCAGAGCGTTTTCGTCCAAAGGTTTTAAACACTGGAGTACTTTAACAACTTCATCACGCATCGAATCTGCATTGATCTGTGCTGGTGGCTCCATACCCACCATCGCCAATACTTGTAGCAGGTGGTTTTGGAACATATCGCGCACGGCACCCGAGTTGTCGTAGTAACCACCACGCTCCTCTACGCCGAGGAATTCTGCGCCCGTGATTTCAACATAATCAATGAAGTTACGGTTCCAAAGCGGCTCAAACATCGCGTTTGAGAAACGAAGTACAAGAAGGTTTTGTACCGTCTCTTTACCTAAGTAATGGTCAATTCGGTAGATTTGATGCTCTTGGAAGTGCTCGTGAATTTCTTTATCCAGAATACGCGCTGATTCAAGGTCATAACCGAATGGTTTCTCAATAATCAGGCGTTTCCAACCATCTTCTTCTTTGTTTAGGCCGTGTGCTGCAAGACTTGCAGGAATCACACTGTATAAACTTGGTGGGGTTGCTAAGTAGAAAAGCGTATTGCGCTGATCGAAGCGATATTCGTCAGCAAGTTGGTCTAAACGAGAAGATAGCTTACTGTAATCTTGTGTGTCAGAAGTATTGATAGCTTGGTAGTGCAGATGGTTAATAAATGCATCAAGCGTTTCTGGCTCAGTCTTTTCCATTTCCTGAAGCGATTTTTTCAGCTTCGCGCGGTAAGACTCATCACTGTATTCAGTGCGACTTACACCCAGAATGGCAAAATTTTCTGGAAGCTGTTTGTTCGCATAGAGGTGGTATAAAGCAGGAATGAGCTTACGGTATGTAAGGTCACCTGAAGCACCAAAAATAACGATGCTGCTGTTTTCTGGTATTACCATCATCTTTCCCTTAAAAACGAGGTACTTATTGTGTGCCCGGATACGGCTAAAGGATGAGCCAACCCTATCAATGGCACCTCAAAATAGAAAATTGGTCTTACCTATTACGTTGATAGGTAAAGTCTATAGGCCCAAAGAACCTCAAGAAGTAGCACTCCCAAATCTTTTGGAAACACGACGTATTAAGGTCATTTAGGTCACTTATGTCTCAAAAGTACACACTGTACTCGCTGGAGGAGAGTCCGACACGGTGCAGTATTGTCTACGACTATTTGATTTACATCAACACTTGCCAGTGCAAACGTTTAAATAAGTTGCACAAAACATCATAAATGTTTGTATTTTATGGATAAAAAAAGTTGCACTAACGTAAGACAAAAATTAAGCAAAAACTCTAATATGGACAATCCTTACCCATCCTTGCAATCCATTACAACTTTATTGTGATCTATGTAGCCTGAATTTTATCCTCTCACCCTATTGATAATGATACTCAATTAAAGATAATGAGGATACTATTAATGCGAAAGTAGAATGTCATGAAACCAGGCACAAAGAATCTGCACCCGATAAACCGAATACACTCTGTGCTTGATTACATTCACAACAATCTAGATATCGCACTTAGTGTGGATGAAATCTCGAAAGCAAGCTGCTGGTCACGTTGGCAACTGCAACGCGTTTTCCAGCAACACACTGGCGTATCCGTCGCTCACTATATTAGAGAGCTTAAACTAAGCCTTGCAGCTGAACGCTTAATCCATACATCAGATCGCTCGTTAGATATTGCGATAGAAATGGGGTTTGCTTCTGAACATGCATTCAGTCGAGCGTTCAAAAATATGTTTTCAAAAAGTCCTCGAGATTATCGTAAAGCTCAGCAACTAACGGGCTTGAGGCAACCTTTAACGTTGCGCGATACACCAGAAGACGAAAATAGACATAAGTGCTTTATCGAAGTTCGAATAGAAACAAAACCTGCTTTTGTGCTTGCTGGTTATCATGAACCTATTTATGGATTGTTTTCCGCAACGCCCAACTTCCAATCCAAAGTGCCCTTTCTGTGGTCACAGCTCTATTCATCTGAAAACCATACTCATCTGGAAAGAAAATATCTTGGTGTGATTGACGTAACAAAAGCGTATTCAAGTAACCAGCAACTCGAGTATTGGGCAGGTTATGAGTACAACTCAGCGTCAAGAACTTCAATATCCAAAGGCTCTACGCAAGAACCAGATCTTCTGGTTGTTCCTGAGCAAACCTACGCAGTGATTACGCACATAGGTAAAGCATCAAATCTAGCGGCGACGCTTGAGTGGTTCATTTTGCACTGGCTCCCCTATTCCAATTATCACGGTATCGATGGCTACGAGTTAGAAGTTTATCCAGAAGACTATGATGTTGAGAGTGAGAATGCCCAAATGCATTACTGGATACCTGTCAAACCGAACGAAGCCTTGACCATTAGATAAAAGCCTAAGCACTTAGGTTCTGGCTTTGCACCAAATTGTTAACTTTTCCTATTTCTTTCGCTATAGAATGCAAACAACAATCATTATCAACAAATAAAAGTAGTGGAATTAATAAATATGGAAAGTCCGAATCGATTTCATCGTTCTGCGGTTGCAGTCGTGGTATCCGCGCTTATTGCTGGTCACGCCAGTGCCACTGAGAGCACTTCTCAGCACGAAACTATCACAGTACTTGGCGAAACATACCGAAACACCGCAACTAAAACCGTTTTAGAACCGGAAGAAACGCCGCAAGCGATCACGGTAATCACTAAAGATGACATGGACCTACGCGGCGTAAACTCGGTGAGCGAAGCATTGCGTTACGCGCCTGGCGTAAATACAGAGCTGCGTGGCGGTGCCGTTTCCCGACTTGACCTATTCAATATTCGTGGTTTTATTAACTACACCAACTTTTATGATGGTCTTCCTTTGCTGTACAACGGCTGGAACCTTCAACCTCAGGTCGATTCCGTTGCCCTTGAACAAATCGAGGTTTTTAAAGGGCCAACGTCTGTTCTTTACGGCAATATTCCACCAGGAGGTATGGTCAATATTATCGCCAAGGCGCCTCAGTCAACACCTTCGCACTCTGTCTCGATTAGTACTGGGACTAACAGCCTAAAAGAACTGACGTTCGACACCACAGGACAAATTGGTGACTCTAATGTTGATTACCGTATTATCGGCCTAGCAAAACAGCGAGATGGTCAAGCCGATACGTCTGAAGACGAACGTTATGTCCTCGCTCCATCTTTCAATTGGCAAGCGACAGAAAGCACCTTAGTCAATGTGAATGTTTACTATCAAAATGATCCATCAGCAGGTATCTACACGACCGTGCCAGCGTCTGGCTCAGTGATTGACAACCCACTTGGCTCGATGTCACCAAGCACTTATTTGGGGGATGAGGACTGGAACACTTACGAACGCGAAGTTCTGATGATGGGTTACAAAGTCCAACACGACTTTAACAACAATTGGCAATTTCTACAGAATGCCCGCTACATGACCGCCGATGCCTATCAGGAAAACACATATAACGGTGCACTTGAAGCGGATAACCGTACCGTTGGTCGAAATGCCTATTTAACCGATGAAAAGTCCAAATCCTTTGTGATTGACAACCAACTATCTGGCTACGTTAAAACGGGAGACTTTGAACATAACTTATTGTTCGGACTTGATTATCAGTATCTAGATTCGGATGTAAAATACAAAGATACGCTTGGGTATTCGCTAACTCAGGACATCTTTAATCCTGACCACAACAGCATTGACCGTAATGCACTGAATTTCCAATACAAACAAAACTTAGATATCAAAACGAAGCAAATTGGCGTTTATTTGCAAGATCAAGTTCGTTACGACCAACTTGTAATGATTGCGGGTCTTCGTTGGGATAAATACGATTCAAATACAGACGCCGAGAGCGATTACCTAGGAACAATATCCAACAGCAAGGAAGAGTTAGACGACACCAACGTATCTTTCCGAGTCGGTGGTTTGTATGAACTCGACTTCGGCCTATCCCCATACCTTACTTACTCCGAGAGTTTTGAGCCGATTGCAGGTGCAGATGCCACAGGCAAAGCGTTTGAACCATCAACCGGGCATCAGTGGGAACTCGGTTTTAAATACGCGCCATTGTCTGATGACATTTCAGGTAATTTAGCGTTCTTCCATATTACGAAGAAAAACGCGATCTTGACCGACCCGAATAATCCTTATGCACCGAACTATCAAGCGGGCGAAGTGGTATCACAGGGTGTTGAACTAGAGGCAAAATGGCAAGCCACAGCAAAAGTTGATTTAACTCTAGGCTACACGTATACCGATATGGAGATTACCGAAGACAGTTATTACAACCAAGAAGGTAAAACGCCGGTTTGGGTACCTGAGCAAACGGCCTCTTTATGGGCCAACTACTTCTTTGAAGGAAATCTTTCAGGCCTTCGTACCAGTGCTGGCGTTCGCTATGTCGGAGAAGCACAAATTGATGCTCAAAACAGCGAAAAAGTGCCTGACTACACCTTGTTTGATTTGGCAGCAAGTTACGATTTCTCAACAGTATCTGAATCAATGAAAGGGGCTAGCGTCACGCTTTCTGCAAGCAATCTATTCGATAAAGAATACTATTCTTGTTACGACAAAAATAACTGTTGGTTTGGCGCTGAGCGCTCTATTGAAGCGAAATTAGAATATAATTTCTAACTCCTTAGCGCGAAAAAGCGATGGTTTGTTTAAAACAAGCCATCGCTTTCATTTCGTATTTAGCATCAAATTCTACGTTACCGTATCACTTTCTTATAGCACCTTTCCGGCCTACCTACCGACCCATAGTTTAAATCAGCCTCTAGTTCACCAGTGCTGATCAGATACTCCAAATAGCGCCTTGCCGTTGTTCGGCTCGCACCAATCTTTTCGCCTGCCTCATCAGCGGTCAGCACACTACCATTTGGGAACAACTCTCTAATCTTATCCAAGGTTACACCATCAATCCCTTTCGGTAATCGGTTCGGCAAGTTGTCTTGATTGGCGTGAGACTGCAGCATTTTATCAACGAGGTTCTGATCCAAACTCTCTGCGATGTCTAGTTGCTGGCGTTGGGACACATACTTTTTCAGTGCGGCATCTAAGCGTGGAAACATCACTGGTTTTAACAGGTAATCGACAACGCCACCTCTCATTGCCTGTTGTAGCGTATCGACATCCCTTGCCGCGGTAATCAAAATGACATCACACGTTTGGTTGTTCGCACGTAATGTATTGAGTATCTCAAGCCCTGTTCCATCAGGAAGGTATACATCCATCAACAACAGGTCTGGCTTAAGAATATCGAGTTGCATTTCCGCTTCTATTCTCGTGGTCGCAATGCCGACCACTTCCAAACCTGCCAATTGGCTCAAGTATTTGTGGTGCAGCTCAGCAATAGCCAGATCATCTTCAATGATCATTACGCGAGTCGCCATACTCATAATTGTTCTTCCTTGGGTAAATACACCGTTATTCTTGTTCCATAATTTGTGTTGGGCATCATCTCAACATGGCCGTGATATCGAGTAGCCAACTGGTTGACAAGATGCAATCCTACCCCCCGATTTTGACGAGATTTCGTCGACACCCCTTTTTTAAATAGCGCCTGCGGCTCTATATCGCTTGGTAAACCACAGCCTTGATCTATCACCTCAAGTATCACTTCATTTCCGTAATCGCTCACTGACACATCGATATTTCTGCGCTCCGATGCGACATTCGATTCATCACGAATCGAGGTTAACGTTGCATCGAAAGCGTTATCAATTAAGTTGCCCAGAATGGTGACAAGGTCTTCCGAATTTAGCCACTCAGGCAGAGGCTCCAAACGACTGCCTTCTTCAACCACCAGCTGTAAGCCTAACTCGCGAGCACGTTCTGTTTTTCCAAGCAACATACCAGCAATTAACGGGTCTTTAACGGTGTCTCTTAAAAATTCGATCATCGCTTGATAGTGTGCGGTTTCTTGCCCAATTAACTTTTGTACGGCATCCAGCTCACCCATCTGAACTAACCCGCTAATGGTGTTTAGCTTATTTCGATGCTCATGGGTTTGCGAACGTAATAAATCTGCATATTCTTTAGTTTGTGATAACTGCTCGGTTAGGTCGTTGATTTCATCCCTTAAACGGAAACTCGATACTGCCCCCACTATTTTTCCATCCACATAAATTGGCGAACGGTTTGCGATCAGACGTTTATGATTAAGGAATATCTCAATATCATGATCTTCCTGTCCGGTTTCTAGCACCGTATATAAGTCACTATCGCGTAACGTCTCAGTCAACGGTTTATTAAGAGCTGCCTCTCTATCAATACCGAGAATCTGACAGGCGCTACGATTGATCGAGCGAAGTATCCCTTGGGCATCAATACTTAACACGCCTTCTTTAATGGTACTCATCGTCACTTCTAATTCGCCGTACAACCGCCCTATCTCTTCAGGCTCGAACCCCAAAATGGCGCGCTGAAACTTTCTCGACGCATAATTGGATACAATGGCATTAGCGACAACAACTACGATGACCATTAAAATCAAAAAGGCCAAAAATGGTTCGATGCGGTCTTGCAGCCGGTCGAGCAAATAGCCAACCGAAACCACACCAATGATGTTCCCTTGCTCGTCAAAAATCGCAGCTTTACCACGAACTGAATAACCTAACGAGCCCTGTGCCGTCGAAATATAAGACAATCCCTGCTCTAGCGCTCGACGATTGTCACCACCTCTCATTGGTTTACCCAACCGCTCATCAACGGGGTGAATTAAGCGCACTCCCTCATGGTCGCCAATAACGATGAATGCAGCACCGATGGCTTCGGTTAATTCTCGGAAACGAAGTTGGTATGGCTGAGGATTTTGGGTTGCGACCATTTCGCGAACAACGGCGGAGTCTGCTAAAAAACGGGCAACACCCAGTGCTTTTTCTCCCATTTCTTGCTCTTGATTGATTTTGAGATAAGTGAATCCTGCAGCGACAAGCAATAGAAGCTCTATCAACCCCGACAGCGTCATAATAATGAGCATTCGCTTACGAAAGCTGATCGTTTTCCAACTCATTGATACATCCTTATGATTCACTCCCAAGCGATTACGTTAACACTCAGTTAACAGCATGGCGTTGTCGCGGTGATAAATCTGTGAGGAAGGCAAGCAAACCGCAGAGTTTACGGTTAATTAATCGACGAGCTGAAACATAAAATTACAACCATTCACCAAATTTAGCATTCCTCTCTGATACTCAATTCCATACATAAATTGCCCTTTAAAACATGATCGTGATCACATCGATTTTAGCGGTTTTTGAGGCGTTTTTAGACTTTCCAACGTATAATTTTTAATCAACGAAACCATTGAGAGTTTCGGTTAGAAAGCAGTGAAGCTGGAAGTCTATTAAAAGCTCAACATTGATGTCAGTGATTTGGAAACAAATAAAACAAAACACAAATACTGACTATATGACAAACACTTAGACACCATCTGAAAACTGGAAAACTATAAACAGAGGTGCATTTATAGTTAGAAGGAACACCAAACATGGAACGCGATACCTTTGGAATATGCCTGAATAAGGCGATGCTGTCAGAGAATATGTATTCAACGTTTACACACGTCAGGGCTTATGAAAAAAACAGAGGCGGTACTTCTGATCTCAAGGTCCTGTTGTCGTTCCCTCAAATGAGTGGAAAAGACCTATTGAATACGATGCGAGGTTCTCGTCAGCTTGAGTGGAGAGCAGAGTTTCACTGTCCATATACGAAGTAAACTTGTAACATCTCCCGCGCCCAGCACAAACATAACTGGGCGCATACTACTACCCAATTTCCCCTCCTACTTAACACCAAGTTACGAATCCTTTATATTAGAGCTTATACTCTACGACAAAGCAGCCATTATGAAAAAAACAGGAAAGTTTTGGATACTGGGCTTACTTAGCAGCTCGATTTCCCTTGCCTGTCATGCGGCACCGATCACTTTTGATACCGCATGGCAGCTATTGCTAGAAAACAACTATTCTCTTAAAGCTCAACGCTCAAACGTCGAGAATTACCAATACCAAGAGAGTGCCACCAGCAATCTCAACTTACCTCAGGTTACCATTGGCGCGAATTACACGCGTTTAGATACCGATATCACGCTGTCGGGAAAACAGATCCTAGACAGCACAGGAGCACACATTAACGTACCTCCTACTTTTCAACCTATTTTTGGTGCCTTAGCTAGTACTACTTCGACCATAACCGAGCGCGATATTTTCTCTTCGTCTATTCGTGCCATTTGGCCAATTTTTACTGGTGGTCGTATTTCTGCTGCTCAATCAGCAGCAGAAGGCAAAACAGATGAGGCTAAAAGCCAGCTTCTAATGGAACAACAAGCGCGCTTTGAAGATTTGTCGAAGTACTACTTTTCTGTCGTGCTGGCAAAGGAAGTACTCGCAACGCGGCAAGCGGTTGAAGCTGGACTAAAAAAGCATAGAGATTTTGCCATTAAGCTTGAAGAGCAAGGACAAATCGCACACGTTGAGCGCCTGCAAGCCGAGGCTTCTCTAGATAAAGCATCAGTAGAAACACGTAAAGCCGCCAGCGATTTGAGTATCGCTCAAGCAGCATTAGGTAAATTACTTGCGCAAGATGACGCCGTAGAGCCCGCTGAATCTTTGTTTATCAACGACAGTCTCCCCCCTCTTACCGCTTTTGTCGATCAAACGTTGCTTACCTATCCGGGGTTAGAACTTCTGAGCGCTAAACACAAACAAGCCTCTAGCTTAATCAAAGCAGAAAAAGGGAAATACTACCCTGAAGTTTACCTTTACGGCGACTACAGCTTGTATGAAGACGATTCTCTCGCAAGCCAAATGAAGCCAGACTGGTTAGTTGGTGTTGGTGTCAGCATTCCACTGATTGAATCATCAGGGCGAAGCGAAAAAGTCAAAGCCGCTCAAAGCGTCGTCTCGCAGGTTGACTCATTAAAGTCCCAAGCCAAACAAGACTTATCGCTGTTAGTCCAAAAGACATACTTGGAGGCTCAGCAAGCTATTGATGAAGTACAAGGGCTCGCATCTAGCATTGAACTCGCTAACGAAAACCTGCGCTTGCGTGAAAAAGCATTTACTCAGGGTCTGTCGTCTTCTCTGGATGTTGTGGATGCACAACTTTATGTCGCGAGTATAGAAACACAACGTTCAGCGGCGCGTTTCCGCTATTTAATATCTTTAACCAAGCTACTCGCATTGAGCAGTGAAATGAACAGCTTCGAACAATATCAAAATACCGCTTATATCCCTGCTTCAACATCCAAAGAGGTGAAATAAATCATGGCAGCTAAATCACTAAAACCCGTTTTACTCTCACTTTGTGCTTTGGGTGTTGCCTCTTGGGTTGGTTATCAATTTTACCAAGCCTATCAACCGGAACCGACCCGCTTACAGGGATTAATTGAAGCCCAGCAATACAGCATTTCCTCAAAAGTTCCAGGGCGTATTGATGAGGTCATGGTACGTAAAGGCGACGATGTAGAGAAAGGTCAGCTTATTTTTACCCTTCATAGTCCTGAAATTGAAGCGAAGTTAGAACAAGCAAAAGCAGGTGAAAAAGCGGCGGACGCCTTAGCTCAAGAAGCTGAGAAAGGCGCACGTGAGCAACAAATCCAAGCAGCAAAAGATCAGTGGATGAAAGCCAAAGCCGCTGCGAATTTAATGGAAAAAACCTACAATCGTGTGAATAACCTTTATAACGATGGCGTGGTTGCAGAACAAAAACGCGATGAAGCTTTAACTCAGTGGCAAGCAGCGAAATACACAGAAAGTGCCGCGTTTCAAATGTACGAAATGGCAAAAGAAGGCGCTAGAAGTGAAACCAAAGTGGCTGCGGCGGAAAAAGCGCGCATGGCATCAGGTGCCGTAGCCGAAGTAGAAGCGTACGCGAAAGATACTCAGATCTACAGCTGGTTCGACGGCGAAGTCTCTCAAGTTCTACTTCAAAGTGGTGAATTAGCACCTCAGGGCTTCCCGGTTGTTACTGTGATAGATACAGAAGATGCCTGGGCGACACTGAATGTGCGTGAAGATTACCTTCAACACTTTAAAAAAGGAGCAACCTTTGATGCCTATTTGCCTGCCTTAAAGAAAAATGTTGAGTTCAAAGTAACGCATGTTGCCGTTATGGGTGACTTTGCAACGTGGAGAGCAACCGATGCTTCTCAAGGTTTTGATCTTCGTACCTTTGAAGTAGAAGCTCGTCCAGCTCAACCCGAACCTGAACTGCGTATGGGAATGAGTGTTGTCGTTGAACTTTAATCACAACCACTAGGTTAATGCTATGACGATTAAGATTTCACAGCGGCATATCTTACGACGAGACAAGTGGTTGCTTTCGTGCCTTACTTGGATACCGATTTTGCTCGCGATGATGATTTGGGGAGTGTTCTCTGCGGGCATTGCCCGGGATCTGCCAATCGGTGTGGTTGATCTACAACATTCCCAACTTTCTCGAAAGCTCATTCAATCTTTGGATGCGTCGTCGAGTCTGGCTGTTAACTATCACTACACCAGTGCAAGCGAAGCAAAAAATGCGATGATTGAAGGCGATATCTACGCTTACGCGGTCATCCCATCTAAGTTCGACCAAGATATTCTCCAGCACCGCCAACCTCAACTTTCTGTCTTTTACAACAGTCAGTACATTTTGGTAGCGAAACTGATCAACTCTGCCGTTGCGCAAGCACAAGGCTATTTCGACGCTCAGGTTGAAGTAATGGGCAACTTGGCTAAGGGCAACACCACAACGTTAGCAGCGGCTGGACAGGCTGTACCCGTGTCGACACAAATAACCGCATTATTTAACCGTAACAATAACTACGCACAATTTTTGGTAACGGCTATCGTGCCAGCCATTTGGCAAATATGTATTGTAGTAAGCACTATTTTGATTCTTGCCGCGCACTTTCGCATTTATGGTGGAAAGAATAGCTTTGCATTTTTGGGCGAAAAGCCATACGCCAGGCTCACTACCTTATTAAGTCGGTACATTCCGGTCTTTATGGCGCAAGGTGCGTTGTTCTTGTACTGGTTTTATTCCGTGCTTGATTGGCCAATGGAAGGCAGTTTTGTGGTTATGCTATTAGCACAATTGGCGACGGTTATCGCCTGTATCATTATGGGAGCGTTGTTCTTCTTCTTGTCGATGGATCCTGCACGTGCGATGAGTTTTGCTGGCGCATTTACGGCTCCAAGCTTCGCGTTCATGGGAATTACATTCCCAGTTTCTGACATGAACACGCTCGCTTATGCATGGCGTTCATTATTGCCGATTACCCATTACATTGAAGTACAAGTGAGTCAAGCAAACTATGGAGCATCGGCCGCACAATCTTTAAGCTCGCTATGGCCTATGATTGGTTACGTTGTGCCTCTGCTCATTACCGCAGCCTTGATGGGTAAACATCGAACAGCTTCATCAACATGCCAAGCGAAGGAGGCGGTATGACATTGTGGCAACTGATTAAAGCGGAACTTAAGGCCGTTCTAACTAATCCAGTCGTTACGTTGACCGTGTTTGGTGGTGTCGTATTTTACT
Organism: Vibrio sp. RM-41-2B; assembly: GCF_024744415.1. NCBI lineage: Bacteria > Pseudomonadati > Pseudomonadota > Gammaproteobacteria > Vibrionales > Vibrionaceae > Vibrio > Vibrio sp. RM-41-2B. The sequence continues at coordinate 29,109 of NZ_JAMQWD010000021.1, read as the reverse complement.
CGTTTTTATACCCTTTGCCTTATGCACAACAAACGCCTCGTGAACAACCAATCGCGATTGTTAATCTAGATGGTAGTCAGACGAGTTTAAAGCTGGAACGTATGGTTGATGCCACCCCGCAAGTCAACGTAGTTACTCGACTTCATACGATTGCCGATGCAAAGCAAGCATTTTTACAACGAGAGATCACCGGTTTTTTAGTCATACCGGAACACTTTTACAAAGACCTAATGCTAGGTAAAAGCCCGACTCTAGCCTACGCTGCGGACGCCTCGTATTTTCTCGTATACGGAACCGTGGTAGAAGGATTGGCCCAAGCGGGAGGCACATTAGGGGCCCAAGTGAAAGTCAGTAAAATGGTGATAGATGGTGTGCCCATGAGTATGGCTAGCCATAATTACTCTGCTATTAAGCTTAATATGAAACCGACGTTCAACCCAACCATGGGTTACATCGAATACGTAGTGCCGGCAGTATTTGTTCTGATTTTACAACAAACGTTGATCATGGCGGTTGGATTACAAACGGGAACACAGCGTCATGGTCGTGGCTATTGGTCACAAGTATCAACGGGATCGCTGCTGCTTGTGAGAACGTTAGTATTTGTGGCAATTTATTATTTACTCGGCGCCTACTATTTTGGTTTTAGCTTCGAACGTTTAAACGTAAACCATATCGCCAATGCGGGCGAATTGCTGGCTATGTTGTTCCCGTTCTTTTTAGGTTGTTGCGGACTAGGCTTCTGGTTAGGTTACTTATTACCTCGGCGTGAACTTGTCACCTTAGTCGTCCTAGTGAGCTCTATGCCGCTCATTTTCTTGGCTGGTTTTATTTGGCCGATTGAATCCATACCTACTCCCTTGCTATGGATTGCTGATTTAAGCCCAAGCACTTGGGCGATCAAAGCTTTCTTAGCGCTAAACCAAATGGGGGCAACCTGGCAACAAGTCGCTCTACATTGGACGGCACTTTGGGCACTCACTGTGCTTTGGGGTAGCGTTGCGTACTGGATTGCTAAGCGAAGTAACAAGCCAGTTGTAACAGAGAGCTTGGGGTGACAGCTGACATTTTTTATTACTATAAAAAAAGCCGGGTAACTAAACCCGGCTGAAAATCTGCGTCCTTGCAGCGGACATATGGTAAAAACACTTTTTGCTCTGGGCTTACCCATTGAGCGAGATTAGATTAAGGCAAAATAGTGATATCCCATACTCTCGTATAGAGGGTGTGATCCTTCAAAATTTGAAGCCGGATATTTTGAGTCGGATAAAACGAAAACAAGGCTCGAAATGAGCCTTGTTGGAATGAAATGAGTCTTTGGAATCAGCGACGAAGGCTGTCTTCGAATCGCTGGCGATAGTTATTTATCACGGTCATTAGCGATTGCTTGATATCACCAACCTGTTTCGAATGTGGACACCATAGTGCAAAACCAAACTTGAACCCTTCAAGCATCTCGGCAGATTCGACAGGTTCAATCGAATGGTTGGCAAACTCAGTGTTAGCAAAGGTTTTAGGCAGTAGCGCCCAGCCCAAGCCCGCTTCGACCATTTTTATCACGAGGGCAAGCTGATCGACTTCTTCGTTATCAGAGCTAACGATGATCTTCTCCGCCATGCCTTCTTCGATAAATGAGCGTAAGACAAATTGCTTGCTGCTTTTCAATGCGGTTAAGACTTCATCTTTCTTCAACTTAGACAGCTCTCCACCTTTTTGTGCAAAAGGGAAAAACTCGAAATGCCCAAGGAAGGTGGCATCAAAGCTATGCATCGCCTGGCTATCATGAACATTCACGATACCGAAGTGGAATTCACCACTAGCGATCCCCTTTTTGATGTCCTGTTTATTCCGAACAAAGAAGTTCACACGCATTAACGGAAAGTCACGTAACAATTGCTGGCGAATTTCAACCAAAGCACGATGCGGAATCACACTAGAATAGGCGATGTTAACGCTTTCTAATCCACCGTAAGAAAGACTCAGTGCGACTTTATCGAAAGTACGAGCCTGTTCGATGGTTTGTTTAGCATAGTGGTACAGATGGTGGCCATCTTCTGTTGGTTCTACCGAGCGCCCCACTCGCTCAAACAGGTTGACCGCCAGTTGATCTTCAAGATTGGTAATCACCTGCCCTATTGTGGTTCGGTGCTTATTGAGTTTGACCGCCGCCTTACTAAACGAAAGCTGTTCATAAACGGTTACGAACGCGAGAAGTTGTTCAAAACTAAAATTCATAGGTTGTGCTTACTTTTTAGAGTTATCTAATTAAATTACCACAAGATCGTAGAATTGCTACTTGGTAACGGAAACAATCTGCGTTTGAATTCCTTCTCGACGACACAAAAAAACCTACTAGCTTCAGTAGGTTTTCTCTAACTTAGTTGTACTCAACGACACGAGCTAAATAGTTGAATTCTCCTGAGTCACCATGGTAATCACGGTAGACATCGACACTGAAATATTTAGGTTGATCAGCGTAAATGTGGTCAACGACTTTTTGCTCAAGTGACTCCAACGTTTCACCGACCTGAGAGTACACGAACTGCTTGTTCACTTTTTCCAATTTACGTTGTTTCGCTTCTTTGTGTGACACATAGTTGTTGATCTCTTCCCACTTTCCCACGAACTCGACCGCCACGTAACTCGAGTTCTCGTCAATCATGATAAAGGCTGCACCTTCTTCTTTGATTGCAGACAGTTGCTGCATATCACTATCCACTTTTTGCTGGTCAAGATGGGCTCCACTTTGGGCGAATGCAGTCGCGGAAGCGGTAAGCATCATGAGTGTAAGAACGGCTTTTTTCATTGTATCGTTTTCCTGTATTAAGGGAGTTCAGTTACCCAAAGTTGCCCTTGGGTGGCTTTTTTGAATCCATATTCGTAAATCGTCAGCAAGTAGCGGTGATCGAACATATCTTTCGTTACTTTGGCGTATCTGAAATCTTGATCAATGTAGGTAAACTGCATCTCGATATCGTTGATTTCACTGATGTATTTCATTCGATAGAGATCACCACGAGTTTGCGCTAGCGTAAGACTTGAGACACTTTTCGATACCAAGTCCAAACCTTTGTCTTTTAGTGGTCGATACGGTGCTTTTAACGCACCATTGCGAATCACATCCAGCTGAGGCGCTTTTTCTAACCCCAAAGCATCTGAGATTTGTTGATAGTTGAAGTTAGACGGATTAAAGAACACCTGCGCTGCGAGACCGCCATCTACGTGTAACTCCTCAAGTGTTTCTCCATCATGTTCAACATCGATAAATTGTGGAGGGAAAACACCAGGGATCGATGCGCTCGCAGCAAGCACCTTGTAAATCAGTTCAGATTTGTCCGCTAAATCACTGTTCGCAATCGCACCAATATTCCAAATCACCAGTTCGCCTGAATCAAAATGGGTACTGCCAATAAAGAGGCGTTTACCATTGCGGTGTTGCTGCGCCATCGCCTCGATCATGGGCTCAGGGTAAGCATCTGCGATGAAATCATATAGGTTCTCACCATCGGTAAACGCGTCCTTAAACAGGGTATTTAAGAAGTTCTTCTTACCCAAAATATTCTTATCATTGATGTTGAGCATGACTTCTTTCATCTTTGGCATCGCATCACCGCCAATGAAAACAAAAGGAGCGATTAGGGCACCCGCACTGACTCCAGTAATGATGGCATAATCTTTTAGCTCCCCCTTTTCCTGCAGCCCCATCAAGACGCCGGCACCGTACGCGCCGTTTACGCCACCACCCGATAAGGCCAAAATATTGAGCTGTTCACCCTCTACTTTGATCGGTGTGGTTTGATTGTGCGACGAGTAGAGAAAATCCGGCGCTTCATTGGCCCACATTCGAAGTGGCTCATTTGGTGTCGAACTCGCGATCTCGACATCTTTATAGTTGCTTTGAGAAACACGAACATCCAGCGTATGGGGTGAACTACAAGCTACTATCAACAGCGAAAGTGCAACCGTCACACCAGAGGAAATTAAACGATTCATAATCAGTCTCATTTAATGTTCTCTGGCGTATGACCAGAGACTCAGTTTGAAGTTAATTGGGTCAAAATGAAGTCCGTTTCGTTGTGTGGAGTTACTATAGCTAGGCACGGCTAAACCCCATAATCGCGATTGTAGGATGCTATCCATCAAAGCAATTATGCCAAGTTTCTATATGCTAACTTTACGCTTCTCCGTTAATTAGGTACTGCGCTAAGCAATTTTCACGACGTTGAACTCATGCGTCGGTTCGACAAATTCGTATTGGGCATTGATCGTCTGTAGCTCCCATGTGCCATAGCCTTTGGTGATCTCCAATACACCGTAAACGGCGTTATGTGTATGACGAAAGGCTGCGACAGGAGACATCTTCTTCACCAAACAAGAAGTAAAAATCGCAGAAATCAAATCACCGACACCCACTGGCTGCATAGCAAATTCAACACTAGGGCGTTGGGCCAAATAGCTTGCTTTCGGCGTGGCTAAAATCATACTGAAGGCGTCATCTGTTAGTGCATGCAGGTGTTTCACCAATACCATTTTCGGTCCTAACTCTAAGGCTTTTTTACATGCAGTGACCGCATCATAAAGAGAGTTAATTTTCACACCTGTTAACTCGCTCAGTTCAAACTGGTTAGGAACAATCACATCAGCGATTGGCAACAAGCTATGGCTTATCGCTTCTTTGACACCGTCTGCCACAATGCAACCTTTGTCTGGATCACCCATAACTGGGTCACACACATAAAGTGCACTATGGTTACGCGATTTGACTAAACTTACCGCTTCGGCCACCGCACGACATTGCTCTGCGCTGCCTTGATAACCGGACAGTATCGCGCCACATTCGCCTAACTTCTCAATGTTATCTAAGCCTCTCATTAGAGAATGAATTTCATCTGCCCCAAACTTCTGTCCAGTCCAACCTTGCTGGTACTGAGTGTGATTTGAAAACTGAACCGTGTGAATTGGCCAGACTTCGAGGCCCATTCTCTGCATCGGAAAGACTGCAGAACTGTTTCCTGCGTGGCCATAAACCACATGAGATTGAATAGAAATAATACTTTTCATAAGTCACTCTTAATTGGGAAGTTTGTTAGCTTGGCGACTAAATAAACACAATGACGTACACTGTGCTTATTTGGTCGGAATAGCCTCGACAACGCCGAGGCTTATTCTTAATCAGGCTGGATTCATTAGCCTTGGAATTCAGCAAAGTACTCATCCAACACTTTGCGTGTTGCACGTCCGATAAGCTCGTATTCGTGGTGAGTAAGGTTTGCTAACGAAACTCGAACTGATGCGTGCACTACATCAAAGCCTTGGCCTGGAAGTAGGATAACGCCGGTTTCATGTGCAAGGCGGAACAGGAAGTCTTTGCCTTTCTCGCTCGCTTTGAACCATTCAACGAATGCTGGTCCGTACAATTTGCCGCCCAAAGTGTCGAGCTCAAGTAGTGTGTAGTAGTCCACACGATCTTTGTTTTCTTCAATTTCTACACCCATATTTTTGTACAAAGTTTTGTAACGCTCGCGAATGATGCGTTTACATGCTTCTTTGTAGTTTTTCTCTGAGTCCATCAAGCAGTTCAATGAGAACAACGCCATTTGAACTTGTTGAGGAAGAGACAAACCTGCTGTGTGGTTAAGCGCTACGCTGCGGCTGTCTGCTACGATACGGTCAATAAACTTAATCTCACGAGGTTCCGGAGTCAGTGTTTTGTAACGATCGTCCAACTCAAGTTGACGCGCTTCAGGAAGGCTGCGCATTGCATCGTCAAACACGTTGTTGTGTTGAATCGCAATCGAGCCTAGACGCCAGCCTGTTGCACCGAAGTACTTCGAGAACGAGTAAACACAAAGCGTGTTGTATGGCAGTTTCGCGAACAGTGAGACAAAGTCGTCCGCAAATGTGCCGTATACATCGTCAGTCACAATGAACAGGTCGCTGCGTTCGTTGTTTACGAAGTTTGATAGGTTATCCAGAGTTTCGTCCGAGAACTTCACAGACGCTGGGTTTGCTGGGTTCACAACACAAAGCAGTTTGATGTCTGTATCTGCAAGCTTTTCGATTTCAGACATCGGCAGCTGCCATGTTGTCTCATCCAGACGTAGTTCAACGATTTCCAGTTCGTATTCACTCAGTTCTGGAATTTCTAGGTAAGGCGTAAAGATTGGAGTGATTAGTGCAACCTTGTCACCTTTCTTCAATAGACCGTTGTTGAACATAGTTTGGAACGTGTACGTCATAGACGCTGTACCGCCTTCTGTTGCAAACAGATCGAAGTCTGTTGTCATTGGCATCGGGCCGTACATCTCTTCGGCGATGTACTGTTTCACAACTGTTTCGATGTTCGTCAACATGCGTGGTGGCACTGGGTAGTTACATGCAAGGTATGCGTTAACCAGTTCATTCAAGAATGCTTGCTTCTCTAGACCCAAACGGTCTTTTGCGTAGCTCAGCGACTTTTCCAAGAACTGTACGCCTTGGTCTTGTTTATTCTTGCTTGCAAACGTATCGAAGCGCTCAACAATGCCCACACCATCTGGAATGCCACCGAAACCACCATCTAGGTATGAGTAAGTGCGCTCGGCTTCCAATATTGCGAATTCACCCAAACGAATGAACGCTTTACGTGGTAGTGTCGCTAGAAAATTAGGGTTACCACGACCTGCATCTAATAAAGCGCGGTCAGGAACAGTTTGTGCCACTTCAATAAGTTTATCTTTTAATTCAAATGGGCTTAAATCTGCAAATTTTGAAAAATCAATTGTTGTGTTTTGCGTAGTCATAATATTTACCTGAATCTATTATTTAGTAAAATTTGGATAATACTTCCCCTACCGCCTATTTAATTAGGCGATAAGAGTGTTCGAATTTATTTAAATTACATGCCTGCGTTTAAAGTAATAATGCCGACAATAATTGGACCCCATAGGGTAAGCAGTACATTGGCGACTGCATAAGTCACGGTGAATGAGAATACTGGTGTTGCATTACCTGTTTTTTCCATTAAAGCCGCGAATGCTGGGTTCGCACTTCGTCCACCTGTAACACAGCCAAGTGCTTCAACTGGGTTCTTAATCTTCAATACAAAATATGAGAAGAAGAACGAAATAATCTGAGGGATAATCGTTACACCCATGCCAAGGAACAACAGAGACATACCGTGTTCTTTGATGGTGTCGACCGCTTGAGGCCCAGCCTCAAGGCCAACAATGCCCACAAATGCTGCCAAACCGAAATCTCGAATAAAGTTCGCGGCACCCACAGGAAACTGAGCAACATGCGGATTGCGGCTACGCAACCAACCGACGATCAAACCTGAGATCAAACAACCTGCACCAGAACCGATAGTGACGGGAATACCAGCAATCTTAAAACTGATTAGACCAATTAATAGGCCCACCACCATGCCCATACCAAGCACGACTAAGTCAGTCACGTTTGCTGAGCCCATTCGCTGACCAATGTTTTTCTCAACGCGATTGATGTCTTTTGCGGTACCTGTAAGCTGGATGACGTCGTTTTTCTTCACCACAAGATCCGGCGTCATTTCAATTGAGTTGCCTTCACGAATATAGTCTGTCACATAAATACCGCGCATAGAGCCTTGGTTCGAAGCCTCTTTAATCTCTTGCAGCGACTTACCAATCAGTTTGCGGTTGTCTGCGATCAGTTGACGGTTTTCTTCTATAACTTCATAGCCTTCTGGAAGTGCAATCTCGTTGTCAGCCAAACCATCTTGCAACTGATGTACTGCATTACGGCGACCTGTTACAACAATGACATCCCCTTCTTTCAGTGCTGTGAATTTGTCCACGTCTAGCACTTTGCCATCGCGTTGAATCAATTCAATACAAGCAGCCAGAGCGTGTTGGTTTAACTGAGCTAAGGTTTTGCCTGCTAGCCCACCATCTTTGCTCACTTTAAATGCTCGTGTAACCAGCGCTGTGACGGCGTTGAACTCACCCGGCGCTAAATCACGCTTACCATTTGAATTTTTCTCTTCTAGAGCAATCGCTTCTGCTCGGATATCCCACTTCATCAATGTTGGGAATACCCATGTCACCATCAGAATTGGACCAAGCGAACCAAAGATGTACGTAACCGCGTAGCCTACTGCGACGTTGGTCTGCATTAGGTGCTTCGCTTCTTCTGTCACACCACCAAGACGTGCGATCGCATCACCCGCTGTACCGATGATTGCCGATTGAGTCAAACCACCAGCTGCAAGGCCTGCTGCCGTACCTCTGTCTAGATCAAACATCCAAGCTGCTGCTAGTACACAAAGCAGGCCAGAAACCGTCATCACTACAGCGGAAAGTAGAATGTTGATGGTTCTAAAGTTCAATGCTTTGAAGAACTGCGCACCACCTTGATACCCTACTGCGTAAATAAAGAGCGCAAAGAAAATGCTTTTTACTCCGGGATCAATATGAACACCAAATTGCCCAATAATTACACCCATTAATAATGTTCCGGCAACACCGCCAAGAACAAATCGACCAATGGTAATTTTACCTACCATATAACCGAGAGAGAGCGTAATAAAGAGAGCAACAAATGGTGCCATGTCAAAAAGGTTAGAAATAATTTCCATGACAATTTTACTCTTATTAATAAATATAAAACTCAAATAATCTAACGAATAATCTGTCACTCATATTTGTTGGATTATTTAATTTAAAAAGCATCTCGTTTGCTTCGAAGCGAATATTAGGAACAAAAACTCACAACTCGTAATCCCATTTGAAGGATGAAACCATCACTTCGCATATTCAAAAGCAAACATCGATCAATAATTGTCGAAAATTTAATAACTTAGCGTTCTGCAATGAATATCAAATAAATTGGAAAATAAATTTATTTTTATTTTCACTGTCCAAAAAGCTACTTTGTTGCGCTATTCCCTCTATATAGCGCATGACACCTTTCTCTTGATGGATTAGATCCTACAAAAGCGATTATCACTGATGCCATCACTTGCCTTATCTTCCCATTCATCAAGTTAATAGAGAAAAACACCATGAACTCAATGCCACATGAACTTGTGTGGGGCGAAGTTTACTTCCCACCCTTGTTGCCGGTTATTGCATTGGCTTACATGCTCACCATTTTGGTCGGAACCGTTGCTACCAAACTGGGTATCCACAAATACGTTGCATTTCCTGCACTCGCAGAGCTGAGTCTAATTGTGATTTTTACCGGCGTTATTGGTCGATTCATTACCATCTTTTGAGGCAAATCCCGTGATTAAACGTTATCTCATCACATTGCTCCTGCTTTGTGCCGCTGGCAGTGTGATTTTCAGCTATTACCAGTCGTACTCAAGCAGCCCTTGGACACGAGACGGTCAAGTCAGTGCATACATTGTCTCAATCACGCCGCGTGTGACAGGACAAGTTATTAACGTGTATGTCGAAGACAACTCTCAAGTGAAACAAGGCGATTTACTGTTTGAGATCGACCCTAGCATCTACAAAGCGGCATACCACAAAGCATTAGCGACTCAAAAACAAGCGGTCGCTCTGTTAGCAAAAGCAAAAAACGAAGAGCAGCGCGCACTTAAGTTAGAAAAGCGCACACCTGGAGCCGTACCTGTACTGACATTGAACAATCTAAACAATGCGGTAGAAACGGCGGTTGCCAACGTGGAGCTTGCAAAAGCCAATGTAGAGGAAGCAAAACTGAACCTTGATTACACCAAAGTTTATGCTCCAACGAATGGTTACATCACTAATTTGAACTTACGTGTCGGTTCTCAAGTGGTCGCTAACTCTCCGGTCGTAGCCTTAATTGATGAAGACAGCTTCTGGATAGAGGGTTACTTCAAAGAGACAGATCTGGTAGGCGTCAATCCTGAAGACACCGCTTATGTAACCTTGATGATGCACAACGATGTGCAACTAAAAGGTGAAATCAAAAGCATCGGCTACGGTATTGCAAAGCAAGATGGCAGCACAGGCAACGATCTCCTGCCAAACGTCAATCCGAACTTCCAGTGGATTCGTTTGGCTCAACGTATTCCCATCAAAGTAAAACTGGATGAACTGCCAGACGATCTGCAACTTCGTGTGGGTATGACGGCTTCTATCAAAATCATTAAATAATTCGGTGATTGTTATGTTCAACGCCTCTACCAAAGAAGCGATCAAAGCTGCGCTCTCTATCGTTATCGCGATCTGTCTTGCCCTATGGTTTCAATGGGAGAAACCTTACTGGGCGGCAATTGCGGTCGCGGTGATGGCATTGAACGAAAGCTTCGCGCACTCGATAAACAAAGGAAATAACCGATTGCTGGGAACCTTATTGGGCATCGGTTATGCCTTCTTTCTTATCGCGACGTTCTCTCAAGACCGCTTTTTGTTCCTCACCTTCTTCACCTTGTTTTTGGGTGTGTGCATATTTATGTCGAGCGACGAGAAGTACGGCTATGTGTTTACGATCGGTTTTGCGGTGTGCTCAATTGTCGCCTGTATGGGGGGCTTTGATAATCAAGCAACATTTCACTTCGCCGTCCTTCGTATGCAGGAGACGATTCTTGGTGTGATCACCTTCTCGGTTGTGTATCGCTTAGTGTGGCCAGTGAACACGGAACAAAACTTCATTCAGCGTTTTGAGACAAGCCGTGAGGCAATGCTTAACGCCATGAATAACCCTCACCACATTGATATCGAAGCACTGGAAACCAATACGACTAACATTGAGAAACTGTTCCAACTGATCAGCTTGCCGCTCACTGGTAGCTACCATTTAAAAGAACATCGTCAGCTATGGCGTGCGCGTTTAAATGAGATGGCACAAATCCAAGACCGATTGCTAGAACAAGCAGATAAATCGCAAAGTCGTGAGATCGATTGGCCAACGCTAACGCAGCAACTTCAAAGCTTTGATATTAAAAATCCAAGTACGTCGCTCATTGGTCACGTTGCTTATGTCATGCAAAGAGAGAAAAACACGGTTTGGCATCACGAGCATCGAACGTTTATCCAGCATTTGAATGAAGACGGCAGAAAGGTATTGCAAGGTGTATCCATGTTCGTCACTTCTTTGTTGATCTGGATTTATCTGCCCGTACCCGGAGGTTTCATTTTTCCGATGCTAGCAGGCGTGTTTTCTTCAATCGTTCCTACTATGCCACCAAGCATTATTAAAGATGCATTTTTTGGTGTGATAGGCACTGGCACGGTGATTCTATTGCAATACATTTTCCTAATGCCAATGATGACCGAGCTTTGGCAGCTAGGGCTATTCTACTTCATCAACATCATCGTAATTTGGAAAGTCTTTTCCACACCAAAACTGATGGTACACAGAATTCTAGGTATTAACTTATTGGTTGTCTTGACATCAGGAGCGCTCAATTTAACCCCAGCGTATCGAATTGAAACGCCCTTGCTGATGCTGGTAAACATTATGATCATTTTGATGATTGCCAAGTTGTTTACTGATCTGTTTCGTGTTCGCGTTACGGTCTAAGCGTCAGCTCCGTACTTGAAACTAAAGCCCTGCATTGCTTCTGCTCTGCGGGGCTTTTTTTTGTGAGCTAGCCATTATTCCTTCGTACCCCATAAAGCGAGGATAGTATCCATCAAAAGCGATTAACGGAATCTCTCTTCACCTCATAAAATCCTCTCATTGATTTACGAAATGCAATTAAAAACACGGCATTCACAACGTCAATCACAGCAAACACATCTATCTAACTGAACAAGAAGTTCAGTGACACATTAACTGTCTGAGTCTCGAAGGTTTGAGGCTATTCAGAGTGGAAATCGTCATGAGTTTTTTTGAAATACGCGCTAGCAAGACATCTTCTCTTACTGTGCTAGCGAGCGCACTAATGCTTACTACCCCCACTTTTAGCTTCGCCGCAGAAGAGACAACTTACAACGAAGTAATGGAACAAGGTCGCCAGCTCTTCGACAAATACGGTATCAGCCATGATCTACCAAAACTGGCCATCAGTTCTCTAGTACAAGGCGAGCACTTGGTAGAGCATGCTCACCGAACCGTTCAAATCGGCAACGAAGTCCGTGATTCTTCGGTGTTCCTTGTAAAAAACACAGACAGCAAGGGCAATATCGATCTACGCATCAAATACAACCCTGAAGAGTTGGATAAGAACGAAAAAGTACTCGATGAAATCGAAGCCTTCACACGCACAGAATATCGTCTGCGTAATTACGCAGAGAGCTTTGACTCTTCATCGGTACGAGCAAAAGAAGATCAAAACGGCAATGTCATTGTCAGCTTCAACTACTCAAAATACGGGCTTCCACAAGACATCGCCTATTTTCGTTTCTTAAGCGTCGATATCGAACTCGTTAACGGTGAACCAAAACGCATGGTCATCACTAACGACAAGCCGTTCACACACCACAAATACAAGGTGGATACTTACCATCAAGAGATCCGCTTTCAAAAGCTGGATTCTGGCAAACTTGTGATTGCGAGCAAACACACTGAAATTGTTGGCTCAAGCAAAAACAAACCACTGAAAATGGTCAGCACCCTTAAACCTGTTGCCATCTATGAGGATGACATTGGTGTGCAAGTGTTGGATGAGAAGCGCTTGAACGAAGTTTCTGACCCACGCATGCAAGAAGCCAGTGTAAAACTTGATCGTGTCTTCCCGTTAATGGGCGATATGGTGCGTCGACAAGGTATCGATTTACCACTGCCGTTTGGTGTGTCAATGGCTTACCGTAACCAAGATATGAACATCCCATTTAATGACTTCACTATTGATGGCGTGCGTTTAAACGACCTATTTGACCCAGAGGACACTGTCGGGATTGTTAACGCAGAGAGTTTCAGCATTCGTGGTGACGTCAATATCCTGCCTTTTTGGAACGTGTTTGGTTACATCGGCAAAATCAATGTCGATGCTAACGTGGATGCAGGATACACAGGCGAAGGTGGTCAGTACCTAAAAGACAAGCTTAATGATCGTCTACCGGGCTTAGGCGACAAGTTTTGTGATGGTTTGTCTGCTCTATGTAATCGCGGGCGACTGAACGTACCCATTCACCTAGAATACGATTTGCGCGGTGTGGGTACAACACTCTCGGTTGGTTACAAAGAGTTCTTTGCTTCTGTTACTGGCACGTACTCTCAAACACGTTTGAAAGGCTTGGATGATTGGGGGGACGGTATTGTTACCGTTCAACCGATGCTTGGCTATCAGTTGGTAGACTACCGAACCCAGTTCTTTGTCGGAGCTGAATATCAAGGCTTAGACTCTCGTATGGATGGCCGAGTAAAAACCGGTGATATCGAGTTCGATTACGACATCGGTGTAGATCTTAATCAATGGGCGTTTTTGACTGGTTTCAATAAGCAAATCGGCAAAAACTACAACCTGACCTTTCTCTATAACAAAGGGGAAACTCGAGAGTCAGTAACCTTAAATCTTGGTTACCGTTTCTAGCTCTCATAAAGAGCCCGCCCCTAGACGATGGTAGGACTGCATCCTACAAAGGCGATTACTGAAACTGTCGCCGATGTCCTACCATTTGAGCCATCAATACAACAAGCCATCCAACCATTCACGGATTAATGCCAAAGCGTCAGGACGTCGCTTGTTAGATGCCGTTTAACATTTTCGGTGTACGCACCAAATGACTTTTTGGACATAACAATGACTTTACTCAATCGCTCAACTTTAGCCATTACCATCACTCTTGCCTTAGCAGCTTGCAGTGATGACTCTGGTAAACCTAGCGTTCCTAACGGCCCGAAGCCACTACAACCCTTACCACCAGAGCAAATCGCTTTGGAAATTGGCGATGCAGCCATTCAAGCCACTAAAGAGTCCCTTGTCATCACACCTCTTGATGCAGATGAAAAACTGGCAGCGGTTGAGGCGTTCAAAGGTATCCAATTTGCGCAAGCAGACCGCTTTCAGCACAGCAATGTGGCCCCACTTGAAGGCGATGTTGATGCGACTCAGTTCGGTGATGCGTGTCCGCAATTAAAAACAACGACACAAACGCAGTCAGAAAATTGTTTGAACCTAAACATTTGGCGACCAACTGGGACAGAAGCGTACGCAGATTTGCCAGTTTATGTCTTTATTCACGGTGGAGACTTTGAATACGGCGCAGGCTCAGAACCGCTGATTCATGGTGATATGGTGGTTGCACAAGGTGCTGACGATGGTAACCCGTTCATTGCTGTTACTTTTAACTATCGTTTGGGCTTGTTGGGCAGTGTTTGGGTCGATGGTTTGGACAACCCTGAAGGCGGTAACTTTGGTCTAGGCGATCAAAAACACGCGCTTGAATGGGTTCAACAAAACATAGAGGCATTCGGCGGCAATCCGCAAAACGTGACAGTCATGGGTCAAGGTGCGGGTGCCATGTCGGTGGGAATTTTACAGCAATCAAAAGGCGATGCTGCAATCGCAGGTGAGCACTTTCAACGTGCCATCATGCAAAGCAACGCTTACGGCTTTGAATATAAAAGTTACGATGTTGCCAAGAGCCAAAGACCAGAGCAAAGCGTTGAAGATCTGACGTTACTACCACTTGAAGAGGTCATGAAGGTACAGAGCGAGATGCTAGATCCTATTCAACGTCTTAAGAACTGGGTACTGACCGCCGCGAATATTCCGGTTATAAGTCCAACACGCGACAACAGCCCATTAGCTACGTTGATGCCGTTTGCGCCTTACATCGAGCATCGCCCACCAGCGTTTCTAGTGAAAGAAGTACCAGGCTATCACTTTACTGAACAAGCGATTGAGAGTGAATGGATCGTACCGACGGTAATTGGCTCTAACAGCGCAGAAAGCAATACTCTGGGCATGCTGCCGAGCCTGACATTTTTGATCCCAACTATCCTTGATATTTTGAGCCAAGACGCGCCAGAAATCATTGAAAGTAGTGACGAAAACTTAATCGTCGAATACATGGTTGAGTGGCTAGAATCGGAAACGAACTTAAACCGTTTACGCACCGAATATCGTTCATTACTCAGCGATTCAGCTTCAATTGAACTCGATCTTTCTGACTTATTAGAACTGCTACCTAGCACCGCTTATGAGGCGATGACTAAGTTGTTCTTCGGTTTGGGGAACTCCGATTCAACCACGGAGTTACTTGCTCTGGCTGACTTCTTCCCTAACGATGAAAGCGAACTGAATGGCGCGGCCAAAAACATGCAGCAATTCAAAACCACGTTGCATGATTTGCTCTTCACGGGTCCAAACCGTCATAAAGTTTCAACTGAAGAAGCAACAGGAGCGACGCCAAGCTTCTACTACTTTGACTACACACCTGGATTCAACGTATGGACTTACAACACCAAAGGTGAAAATGGCGATCTCGACGTTGGTGATTTACTCAAAAGCATCAGTTGCATTGTGGGCGCTTGTAATGCATCGGAATTACCATTTGTGTTTAATAAAGCATTAAAGCTTGATGGTTCAAGTGTTCGCCCAGGTAGCAAAGACAAAGCAATGATGAACGAGCTCTCTCGTATGTGGTTTAGCGAACGTTTATTTGAAGACTTCCAATACAACAGCGCGACTGATGGAGTATTGCTGATCGATAACGATGGCGGTATTCAATCCACACAAGACTGGGACAATGCTCATCACTCAGGCATCGATCCAAAACTGCGCCAAGGTCGCCTCAACGGTCTCGAGGAACTCGGGCTAATTCTGAGTCACATGTAACGTTATCTTCAGTTACTAAAAACTCGTTACCAAATACCTAAAAGCCAGTTCGCTGGCTTTTTTCATCCTTATTCCTTGAACATAATTAGGAAGGTTTACTCATGTTTCCTAACGCCCTTCGTGCCCTGCTACTCTTTATCTTCGGCGCGCTATTGGTTGGCTGTGCTCAGCCCTACCCTCAAGTTGAACCGGATTTTGAAGCCAATTGGCAAACTACTCAGCATCAAGCCAAAGTTTACTTAATTCCAACCGCTCCAGAAGCCTTTGCGCGTCGCGTTGAACTGGTAAGAAATGCTAAGCAAAGCATCGATATGACTTACTTTTCTTGGGAAAGTGACACGCTTGGTTTGATGCTACTCAATGAACTCAAACAAGCAGCAGATCGAGGCGTGCAAATTCGACTCACTCTCGATGATTTATTGGTTTTTAACGAGAAATGGCTTGCTGATCTCAGCGCTCACGACAACATGCAAATCCGTTTATTCAATCCGTTTGATTCACGTAAGTCAGGTTGGATTGGTCGCACCGTCAACTTCTCTACTCATCAACAACGTTTGGACAATCGTCTGCACGAGAAGTACTTCAACGTCGACCATCAATGGATGATTTTAGGTGGACGTAACATTGGCGACGACTATTTTGGTTACAGCCGAAAAGCCAACTTCTTTGATATGGATGTCTTGTTCAAAGGCAGCATTATTCGAGCGTTCGACCAGAACTACCAACAACTTTGGGACAGCGAGCATGTCACGCCAATAGAAAACATCGTTAACGTTACCCCAAACTATTCCGCGTTTACTAAAGCGCTTAATAAAGGTGAGAAAGACAAAAGCATCATTCTGGCGGAAGTTGAAAAACAAGTTAAGCAACTGACCAGACCCCACTTCATTGCTGCGCAAGTCACCCCCGTTTTCGACTCATTAAACAAGTTAGCAAACAACAAGCCCTACTTTAGAAAACGGGCAGAACACCAAGTTTGGCAACAAATAACCACTGCGTCCAAAGCCGTAATATCAACACCTTACGTGGTACCAAGTGATGGTGAATTTGCCTTTATTGATACCTTGATGGAGCAAAAAGCGGACATCACGTTAATGACGAACTCGTCTGCTTCTAATGATTCTGGCTTTATTCCGGCTTATTACGAGGAGCACCGACAAACCCTGTTGGATAAGGGCGTTCATATACTTGAGTACAAAAATCAAGCGAAAAATGATGACCATTACTTCCATGCGGATACTTATTATCACAACAAGACGGTGATACTCGATGATCGGCTGACTTATATCGGCTCATCAAACTTCGACCCAAGATCGGATTTCCTCAATGTGGAATTTGGTGTGTTGGTCCAAAGCGAAGCTTTTGCAGAACATGTCATGCACTACTTAACTCGACAACAAGATGAACTGTTTTGGCGAGTATCTCGAGATGGACAAGGCCAAACTCAGTGGCAATCAATGAATGAGAACCATACTAAGAATCCAAACTATGGTGGATGGCATAAGGCGCCTAACTGGATATTCAAGAAACTGAATGGTGAGTTCGAACTCTAAACAATCAAGACTTAAAAAGGCTCTCTATCTGCAAGGATGAGGGCCTTTTTAATGCCCGCTAAAACTGCGTGCCTAGCGAAAAGTGAATGCGGAATTGGTCTCCTTGAGGAACATCTAAACCATAAGCAAAGTCCACTTTGACGGGCACGTATTTTGAGTTCCATATCAAACTCAACCCTGTTCCACTTTTCCAATCCACCCTTTCGTTGAAGGCATCACCAACATCATAAAATGCCCCAAGCCACAGTTGGCGGTAGACCTGATATTGATATTCCAACCCAGCAGTAAACATGTAACGAGCACCCGTTAAATCGCCATTTTCATCTCTCGGAGAGATGGATTCATAACCATAACCACGAAGATTGCCATCACCTCCCGCAAAGAAGCGTAATGATGATGGGATATCGCTCAAAGTGTCAGCGACATTAATGCCAACATTGGAACGAAAGTGAAACTTGTGTGTTTCACTAATGTCCCAAGACAGAACACTATTACCCTCAATACGCAGCAAACGAGAATCGGAGAAAAAATTAGGGTCTGAGTATTCCAATGAGTAAACGTGACGGTGCCTTACTTCTAATTGATCGTTCTTGCGATCAAGCAGTGAAAATGTCACCCCCGGTAATAACAACTGCGATTCGTTATTCTCCGACGCTTGTCGATAACTTTCTTGCAAATAACGAACGTGCATGGTGCTTTGCCAATCACTGTCTAACTGCCAGTGTTTTTCAAACGATAAATCATTAGAAAAACTCGATGTGTCTCGATAGTCGACATGCTTAGATTCAAACTGAACCCCGTAGTAATCCGTTAGAACATTTTGGGTGGGAATTTTGTAACCAAGTAATAGTGATTGTTCCGGTTTGGAAGCGTACGCTTGTGCCTCAAAACTGTGTCCACGTGCGTTATACCAAGGCTTGGTCCAGTTTAGCGAAGCGCGTAATCCCAAGTCTGTCGAATACCCACCGCCGACTTGCACAATATTGCGTGAATTCGGCTCTGCGAGCACTTCTATCGGCACCTTATGACCATCGGATATCTCCTCGAAATCCGCTTTCACAATCACACTGCGAAACCAATCAGTACTGGAGAGGTCGGCCTGATATTGACTCAATTTCACAGTGTCAAAATCGTCGCCCCACTCAAATGTTCTCATCGCTTCTATTCGAGCCGTTTCGATACCCGACGTAAGAACAGAGAGCTCTCCAAATTGGTAACGAGAACCACTAGAGAAATGCAGATTCACATGGGCTTGATTCAAACTTGGAATGACTTCCAAAGACGATTCGATAAAACGTCCATCTAAATAACCTTTTTGCTGAGCCAATGAAATCAAGTTTCGTTTTAGCGTATCGTACTCAGAATGAAGCAACGGCTGCCCTTGTTTAAGTTGAGCTTGATTAATTAGTTCGATGAAATCCTGCTCGTTACTGGCCTCCCCCGACACAGCAAGGTTAGATTTTGCCACCAACATCACGTCGCCAGCGTCGACATTGAGCACGATGAGATCATTCTCTTCTCTCTGAACATTGAGCTCGGAATGATAGTAGCCATAAGGGTTTAACGCATTATTAACCATCTGCGTTAGTCGATTTGAGGTAATGTTTGAAATAGAGAGTTTCGTTAGTGGTGTAAGGTGATTTTCAAGATTTTTCTCTAATATTGGCGTTAGTCCTTTGATTTTAAATTGCGCTCCGAGTGCATGATGTAAAGGGATAGAAGCTAAAACTGATATACCTATTATTTGTTTAATGAGAGGAGACACACCGCTACCTAGTTTAGCAATACACTCGACAAGGTTAATGATGGAATGATATATCAGTTAATCGCGTATGTAGGATTGCTCCCTACGAAATCCTCTCGAGAATTAACGTTTCACAAGTAGATTCTTTGAACAATAAGTGGGCTCAAGCTAGGAGGTGGCAAATCATGCGGTCTGAAATAGGTATACTGTTTGCCAAAAATACAAAACCCAACGCTGAATGGATCTCATCAAGCGTTGGGTTACATTGATAATGTGTTTTTTAATCTAAAAAGCGGTCTGTTAGTAAAACTAGATCGAAGAACAGTTTCCTTTTTCTGCCATGTCTACTTTTAGTACTTCTGCTTTACCTTTGCTTTCGTCTACGAGTTCCACGCCCGCACCACCAACAAATACACCCATTTTAATGTATTGATTAACGAAATAATTGCGCCCCTCTTCCGTTAAGATAGTTAAGTGATTTTCAGAAAACTCAGACTCTGTACTTACTTGATGTTCTTTATTGCCTTCGACCTCATGGTAGAAAAACACACCAGGAGCGGTTTCACCAATACATTCTCCATCGACGTAAACATACTTTTTAAGTGCTGCTCCGACAAAAGCATCTTCTCGGTAAATATAAATCCCTGCGTTCCCCTTTTGAGGTGCTTCAAATGATTTCATTTGATTTGATACTGTCGAATCAACAGTAGGTACAGAAGCACAACCTGATAAACCCAAAAGGAATGCGGAACACAGAATTACTTTATTTTTCATGTTATTAACCTAGCTACGATAAAATCGCGCCAACCATACTATAAACAAATACGTTCACTTATTGGTATTTTTGAAATTTGTGATTCAACCTATGCAATAGCACTCATTTAACGTATAGATTGAGCAAACATTAGCCATATAATAATCACGAGAATAAAATGTCCTGTATCTAACGATCACTGAATGCCACTTTACTCGCTAGACTGATAAGTAGAATACCTGAAACACCTTCAAGAGTTCTTGAATAACGCTGAGAGTGTGGACGACTAAATACCCAATTACCCACAGATGCGTACAAAACGTTACATGTCGTCGCAAGTACGCTGAACAGCAAGCCAAGTACTAATAATTGCATTGATGTTGAGCTTGCAGACGTATCAATAAATTGAGGCAGAAACGAGAGGAAGAATAGCGCTACTTTTGGATTCAAGACGCTGACGATAACCCCCTGAACAAACAAATTTTTATTATTATCAACATTTTTGTTTTCAACGATTTTACTTTCTCCACGCCACATTGACAGTAATGACTGAACACCTAAATAAACTAGGTAAGCGGCCCCTAACCATTTAACAACGCTAAAAGCCAAAGATGAACTCAGAATTATTGCTGACAAACCTAAACATGCCGCTAGTGTATGAAAAAAGTAACCAACACCAAGCCCCAGAGCCGCTTTCAGCCCAGTAGATAATTTACCTTTCATTGTATTGGAAACAATATAAATTACATCAGGTCCAGGAATCATGTTGATAGCGAGACAAGCGACAACAAATAGTAATAGTGAGTTTGAATCCATTCTTTTCTCCAGATTAACTTCTTGCGGGATAACATCTCATCGAACTATAAGTAATGAAACGTCTAGGTTTCCGTTGGTTATCAAGGCGTTGACCGTAGTTCATTAACGTGCCTGCCATCGCAGGCCCGGGGCTAGCTATAGCTGATACGACAATCAGTGAATAATTTCATCCCTTCCATTTTTACTCTAAGCCTCCACATGGAGTTTTATCAACGCTTATCGCGGAATAATGTACATCAGAAGCGTAATCCTGATTAACGCGCCAAGTGTCACGAATCAAGCTGGGGCTCTCTGGTATTTTACTGCTCCAAAATAACATCAAATCCACCATAAATGAGACGCTTTCCATCAAAGGGCATTGGGTTATTCTCAGGACTCATTCGAGGATCACCCATGATCCGCTGCCACCCTGAGTCTCTAACTTCTTTTGAAGGCCAGACTACCCATGAAAACACAACGGTTTCGTTGCTTTCAGCTTTAACTGCCATGGGAAATGATGTGATCTCACCGTCTGGTACTTCACTTCCCCACGTCTCAATAACCTTTAATGCCCCAAACTCCCTAAACATTTCTGCTGCAATTTTTGCGTGTGCGATATACTTTTCTTTATTCGCTGTCGGTACTGCAGCGACAAACCCATCAATGTATGACATAAGTAAACTCCTTTCATTGGAGTTATAACCATAGCTCAATAAAAAGTATGCACATGATGCCAAATCATAGAAGCAGGTACGTAATACAGCTTGAGAGCTACATTCCTAGCTTGGACTTTATATGCATATTTGAAAGGTATGTGTTTGGATCAAGCTTGGTTAGCATATTTATAATCTCCAAAACACTCGAATACTCAATACGTTCCTCTTCAGTATGCCCGATCCCACCTATTGTAAAGTGAGTAAAGCGGTAATCACGATAAACGTTTTGCAGCTGGCTAGAAATATCTTTGAGTAATCTTTTACTGAGGGCGAATGCAGGGTATTCACTACTTTCTGAAAGCTCTGCTGTAGAGCCAATAGATACAATATTGCATTTATCGTTAAGTGAACCTAAAGCGTTAAGTTCATTGACTAAATTAAGATACCCAATCGGGCCAACATTCATAAACTCAATCAGTTCGTTTGTTGTCAATGTTGAAGACTCTCCCCACATCGATGCCAAATAAACTATGATGTCAAACTCTACACCTTTGAAGCACGTGTAATCTGGTTTTTTCTCCGGACTAACATCAAGACGAACAGAAGCTACTCCATCCTCAACTAGCTTTGATCTAGAAATAGTATAAGTTTCTGTACCCTGTAAGTTCGTAGTCAAGAACCTTCCTAGACCCTTGCTACCTCCAACAATTAAAATCTGCATAACCCTATTCCTTGGTTAAGGTTGTCTTTCATATTGTCCGCCAAACTGTGCATTAGGCATCACTTTAACGTTTCTATTGCTTGTCTATGACCCTACTTAGTTCTATCTTCAATTTCATCGAATGGTTCAACTGAAATACGCTCTGCAATTTCACTCATCTTCTTCATTTTTTCTGGGTTACTAGTTCCCCAAAACCGCTCCCAGTCTTCACGTGTTCGCCACTTGGCAATAGTTAAAACCTTTTCCGGTACATCGTAAGAACGAAGCATAAAACTACCAAACGCCCCATCTACTGACTGATGAATTGAATCTGTCGTCGAACGCCAGATATTTTGAAACTCATCCATTTTTTCACTTGGCACACGCCATTCATACACAACTCTAAACATAACACTTCCATTAAAATTTCTAGATTTAACACGGCAAAGTATCAAGAACACTAGACCAGGTGAATAGATGAATAAAGCAACATAGTAGAGCGTAGAGCAACCTAAAAAACAAAGCGTAAACGCTCTAAATCACTCCGATTCGATTAGTCATGCACACATTCAAAGATTTCGTATTGACGTTTAACATTGGCTGTTACTTTTCCCCAATGTGAGGCTTGAACTCTTTCCTGATGTTGTTTAAAAGAGGCTTTGTCGACGAACTCCTCATAGACATCAAAACGAAAAGGATTAGTCGGGCTTTGAGTCACAAGAAAAGTAAGGCAGCCCTGCTCTTCTAGCGTGAGCCTTTTGTGAGTTATTAACTCATGTTTTACTAACTCTAAATCCTTTTCCGGAACTAAAATAAAGCCTTTCAATGCTACCTTCGACATATCATCCTCCCGCTCCTATCGTGTAGCGTTTCGTTAAGAAGTAGCCAACACGCCCTCAATCTCAATCATCATATCGCAAATGTGAATCTCACCATGAACTAAAATGCCACGTGTTAGGAATCTATTTCGAATGCCCTATCGACTTACGAGCATAAGGTTATCACAACCCTTTCTTTGCCTTTACCGATGTTCTTGCGTTTTAGTTGAATTTGGCCGACTTCTGATGTGCGCTTTAAATGAGTGCCACCGCAAGGTACTTGCGCAAACCCATCCACTCTCCAATACCTTCTTTCACTCTCTTGATCGGAAAAGTCACTAATAATAACTGAATCAGAGTTAATCAAATCTTGCACATCAGTTTCAATTGCTTTCAATAACGGACCAATACTTTCAGACCACTCGAAATCTATGCGACTCTTATTTTCAGAAATATGCGCGCCTATCTTAACAATGCCTTCCCGACGCTGATAAAACATCTCAAGCACCACTTCAGCCGCAAAGTGTAGCTTCATTAAGGCGTATCTACGCTTCCAATTAATACGCGTAGTTACAGTGTCACCAAGAGCGAAATTTGGAGAGGATTCCAATGTGTAAATAAGTCGAACCCCTAACTTTTGAGCAATCAAAACCGGAATACCATTAATCGTTCCTTTATCACTCTCTTGTCCTCCAGACTCCGCAAAGAAGATAGTCTGGTCCAATTCAACTTTATTTCCGTCTACATTGGTCACTCTTGAGTTAAGTTCTGTTTGGTAGGGATTAACCCAGAATAATTTTTCGCTCATGCTGCTATCCTTGCAGTAAGTCCTGTCCTTGATAGTACATTCAGTGACCACCAAGTCAATTCAAGAAACCTCACCGTCAAGTGTAAGGCTATGTATAGAGCGCTGGCAGGCTATATCTATTAGGTGCTTTTAAGGCTGGATATTAAGCTCTATCCAGAGGTTTAGCTAACAACCCATAAATTGCGGAATCTGATACGACTCCATTAACTTCCCAGCGCTGCCTTAGGAAACCTTCCTTTATAAAACCTAGCCGTTCCAAGACTTTACCTGAAGAAACATTGTCTGGATCTATCTCAGCTTCTATTCGACGTAGATTCAGTGTTTTAAATGCGTGTTCGATTAATGCGTTTCCCGCCTCTAGTACAATGCCTTTACCCCAGAAATTGCGACTAACGCCAAAGCCAATTTCTGCGCGCCTGGACTCTTTCACGTAGTTAAACAGCATTATCTTACCCAGAAGTTGGCCATTACTCTTTAGGAAGATGCCTAGTGTCATTTCTGTATTGCTATTCATAGCCTGTGTACTATTGGTTATAAATGTTAGAGCCTCATCAATTGAACCCCAAGGGCCAGAGTTCCAATATTTCATGACCTCATGGTCTGAGAATATGCCAAACAATTCGCTTGCATTATCTTCAACTAGCTCTCTTAGAATTAATCGTTCCGTTTCAATCTTAGTTACTAACATTTTTTGGCCAGCCTTTTGATTTGTTATTGGTGAATAAAAACCAACTAAAGTGTGATATACGTAATACAAATGCTCTCGTATAACACTTTTTAATAAGCTCAACGCATAGTAAAAGCGCCACTTGTCACGATTATCAATTGAAGCAATTTTTAGGCCTTCAAGTGCTTCAACAAGTAACCTTTGAACGCATCATAGTTTGGAATGAGTTGATCACGAGTCCTAAGTTCGGACTCAAAATAGGCCATATACTTTATTGCTTCATTTGGCGAAGTTTTACTTAGAAGCAAAGGAAGCAGTCGTATACGAGTGGAATAACTGAACACGGGCCAGACTTTTACATCTTCGCTTTTTAAACTCTCGATAACCCGCTTTCTATCTCTTAGTTTTTCTAACTCAATAGGTAGTAACTGTTTTACCATATAAGCGAAAGCTATAGGACTAATTGCGTCGGTATATGAATTACCAGTGATACTGCTCAACATGCGAGAAACACCACCAATACAAC
Organism: Vibrio sp. RM-41-2B; assembly: GCF_024744415.1. Taxonomy (NCBI): domain Bacteria; kingdom Pseudomonadati; phylum Pseudomonadota; class Gammaproteobacteria; order Vibrionales; family Vibrionaceae; genus Vibrio; species Vibrio sp. RM-41-2B. The sequence goes on along the minus strand of NZ_JAMQWD010000021.1, from coordinate 4,412 downwards.
GCATTTCTCTAGGTAAGACCTTTTCTATATCTTTGTATTTAACCCCGAAGGAAGGGTTCAAAACAGTAAGCCCAAAGTTTAAGTGAAACCATTCGACATCGACCTTACCCACCTTGCGCTCCCATACTCCTCTAGATTTGATAAACTTGAAACCGCTCGGGGCTAAAACCTTATCAATCTCCAAAATGAAAGCTTCGGAATGCTCTTTATTCATAATTACGTACTGATTCTGATTGCCTAACACCGAATTGAGGTGTGAGCAACGCCACCACCTAAGCGAAGCTGTTCCACCCTGAAAACAAAGCCCGACTTAAACCCAAACCCCCAGCGCTGTCAATTTTTAAACAAGCTAGTGAACTACCACCACTGTTCTCACTAACTTATCACCGAGCCGTTGCCTCTTTTTACCAAGAATGAAAATTGAGTCAATAAAACCGAAGAATGGAGTAATAATATTTCTAAAAAGTGACTGAAAAATATTGCACCTTTTACCCGTTCTTGCACTTATAACTGCAATGCCCAAAAGTTTTTTGCCCACACTTTGACCATTTGGGAAACTATCAGAAAAAAGGTAATACGACACAGCCGCTGTTACTGCTGTAGCGCGAACAAGTTCCTTTTCAATACCGATTTCTAAGCCGCCCCACAAAACGAGTGTAAAAATGCTAAAACTGACAAAAAAGTCGATCATTTGTCCAACACACCTAATTCCCGGACTAGCCAAAACGTAATTTTCTAGAGTAAAGTTTTCTACATTTTTCATTTTAAAATTTGGACTAACAATTGTTTATTTGTGGACTAACGTTATGGGTTGAATAACATCCCCACCAAAACTAATCCATAGTGCCGTACAGCAGGTCAAACCTAAAGAGCCAAGCATTTTTCTCCCTTTTAAACACTTTACTACACTCGCTCTAAAGACTGGATTGGTAATATTTCAACATCTCTTCTTGATTAAGCGCTTTATTTTCTAACTTTTGTTGATCTTTAAAGATTTGAGCTAATGAAGGGAGAATTGAGCGATTGACTTTATAGTAATCAGACCAAAGTTTCCCTCTCATCACCGCTTTCGCACAATGAAAGTACATACTCTCGATGACTATTTTGATAACAACCTTAGGACCTTTACTTCCATCGGGGCAAGCAGATATCAATTTGGAGTCTGTGTGAATACTTGCAATTCCTTTAATACGCAGTACTTCATCAATACCATTTACCATCAATAACAACCCAACTTTGGGGTTACTAATGATATTTTTTAGACTATCTATACGATTATTCCCCGAGCTATCAGGGAGCAACAATGTTGATTCATCTAAAACTTTTACGAAGCCAGGCTCCCCTCCTTTCGGAGAGAGATCGATATAGCCTTGAGTATCGGCGGTACTTAGAACTGCAAAATGGCAATTATTAATTAATGTAATCGCATGAACATCTAGGGCAGGCAACGCTTTATTTTTAGCTCTCGCACTTGGCTCTGCGTAAATCTCTTTTAACTGCTCTATTGTTTTAATTTCACTCATTCAATGTTGTCCCTTCACTATCGTATAATGCTTTCCTTGGAAGTAAGCAGAACTCTGACTTCTGCATAGCCACTCAACCTAACGCAAAGTAAAAAATGCTACGCGTGCAAATTATCTCTTCAACGCTTTGTTATCTAAAGACTTAAATTAAAGCCTTTCACTGAATTCCCCACACTGCTTACACTTGTAACCATGCTTGTAAAAGAACAATGGAAAACCCAGTAAAATAAAGACTAAGAAAGCTGGACGCTTACCTTTTGTAAATGTATATAGCTCTTTACTACCACAGTTAGGGCAAACATCTTTTCCTTCATCAACGGCAAGTTCATTTTCTAATGATTCTGAGAAATCACTGCTAAGTATTTGTTTCGCGTCTTCTGCATCACTTTCGGCCACCATCAGACGAACGCCGCCCATTGCATTTGAATAAAGCCACTGAGTATTCACCGTGTGTTCGTCAGCGATGTGACTTTCTATTCCGACACTATCTAGGCTTGCTCTCGCAATATGAACTTCATGAGGAAAAGAAAACCTTGCTACTACAATCACATATTACTCCTTGTGGGAAAACGCTCTCGTAAGGTATAAGAAACGCTAATTGGAAATGCCACGTGTAGTATTTCTTTTTGAACAATTTATTAGCCCACTACTGACTAATACATATACCCTAACCAATCTATATGACCAACAGCCCAAGTTTTACCGCTGATAGGTTTAACATATAAATCATCTAGTTGCTCTACAGCGACACCGTAATTTTTATGTTCGTGAACTCGCAACCAAGAACTTAGAGAGTTAAGGCGCATATAACCATTAGCCACATAAAAACGCTCCAAATCGGAGACTAAAATGATGAAGTCGACATCTTTAGTGGACGCATACTCGCTGAGTTGAGACAACATTTTTGTACCAATACCTTGTCTTTGAACTGTGCTCTCGACACAAAAGTCACTCACACCTAATACTTTATAAATTTCATCACCAACACGAACAACTCTGTAGTCTAATCCCATGTAACCAACTAACTGATCACCTTCGTAATTCAGAACTCTCATATGCGGGAGTTGCTTATAGTAAGAGCGAGTAACTTGATGTTCAGGAAACGACTGGTTTCTAAGAGCTTCAATTGCATTATGCTGTGCTTTAGATAACTCGATTTCTGGGTAAATATCCATATTTGACCTTTGAGGGCTAATGACCTGTTAAAGGGTGATCAACACAATACCGAAACTCCCGCATACCGCCTTAATCACTGAGCTCAACGCATAGTTAAAATGCCACGCATTGCGAATCTATCTTAAACGCTATGTTATGCGCGTGGTTAATACATACCTACATAACCGTCCAACTTGCGAATTACCCCAATCCAACGCTCGATATTTGGGTAAGTTTCTAGGTTAAAACCACCCTCATCTGCGACATGGGTATAAGCATACAGTGCGATATCAGCAATAGAAATATTATCACCAACTAAGAACTTAGTTTTTGACAGCTGTAGCTCCATGATTTGTAATGCTTTATGGCCGCCTGATTGTAGTGATTTATATTCTTCTAGACGGTGCTCCGGCATACCTTGATACTTCTGAATAAAACGCGCCACTGCAATATAAGGCTCATGTGAGTATTGCTCAAAGAAAAGCCATTCGTACATTTTTGCTTTTTGATAACTGTCCTTAGGTAGATAAGGTGTATCTTCTGCAAAGTACCCCAATATTGCATTGGACTCACAGAGTACTCGACCGTCATCTAAAACGACTGTCGGGATTTTACCATTTGGATTGAGGGCTAAAAATTCTGTTGTTTTAGTCTCGTTATCTAAGATATTAACGTGTTTCCATTGGTGCTCAATGCCAAGGAATGACAATAGTAATTTTACTTTTAAGCAGTTACCTGACTGCAAATCTCCATATACAACCATTACTCTCTCCATGTTTCAATTCGTAAAGCGCATAACGCGCGGTTAAGGCATGAACTACGCTACCACCCAAACTAAACGATTGTGCCTAAAACACGAAACCCAACCTTGAACTGAAAATGCCAAGCGTTGGGAATCACTCTAAAATGCTTTGTTATACAAATAGCTAATTAGGTTCGAAGCGCTCTTTAAAAACTAAGTTCAACGGTTTAATAAATGAGTAAATCCATAAACCAAATGCTGCAAAACACCACATAAACAATGTAAAAAACAGGCTAAATACAGGCCATATTGCAAAAGCTAGAAAAAAGCCAGAGAAACCTGTTACAGGAATATCTTCCCATTTTACAGTCTCTGCTCCAAATATGGGTGCGACACCACAAAACAAAAATGCCACGCCTGCTGAATCATTCTTGAACAGTTTGTTACGTCGCTACATTTCGCCCGATTTAATTTTGAACTGAGCTTCATTAACCGACTGTTTCCCAAACAGTAAATCCATCATTGCGATGATTCTTTTATTGTCATTTCCCCACTTATATGAATTGGCACTATTTGGCGCCTTGAACTCTACTTCGCCAACTTTTTCACTGTTTTTATATGCCTTAACTTGGGCATCTGCAATAAACGTTCTAAAGTCCCAACTCCAGCGCGATACATAAGTCAACGTAAGTTCAGAGCTCTTAGGAAGAGTTCCATCACTTACAACCGTACATTTATGTGCCGTATCCAAACACCATTCTTGTACCGAGTCCAAGAAAACATCTCGTGTGGCGTCATCTTGTACAATAGTAATTTCCTTGCTCTGGTTCTCTTCCGAAATAGCTTCAACTGTATATTTTGGCGCTGCGCACGCCGCCAGTAGAATAGGCAAGCTAAAAATGATTAGTTTCTTGTACATTTTACATCTCTTTTAATAAATCTATAATTGTAAATGAATTTCAAGTGGCTGCATAACGCCGCGTTAAGGAGTG
>NZ_JAMQWD010000020.1:0-1551 GCF_024744415.1 Vibrio sp. RM-41-2B | reverse complement strand
TGAACAACGCTATACCACCCAACTTAAACCATTGTGCCATAAACACAAAAGCTAAACTTTGAACCAAAACTGCCAAGCGTTGAGAATCCCTCTTAAACGCCTTGTTATGTGCCCGAACTCATTGTGTACTCTGGGTGTCCCGTATGCTCGTCACATTGCTCACTGACGACTGTAAAGCCTTGAGACAGATAGAACTGATAACTAGCCTGATTTTCCTTATATACGGAAAGGCTCAATATCGCTCTTTGTGCTTTAGCATGACTTAACAATTGCTTACCGATACCTTGCCCCTGAAATGCAGGAAACACGAATATAGCTGCCAAGTTGTTTTCATACAACGCATAAAAGCCGACTATTTTCGACTCGATTTCGTATACGAAAACTTCTGACGCTGGGATATAAACATTACGCATGCTCTCAACTTGAGACTCCCAAAAGTCAGCCGAGACAAAATCATGAGCTTTAACAGATGCTTCAAGCCAGATTTTAAGGACTGAATCTAAGTCATTTGAATTGTACTTTCTTATCATTTTAGAACTCTAGATTGTCAATTTATCGGGGCAACATAACGCCCTGTTAAGGGGTGAGTAACGCAATACAAAAGTCGCCGCATACCACCTTAAACACTAAAACTAACGCATAGTGAAAATGCCACGCGTTGCGAATCCCTCTTGAACAGTTTGTTAGCACTAAAATGGAATATCGTCGTCAAAGTCCATTGGCGGTTCGTTATAAATTACTTTTGGTTCGAGCTTGTCTTCATTTTTTAGAAGTTCATCTACACCAAGTTCAGTTATTGCGTAAGCATAATAATCGTAACCTTGCTCATCAGATTCAACGCTTTTACTGACTAACCCCATTCTCTCTAACTTGATTAAAGAAACCTGTAATACAGACTCTTTAACGCCTTTTAACCCATTGTAGATGCTATAAAACGAAATGCCCTCGGGATTGTTAGTTTGACTTTTTAGGCACTCTGCTAAAAAGTGATAGTCTTTATCCCTTAGCTCGTAGTTAGCTGGATTGGCAACAATTCTCTTATTCTCAGAAAGAGCTACATGGCTAATTAACCCTAACCTTTCAACTTCGGATTTAATCAATGAGCAAGCACGATTTGTTGCTGAAACCAAGTCATTATCACTACGTGTTGCCTCATAATCCGCTGGAGTAACTCCTAACAGATCTGTTGGCAAATGCATTTCTACATTTCTTGGCTTTAGGATAAACGAACGAGATTTCCCAATAGCACCAACAAACAAACCCATCTCAAAAATAACATTATCTCTTACTACATGCTCCTTACGACTTCGGATTGAAGTAATATCATCAGGAGCGAATATAAATAGTGCAAAATCTACAGTTGACGATTTCTCAACCAAATCATCAATGGTTGACGAAGAAAGCTTAAATGTGCCGTTTTTCCATATAGTCACTTCAAAGTCGTGATCTAAATTCACATTAACAGCCTCAGCGATCGGTAAGCTTTCTGCCGAGGAAGCTATAAATAACCTTGGTTTTCTCACATGTAACTCCGTCTATATTATTTTTGTG
>NZ_JAMQWD010000001.1:0-5517 GCF_024744415.1 Vibrio sp. RM-41-2B | reverse complement strand
GTGCTTTCGAGGATATTGGCATGGAAGTAACAATCGGAAAGTCTGCTGAATTCATAGAAAGGGCTCAGGCTATTCGCTATCAGGTATTCACAGTCGAGCAAAATATTCCGAATGAGCTGGATGATGATGGCTTAGATAGTGTTGCAGTACATGCTCTTGTTATAGAGGCAAATCAATGTGTAGCGACAGCGCGACTGGTTGTAAAGACTAATGGTTCTTCGGTTATGGCAAGAGTGGCCGTTCTCAAAGCATACCGAGGTCGTGGCATTGCCTCAATTGTTGTTAACAAGTTAATTGAATACGCCAAAGCGCAGGGTGTAAGCTCTATAGAAATTCATGCTCACAGCTATTTACGAAGTTACTATGAAAAGCTTGGCTTTGATTTCATCCAAGAAGTGGAGATGGTTGGTGAGCATCAACTAATTGAAATGCGGAACCAATTGGTACGCACATAACAAACAATTTAAGAGGGATTCACAACGCTTGGCGGTCTCACTTCAAGTCAGTTAAGTGTTTATGGCACAATGCTTTAGGTTTGGGTGGAGGCGTTGTTCACCCCTTAATTGGGCGTTATGACACACGCAAATAAAAAGCTAAGTATTTTCGGCTTAGCTTTTAAACAGCAGGAGTTTATTTAAAATAAAGCCTTTAGGAGCTTTGCCCCATACTTTATTCCATTTTTAATAACGCTTTTTGCCGCCTTAGTAGCGGTCTCGACAACTACATCTATTACGTTATCTTTGACTGCTTCATATGCTTCGCCGCAAAAATCTTTGATGTAGTCCAAGATACCACGCTCCGCTTCTAGCGTTGCTTCTGTCGACACGTACTCTTCGTTTGCTTCTCTTGTGAATGCGAACTTTTTTTCATTTGGAAGTACCTCTACTACTTTATCCATTAGCTCAACAAGGTTGTACTTCTGGTTAGCAGATACGACACTAATGTTTTGCACAGATATATCAAATGCAGCTGATACTTCGATGATTTTTTTATTAATGTTTGCATTTTTCTGTTCGCCTGGCTGGTTCGCTTTCATGTCCCAGTCGAACAAAGGTTCAATTTTATCAACCTGTGTTATCACAAAAACTGTAGGGCAAGTTTCGTTCACAGGGCGTAGTATTTCATTGTATGCCTTCAAAGCAATACTATAGGCTCGGTCGTCAGATTTTATTGCCCAGATCACTAGATCTAATTCAGTGATTAGACTTTTATAGAGTTCAAAGTATTCGGCATCTCGCTCTGGAGTTTCTCCAACGCCAGGAACGTCTACAATAGTAATCCCACTGTCTGAGTCACCAATTAGGACTTCTTGTGGCTCCCTTGTACAGGCTGTCACGTCACTAATTGGAGCTATATCTTTACCAAAAAGTGCGTTACACAAACTCGATTTTCCAACTCCTGTCACACCAAATACACCAACTTTAGGTCGATAGTTTCGAATGTTTTTAACTTTTTCTCTAATTTCTTTTATTAACTTTTCATTTGTATTTGGCGTCATAATATAGTCTCAATATGCTATGTTGCGCTTAGTCTATAGTGTCATAACAATGCGTTCAAGAGGGATTCTCAACGCTTGGCCGTTTTGGCTCAAAGTTTAGTTTTTGTGATTATGGCACAATGGTTTAGGTTGGGTGGTGGCGTTGTTCACCCCTTAACGCGGCGTTAGTATTGGATTGGCATCAGCGGTAAAAAGTTTCGGTGTTTATTGTTTTCTTTTCATGGCTTTACACCTGAAAAATGTGCCTTTCACGTTCGCTCCGGTGGCACTAGATGCGAAGTTTTCGCTTTGACTTCATCGTTTACGGTTTCTAACTTTTGGGCGATTTCTCTGGTGTGGTTTCTTTGATGCTGGGAAGTGTTCGGTAAAAACTGAATTTCTTTAGCGCTGCTGTTAAAGTCTGAAGATCGAATCCTTTGCTAATTTGATAACGGTGAAAATGGGCAGTTTGACATGTTTTTCTTCTAGCCAACTTTCGTCTTGATGTCGGTTTTTTAGGCCGGCAGCTGTCCGTTTAGTTTCTGTGTTTTTAGCCACAATTTCCGTGCTATATTTCAGTATCTTGGCGTGTGCCAAAGGCTTTAAGGGCAGCGTACTAACAAGCTGCTTAAGAGGGATTCACAACGCGTGGCATTTTTACTATGCGTTGATTTTAGTGGTTAAGGGGCATGCGGCGGCATCGGTATCGCGTTGTTCACCCCTTAGCAGAGCGTTATAACGCAGGGAAGCATATGGGAAAACAAGACTTATCCAAAATGGGGGCGGCTCATGTTTCAATTGAGGAATTTGAGGGCGAGCCTTGTATTTATAAAGGAGAGGCATCAGATGTTGAACTTAATTTTTATCAGTTTGCAGCTGAGGCATTAGATGGTGTAAATACTCCCAAACTACTTAATATTAGTGGCAATAACTTAGTTATTGAGTACATTCCCCATAGTATTACGCTCAATGGTCTACACGCTAATAAAAGTACTTTTGAGCAATTAGCATTCATTCATAATTCGAAGCTCCAGCCACAGTTTCCAGTAAAGAACCACGCTTGGGATTCACGCTCTACTGATCTTGCATTGAATAGATTAAACTTGCCTGAGGTAACCCAAGATTCTATGAGAACTATTCAGCATTTATCATTCGAATTATTCGACTTTAAAGGACTAATATCGGGCGATAGCAATGAAGGGAACTGGGGTACTAGAGATAATGGCGAACTTGTTTTGTTTGACTGGGAGCGGTTTGGTTTTGGTAGTCCTGCAATTGATTTGGCTCCTTTGGTTAGAGGTTTAGGAACAAGCCGTGATTATGAGTCAATAGTAGAAAAATACGTCCAATACTCTTCCAAGTTGTCCCAAGATAAACTGCAAAGACATTTGATTCTTGCGAAAGTTTGGTTAGTTGTCGAAGTCACTAATATCTTGATACGTCGAGGTAAATCATCAGCCTCTATGTACTTCAATTGGTTTAGAGAAAATGTCCCTAGTTGGTTGATTTCGGTGGAAAAAACGTTATAACAAACAGTTCAAGAGGGATTCAGCACGCGTGGCATTTTTGGTATGCATTGGTTTCGGTGTTGAAGCGCAATGCAGAGGCTTAGTCATTGCGTGCTTCACCCCTTAACTGGGCGTTATGTTAATCATTGAAATTCCGCATAAAACTGGTAATTAGCTCTCATCTTTTGTTGTTCGCTTACCCTAAGCTGTACAGGTCAATTCAACTTTAGGTATTCGCTATGAGTATAGAACGTCATGGAATTACAATAGGTATTGAGTGTATTGGCTCTGAATCTGTTTTAGTGTTTAAGGCTACAGGTAAACTCACCCACGAAGACTATAAAGCTATTGTTCCAGTCTTGGATTCTAGCTTAAAAGGTATCAATTCAGAGCATATAAAAATGTTGGTCGACATTACTGAGTTCTCAGGTTGGGAGCTTCGGGCTGCTTGGGACGATTTTCAGCTTGGGTTAAAGGTTGGTTTTAATATTGAGAAAATAGCCATCTATGGTGATAAAAATTGGCAGGAGCTGGCCGCTAAAGTAGGCAGTTGGTTTATATCAGGTGAAATGGAATCATTTGGTAACTATGAGTCGGCAGTGGAGTGGCTGACTGATTAACATAACAAACTGTTCAAGAGGGATTCGCAACGCGTGGCATTTTTACTATGCGTTGGTTTAAGTGATTAAGGTGGTATGCGGCGGCTTCGGTATTGCGTTGCTCACCCCTTAACAGGGCGTTAGCATGCTTTGTACGAAATCATAGATGACATTAGATGGGATCGTAACCTACGTTTTAAGAGTATGAATACTCAGAGGCTAGGGTTATGTTTGAACATCAGAAGAAATATGAAGCATTTATTCGTGAGCAAGGCGTAGGGCAAAATGACAAAGTGGCTGACTCTTGTAAGTCTTATGTTTCCTACTTAAATGGTGTGGAGAAGCATGCAAATATTAGAATTAACTCAAAAACTCTAGCTAGTGAAAACGATATTTCGGCTATAGTCGCGAAGCTTCATGAATCGCATGAAATATCTGATAGAACAATCGGCAACTACGTGTCTGCTATGAGGCAGTATGTAAATATGGTGAATCAATCAGCCCCGCATGCTAACAAACTGCTTAAGAGTGATTCGCCACGCTCGGCAGTTTTAACTCCCCATACTTTTGTGATTATGGTGGTGATTTTTATTGTGGTGCTAATGTGGCTCACACCTTAGCAGGGCGTTATGTTTACTTGTATTTCAGTGACTTAAAGCATCTTCGTTCTATGTTCTTTGTCCCTTTGGCAGTTCGCCCGAGTTGCCTCAGCAAATCCGCATTGTCGGCCCAAATTCGTGAATTTCTCAACCCGTAAAACATGTAATATTCTCGGGTTGCTTCATTTGCAGGTCGTGGGGGTTGGTTTCAAATCTCACTGGTTCTAAGTCGCTTGTAGATTCTTTGCCAAGTAGCATGTCAGCTTGGCAGTTGCCTCGGCAATTTGCCATTGTTTTGCGCTTTGGTTGGAAAGAGAGGGCGTTTGTTGAACGTTTGTCGGGTTGCCTCATTGGGAAGGGAAGTGGATTTACTCGCTTGGTGTTTCGTGCATCTGTAAGCCAAGTGAGAACGAGCTTGTGATTTACTTCTTGAAATGGGCTCAACAAAGTAGTTCTTTGCCAATTAAATCAATCATTTGTGGTAAAACATAACAAACAATTTAAGAGGGATTCCCAACGCTTGGCATTTTTGCTTCTACTTCAATTTTAGTGGTTACGGTACAATGCTTTAGGTTGGGTGGTAGCGTTGCTCACCCCTTAATTGGGCGTTAGCCGTCATGGAGCTTGCTATACTCAAAGTGATAGAATAGTATCACTTTAGTATTCCTTTGGAGCAGCTCTCATGAAAGTAGAACTAGTTACATCACTCAAACGCCAAGCAACAAAGATCCTTGCCGATCTCCACGACACTAAAGAACCAGTGTTAATTACCGAACATGGTAAGCCATCGGCATATCTGGTTGATGTTGATGATTACGAGTTTATGCAAAATCGTTTGGCGATTCTGGAGGGGATTGCACGAGGTGAACGTGCATTAGCTGACGGTAAAGTGGTGAGTCACGATGAAGCCAAGGGCAAAATGTCAAAATGGCTGAAATAATCTGGACTGAGCCAGCGCTATCCGACCTTAATGATATCGCTGAATACATCGCACTTGAAAATATCGTAGCTGCAAAACAATTGGTTCAAACGATCTTTTCTAAAGTCGAGCGCTTAGAGGCTTTCCCTGAATCGGGTCGCATTCCGCCTGAACTAGAACATCTAAGTTATCGTGAAGTTGTAGTTAATCCGTGCCGCGTTTTCTATAAACAAGACGGCGACAAAGTATTTATTCTGTTTGTTATGCGTGCTGAGAGAGACTTGCGTAAGTTCCTATTGAGCAAGCAATAACCTTTGGGAATGAGCGGCTAACAAACTGTTTAAGAGTGATTCGCAACGCGTGGCATTTTTACTATGCGTTGCGTTTAGTGTTTAAGGTGGAATGCGGGAGCTTT
>NZ_JAMQWD010000019.1:0-371600 GCF_024744415.1 Vibrio sp. RM-41-2B | reverse complement strand
GGGGACGGATTCGAACCATCGAAGGCAGTGCCGGCAGATTTACAGTCTGCTCCCTTTGGCCACTCGGGAACCCCTCCAGAGGATTTTTATACTTAGTAAGATGTTTTCCCAACTCATCTCCCAAGTGCGGAGCGAATCATAGCAAACTCGCTCAGGCTGTAAAGCGTTTTTCTTGCGTTTTTACGTTGAATGCTGTCTTTTTGGGCAAAGATGGTAGAAAGTCAGCGTTTTGTGTGTCCTTTGAACAGAAGAGAAACGCTCTTTTTACTTGAATTTACACTACTTGACGTTAAACCACGTATCTACTGATAAAATGTAAGCAGTTTAATGACATAAGTTTATTCGTTTAGAAGTCAATATCATGAGCATGAAAGCCACGTTATCGTTATCTGTTTTAACGCTTTCTATATTAATGAGTTCTCCATCAGCTTTCGCAGCTATGCGAGGCTCAGCAGTTACCGTCGTAACTGAGCAAGTAGAAACGCACGAGATCAATCAATCCTTATCGCTTATCGGTAAATTAGAAGCGGCGGAGTCTGTGGTTGTTGCATCGGAAGTCGCCGGCAAAGTGAATCAAATCGCTGTTAAAGCGAATCAAAATGTCCAACAAGGTCAGCTGTTAATCAAGTTGGATGATGATAAGGCTCAAGCCGCTTTGATTGAGGCAAAGGCGTACCTTAAAGATGAACAACGTAAGCTAAAAGAGTTTCAACGTTTGGTTAAGCGAAATGCTATCACCCAAACTGAGATCGACGCACAAAAAGCAAGCGTTGAAATTGCACAAGCAAGGCTGGACGCCGCTCAAGCAAATTTGGCCGATCTTCATATTACGGCTCCATTCTCTGGCACTGTTGGTTTCATCGATTTTAGTCGCGGTAAAATGGTTAGCGCGGGTACAGAGCTGTTGACCTTGGATGACCTTTCCGTCATGGAGCTTGATTTACAGGTACCGGAGCGCTATTTATCGATGCTTTCTATTGGTGTGGAAGTCATTGCCAAAACCAGTGCATGGGGTGAACAGACGTTTACTGGTCAAGTCACAGGCATTGATACGCGGATTAGCTCAGAAACGCTGAACCTGCGTGTGCGTATTGAGTTTGAGAACCCTGAAAACCGCTTAAAACCGGGCATGTTAATGAATGCATCATTGGCCTTCCCAGCGATTGAAGCGCCAATTATCCCGGTTCAAGCACTAGAATACTCTGGCACCAAGCGTTACGTATACGTCATCGATGACAACAATAAAGCGACTCGACAAGAAGTCATTCTCGGTGCTCGTGTCGATAACGAAGTCGTTATTGAATCAGGCGTTGAAGTTGGCGACAAAATTGTTGTACAGGGCATCGTTAATATGCGAGATGGTGTTGAAGTTAAGGAAATTGTCGCACCAGGAAAGTCAGAAACAGTTAACGCAACTGGTAATCAAGGTGTTCAAAGCACGCAAGACGAAGCGGCTAAGGAAGCAAACTAATGTTACTTTCTGACGTTTCTGTAAAACGCCCAGTCGCAGCGTTGGTATTGAGTATGCTGCTGTGTGTATTTGGTTTTGTATCCTTTACGAAACTAGCGGTGCGAGAAATGCCGGACATTGAAAGTCCGGTCGTTTCTATTAGTACGCGTTACGAGGGCGCTTCCGCGACGATCATCGAGAGTCAAATTACTTCTGTATTAGAAGATCAGCTTTCAGGTATCAGCGGAATAGATGAGATCAGTTCGACGACGCGAAACAGCAGTTCGCGTATCACGATCACTTTTGAGCTCGGTTACGATCTCAATACGGGTGTTAGTGATGTTCGCGACGCGGTGGCTCGCGCTCAACGTTCGCTACCTGATGAAGCGGACGATCCAATTGTCTACAAGAATAACGGTTCAGGTCAGGCCTCCCTCTATATTAACCTCAGCTCTGCAGAGATGGACCGCACTCAATTGACGGATTATGCAGAACGTGTACTGATGGATCGCTTTAGCTTGATCTCTGGGGTGAGCTCCATTGATCTCTCTGGTGGTTTGTACAAGGTGATGTACGTGAAGCTTAAGCCAGAGCTGATGGCGGGGCGCTCAGTCACGGCTTCGGACATTACATCGGCACTGCGAAGTGAAAACTTAGAAAGTCCGGGTGGTGAAGTTCGTAATGACTCGACAGTCATGTCGGTACGGACAGCGCGCAGCTATAACACGCCGGAAGATTTTCAGTACCTCGTGATTAAAAGGGCAAGCGACAACACGCCTATCTATTTGAAAGATGTCGCTGATGTTTTTATCGGTGCAGAAAACGAAAACTCGACCTTTAAAAGCGATGGCGTCGTCAATGTTAGTTTGGGGGTAGTTCCTCAGTCTGATGCGAACCCGTTAGAAGTAGCAAAATTAGTTCGAGCTGAAGTTGATAACATCCAGAAGTTCTTGCCGGAAGGGACGCGGCTTGCTATCGACTACGATGCGACGGTGTTTATCGAGCGCTCGATAGAAGAGGTATATAGCACGCTATTTATTACGGGTGGTTTGGTTATTTTGGTGTTGTACATCTTCATTGGTCAAGCTCGTGCAACCTTGATCCCAGCTGTTACGGTTCCGGTATCGCTGATTTCTTCGTTCATTGCCGCTTATTACTTTGGCTTTTCTATCAACTTAATCACCTTGATGGCGCTGATCCTGTCTATCGGCTTGGTAGTGGATGACGCGATTGTGGTTGTTGAAAACATCTTCCACCATATCGAACGTGGTGAATCGCCTTTGCTTGCGGCTTATAAAGGTACGCGGGAAGTAGGCTTTGCCGTTATCGCGACAACGCTAGTGCTGGTGATGGTATTCCTGCCGATTTCTTTTATGGATGGCATGGTAGGTCTGCTATTTACTGAGTTTTCTGTCTTGTTGGCGATGTCAGTAATTTTCTCGTCTTTGATCGCCCTAACATTAACTCCTGTATTGGGTAGTCAGATTTTGAAGGCGAATGTAAAACCAAATCGATTTAATCAAGTGGTCGATCGCCTATTTAGTAAACTTGAGAGTGGTTACCGCTCATTATTGAAAGGCGCATTGAAAATGCGTTGGGCTGCACCGCTGGTGATTTTGGCGTGTTTGGGCGGCAGTTACTTCTTGATGAACCAAGTGCCAGCCCAGTTGACCCCTCAAGAAGATCGCGGCGTGATGTTTGCGTTTGTACGCGGGGCTGATGCTACGTCATACAATCGTATGTCAGCCAATATGGACATTGTTGAAGACCGATTGATGCCATTACTTGGGCAAGGGTATCTGAAGTCGTTTAGTATCCAAACGCCTGCATTTGGTGGACAGGCAGGCGATCAAACCGGCTTTGTTATCATGATTCTAGAAGACTGGAACGAGCGAGATGTAACAGCTCAGGAAGCGCTTAACAAAGTGCGTGGCGCACTGGCTGGCATACCTGATGTTCGAGTGTTCCCATTCATGCCTGGTTTCCAAGGTGGTTCGAGTGAGCCTGTTCAGTTTGTATTAGGTGGCTCTGATTACGATGAACTTCTCGTCTGGGCTGAAATGTTGAAAAACAAAGCAGAAGAATCGCCAATGATGGAAGGCGCTGAGATCGATTACTCAGAGAAAACGCCAGAGCTATTGGTTACGGTCGACAGACAGCGTGCCGCAGAACTAGGGGTCAGTGTCAAAGACATTTCTGATACGCTAGAAATCATGCTTGGTGGTAAAAGTGAAACGACTTATGTTGAGCGTGGCGAAGAGTATGATGTGTATCTTCGTGGTGATGAAAACAGCTTTAATAATGCAGCGGATTTAAGCCAGATTTATCTGCGAACTAATAGTGGGCAGTTAGTGACGTTAGACGCGGTCACTAAAATTGAAGAAGTGGCAGCTTCTATTCGTCTATCTCACTACAACAAACAGAAATCCATCACTATTACAGCCAACTTGACAGAAGGCTACACATTAGGAGACGCGCTGAATTACCTTGATCAACAAGCGATAGACAATTTACCAGGCGACATCTCGGTGAGTTATTCTGGTGAGTCAAAAGACTTTAAAGAGAACCAAGCGAGTGTTGCTGTTGTGTTTGCGTTGGCATTGCTTGTGGCGTATCTCGTGTTGGCGGCTCAGTTTGAAAGCTTCGTGAACCCGTTAGTTGTGATGTTTACGGTGCCGATGGGCGTATTTGGTGGCTTCCTTGGCTTGGTTGTGATGGGGCAAGGCATGAACATTTACAGCCAGATTGGCATGATCATGTTGATCGGCATGGTGACGAAAAACGGCATTTTGATTGTTGAGTTTGCCAACCAGTTGCGAGATCGCGGTGTTGAATTCGAAAAAGCGGTTATTGATGCAGCTGCGCGACGTCTACGCCCGATCTTGATGACAGCATTTACCACGCTTGCTGGTGCCATCCCGCTGATCGTTTCGACAGGGGCAGGTTATGAGAGTCGTATTGCTGTGGGTACCGTGATCTTTTTCGGGATGGGATTTGCAACATTGGTGACCTTATTTGTCATCCCGGCTATGTATCGATTGATTTCGGCGAAAACACAGGCGCCAGGTCATGTAGAAGCAGAATTGAACAAAGCACTCAGCCACGATACAAAAGGCCGTATTGCTCATCCTTAGCCGCTGTACGTAAAGCTTTGATTGAAAACACCGAACAACTTTTGTTCGGTGTTTTTTTATATTGAGAGTGATTACTTATAGATCTAATGATTATTTTTGTTTATTATTTCGCCACTTCTTCGAGGGGCACAGGACTCGCTCATCGTATTGACTGAATGTCGGGTCTTGTTAGGTTTCATGCCGGGAAAGCAGCATATACCTATTATTATTTGAGGTGTTCTCTTGAAAAAAGTACGTGGTAGTTACATGGTAGAAATGGTCTTAGTTGCGGGTGTTATGGCGTTGTTAGCGACCACTGCACTTCCGACGTTAACGAATGCACTAAAAGATCGTCAAGATGGTATTTTACACTCTCTCGATGCCGGTCAACCAAGTAGCCATGTGAATCAAGAGACAACAGAAAAGTTCTCCGCTCAGTAACTGATGACACACCGTAGATTGTAAAACAAGCCGAGGTAAAAACCTCGGCTTGTTTGTATTTCAATTCTGGTAACTTGGTGCTATCTAATGTTAGAAGCGTTTCCCTAAGCTAACTTGCACACCTTCGTAGCTGTCGTAAAAATCTTCAAAGCCCATATCTGCGACATTATAGATGTACTCTGCGCGCAACCAGATGTCTTTGCTCATATCCCAATGGACACCAGCACCGATATTGAATAGTGCTCCTGAATCATCTGTGACTTTTTGTTCGTTTGGAACGTACATTTCTGCCTGAGTCCCTAACGCGGTCACGCGGCCGAACAAAGAAAGTGGTGTATCGCCAAGGTTATCACTGGTCAATACTGCTGACATACCCGCTTGGTAATAGTGCAAATCCAAATCTGTTTTCAGTGTGTCGTTTTTAAGTTCGTTTTGGGAGTAGCGAAGCACACCTTCAAACGCAAGGTATTGATTAACATGATAGCCCCAACCAACAGTGATATGTGGTGTGGACCACTCATTGTCTCTGTCTGAGCCAAAATAGGGCGTATCAAAACCGACGTTACCAGTACCCAGATAAAAATAAGATTGATGAGTTTGTTCTTGAGCAGCAAAAGTCGGCACACTGATGGTCAAGGCAGACAATAATAGAATGGCGTTTTTCATAACTTGACGATAACCTTTGTAAAAGACCGTTGTAATGAGTTGTGTTAATATTAATTTAATCAATAAGATAGATGGCGTTTATCATATCAGCTTTTGCGCAAAGGTAGTCATTTAGACTGGGAATTGTTGCGCTAAAGCAGACTTCCTAGGCTGGAGAACTTACTATTCGGTATGGTGACTAACGTCAATCAAATAAGAGAGAAGGAAAGGAAAGTGGCTGAATTCAAATATAAAAATCTGACTCAAGAAGAACAAGATAAGTTAGACGCGGCGACATTTCGTCGTTTATTGGCGCATTTAGACGCGAATAAAGACGTGCAGAACATCGACCTCATGATTCTTGCGGGCTTCTGTCGCAACTGCTTTAGCAAATGGTACAAAGCTGAAGCGGAAAATCTCGGTGTGGATTTAGATATTGATGACGCTCGCGAACGTGTTTACGGCATGACTTACGATGAATGGAAACAAAATCATCAGCCAGCGGCAACGCCAGAACAATTGGCGGCGTTTGAAGCGCGTCAGAAAAAGTAATACTCATTTCCAAAAAAACAGCCCGCACATCAGCGGGCTGTTTTTTACATTCGAATTTACATATTAAGCGGTAATTGGACCGCAACATGCAGGTTCGACACAGCCTTTCGCTTGAATGACTTCAAGTTGCGCGAGGTAAGGTTGAATATCACCGATGTTCTCTTTTACCCATGCTAAGTCGTAATACGTATCTAAGTAACGCTCACCAGAGTCACATAAAAGTGTCACGATAGAGCCTGTTTCACCGCGTTGTTTCATTTCGCAGGCCAGTTGAAGCACACCGTAGAGGTTCGTCCCTGTTGATGCACCGACTTTACGCCCAATCAGTTGAGAAACCCAATGTGCAGTTGCCACACTGGCAGCGTCTGGAATTTTGCGCATCTCGTCAATAACACCTGCAATAAAGCTTGGCTCGACACGTGGTCGACCGATGCCTTCAATTTTGCTGCCGGCCTCACCTTTTAATGAGTGATTACCTGACTGGAAAGCGTCGTAAAACACCGAGTTTTCAGGGTCTACGACACAAAGTTTGGTGTCGTATTTTTGGTAACGAATAAAACGGCCAATGGTTGCGGATGTACCACCAGTTCCTGGGCTCATTACTACCCAATTAGGAATTGGGTGATCTTCTAGTTCCATTTGGCTAAAGATAGAGTTCGCAATGTTGTTGTTGCCGCGCCAGTCAGTCGCACGTTCAGCATAAGTAAACTGATCCATGTAGTGACCATTTAACTCTTGAGCCAAGCGTCGAGACTCGTCATAAATCTGATCTGAGCGCTCTACAAGATGCGCTTTACCACCGTAAAACTCAATTTGTTCAATCTTTTTACGTGCGGTGGTTTTCGGCATAACAGCAATGAACGGTAAGCCAAGCAAGCGAGCAAAATACGCTTCTGAAACGGCAGTGCTGCCTGAGGACGCTTCAATCACTGTGGTTTCAGGACCAATCCATCCGTTACAAATCGCATAAAGAAACAACGAGCGTGCCAATCGGTGTTTCAGAGAGCCTGTTGGATGCGTGCTCTCATCTTTTAGGTAGATATCGATACCATCAAGAGAAGGCAGTTCAAGTTTAAATAAATGAGTATCAGCAGAACGTTGAAAGTCTGCTTCAATTTTACGCACTGCATTGTTGATCCAGTTGTGGTCAGTACACATGGCGTCTCTCCTTGGAAATCGATAGATAAGCATTAGATGGGAATAATTTACCTATAATATGAGAGAAAAACTTTGCTATAGTTGCTGGTAATAGATGTTTTGATAGAAAAGTTTTCTACACTTTGTGGGTTTTGTAGGATGATTTTGGATCGAGTCGATAAGCAGCTGCTTGCGTTGTTACAAACCGACAGCACCTTGTCATTAAATGAGTTAGCAGAGCAGGTAAATCTGACAACAACGCCATGTTGGAAGCGTTTGAAAAGGTTGGAAGAAGAAGGCTACATCGAAAAGCGCGTGGCGTTACTGAGTGCAGAAAAACTCGACCTGTCTTTTATCGCTTTTGTTCAGCTAAAAACCATCGATCACTCCGAAGATTGGTATCACCACTTTGTTACAACAGTGAGTGATTTCCCTGAGGTGATGGAGTTTTATCGTATGGCCGGCGAGTATGACTACATGATGAAAGTGCTAGTCAAAGATATGAAGTGTTTTGACGAGTTTTATAAGCGCTTAGTTAATAGTGTAAAGGGACTGTCTAATGTGACTTCAACATTTGCTATGGAATCCATTAAATATACGACTGAGTTACCACTTCTCAACTAAATAGCTTTATACGAATTTGATTTAATGGTTACT
Source organism: Vibrio sp. RM-41-2B (assembly GCF_024744415.1). Taxonomy (NCBI): domain Bacteria; kingdom Pseudomonadati; phylum Pseudomonadota; class Gammaproteobacteria; order Vibrionales; family Vibrionaceae; genus Vibrio; species Vibrio sp. RM-41-2B. The sequence goes on along the minus strand of NZ_JAMQWD010000019.1, from coordinate 363,605 downwards.
CTATCTGTTAGCATTTTAAATGTTAACAGGTAGCAGGGTTATTCTAACTACGTAACTTTTTACTGGGTTGGAATAAATATAAACGATATTTATTCTCTCTTCTATTTCCACATTAACTGTTTGTTTTTTATCCTCCATCAAGCGCTAATACAGCAAAACGCATGAAAAAATAACGCAATTTTTTCTCTTTATTTTTCGTGTTTTATTTTTATTGAATATTCATTCTTACTAAATTAATTAGTTGGTTCAATTTAAACGTTTGCTTTGCGTTGTTTTGTGTATTTTAGTCACCACTTCTGAACATTTATTTTTATGCGTAATACAGTAGCAAATACTTAAGTAATAAAGTACTCAAAAATGGATATAGTGATTAATAAAACATCGTATTATTATCGCTAGCACTTATTTGTGACAAAGTGTTTCTAAAAATGAACAGAAAATATTATTTGCTTTTTCTCGCGGCTTTACTCGCTGGTTGTGGTGGTGGAGGTGACTCTAAAACGAACAATACAAACACACCAACTACGATAACAAAGCAGAGCCGTCCACAGTTAAAAGCTGAAGACACGGTATTGAAGTTTGAGGGCGTGGGAACCGTTACAGAGGCAAAATTGAGCAATGTACATGGTTCGGTGTCTTATCAAGTCATTGACTCTAATCCGCTAAATGTTGTGAAAATTAATGACTCTGGAATGCTACAAATTTTGCGTCCAGGAACGGCAACAATTCTGGCTACGGATAACAGTTCTGCTTATGAATCCTCTGAAGCACGATTTTCTATCACTGTGGAACGAGGTATTAACACAGACCTTTCGGTTAGTGATCTAAACTTCAATGCAATCGAATCTGAAGGGAAAGCGCTGACCGTTCGTGGCCAAAAAGGTGAATTGAGTTATGAAGTAGAAAGTGGTCATAACTTGATTCGGGTTGATGAGAACGGTTCGGTATATTCATTAGGCTCAATTGGTCAGGCGTCGGTACTGATTACTGACTCAGGTAACGAGCTTTATCTGCCGAAGCAAGTTCGCGCAACGGTGAAGCTTCATGGAGTAGCATCCGGGCAACTTCAATTCGCCTTGCTGGAAGACGAATATAGAAAAGGGCTGACGTTAGAACCTGCACGTTTAGATAAAGCTCAAACGCAAAGCATCACATACAAAATCATTCGCAGCGAACCAGACAACAAAGTTGCCGAGTTACTCAACCCGGAGTCAGGTGTGCTCCTTGTTCATAATGTCGGGCAGCTAACCGTTGAAGCGATAGCAACTTACAGCGATGCTTTTTTAGATAAGCAGCAAACGGCGCAATTTGTTGTGGATGTAAAACAAGGTCAACGCGAAGCAATCAGCGTAGCGGATGTTGTGAAAACTTATGAGGAAGGTGGCCGAATTTTCCCTAAGGTGACGAACGCTCGCGGCGACTATTCACTGCGAATTATTAGCGGCACAGATGTTATCGCTAAATCTATGAGCAGTGAAGCATTGCTGATCAAAGGTGTAGGTACGGCTGAAGTTGAAATCTACGAGCATGAAATGCGTAATTATCCTGCAAGTAAAGCTCGCTTTAATGTTGAAGTCAATCGCGCGCCTCACCCAGTGATGAACGACATTGAAATGCCGCTTACCTATCAACCAAATCTTTCAATCCCTTTGGCGTTTAAAGGGCAAAAAGGTAACGTAACTCTAGTTAGCAGCTTACCTAATGGCTTACGAATGACTGATGACAATTTGGAGGTAGAGACGGCGGGTGAATACCACCTTAAGTTTGAAGACGACGGTGGGGAGTTCTACCAACCTATTCAATTTGATGTTGTCATCAAAGTTGCAAAGGCTGAAGGTCAACCGATGGCAACGCACGATTATGACGTTGTATACAGTAATAAATACAGTTTTAATCTTCACCGTGATTTTGGTTTGAGCGCTAACGAGCAAATTGAGATTGTAGATAACACCGCACCAGATGTTGTCGGTGGTTTCAGTGAAGGGCTTCTCCATGTGTATAAAGCGGGTAAAGCGACGTTAACGGTGCGTAGACAGGAGAGCGCGAATTACACCGTTGGTCCTGATCAAAAAGTCGACGTTACAATTCTGAGTGCTCCGAGTCGAATTGAAGTTCAATCCGATGTGGAAGAGGTTTGGAAGGTTGGTCAAACATTTGTTGCGCCGAAAATCTCTGGTACGGTTGGGGAAGTTACTTACCGATTTGAAGACAACGCAGCAACGGATGTGGTTTCCTTAAACAGCCAAACGGGTGCCATGCAAATTCTCAACGCGGGTAGCACAAAAATTATTGTTTCGGATGCGGGGGACGACAAAGTGGATCCGGGTGAAAGTAGTTTCTCGGTCACGATTAAACAAGGCACAAACCCTGTATCGATTGCTTATCCAACGGTAGACTTTTCAGCGGGTACTATTATCTCACCAGTGATGAGTGGAGGAGAGGCGAAAGCCAGCTATCGTCTTATTAACCAAAAAGATCCTGTGGTTGAGTTAGTCTCTTCTGAGACGGGGCGTTTGAAGATTTTGCACGCAGGCGAGTACCAATTAGAAGTGACGCTAACTGCACGTAACTACACAACTAAAACCGTATTGGTTAACGGCACCATTAATAAAGCGGATCATCCTGGTCTTACCACGAAACTTCAAACCGTTGAGTTTACGCCTTTCAAGGCAATTGACTTAGATTTCGGTAGAACGGTCGGTACTCGTACTTACGCATTTGGCGATACTGTGAGCAAAGATCTTGCCACGTTAGACAATGCGAATGCTGAGTTGACGCTAATAAATTACTCTCAATACCATTCTATTGCGCTAGAGATCTCTGAGAGTGAATCGCGAGATTACAAAGCGTTACCAAGAACAAAAGTCACGGTTAGTGTCGATTTGGCAGAGTCGGGTTTTGCAAATAAATACACACAACTTAATAGCGAACAAACCGTCATTGTGAGCACGCTTAGTGCCCCACAGTTTGCCAATTTAGAAGAGAGTGAATTTGGCATCTTAGGTTCGCGTTCGGTACGTGAACCGACGGATGACGAGCTGCAAAAACACGGTAAAGGTAAGGTTGTGCTATTTATGTTTAAGCCAGTTGGTAGCGATGACCGAAGACAAGAAAAGGCAGCATGGGTGCATGTTGCTCGATTCGATGGATGTACATCAGAGCTATTTGCTGATGACCTTAAGCCTTTTAATGCAATTGGTTATGATGATCCAGGGTATTGCACCAGCGGTAGCACTATCCGTATGACTCGGTTCTTAGTGATTGATGATTCTAATTTGGAAGACATAGAGTATGAGTTGGCAGCACCAGTCATTACTTACCGTCATGGGGTACGTGAATTTTTAGCAACGGATAAAGGTGGATTCTATGCTGACCCAAATGGCGTTTACGGGAAAGGCGAATACGGTTACCCGAACTCACTTTACGAATGGTCGGTCATTACTATGAAGTATCAACCAAATTAATTATCGTTTGATACCCACAAAAAAGGAGTGCTGAGCACTCCTTTTGTCGTTTAGGGTTTAGTGGTTACTTGGTATAGCGCATTACACCTTCTTGCACTGCGGTTGCCACTAAATGACCTTGCTGGTTATAGATTTCGCCACGCACTAACCCACGAGTGTTACTCGCTGTTGGGCTTTCTATCGCGTACAACAGCCATTCATCCATTTTGAACGGACGGTGGAACCAGATTGAATGGTCAATGGTGGCAACTTGGAAGTTTGGCGTCATTAATGACACTTCATGTGGGTGCATTGCTGTCACGAGGAATCCCCAATCTGATGCGTAGGCCAACAGGTACTGATGTATAAGCAGGTTCTCTGGCATTTCACCATTGGCACGAATCCAAAGATACTGTTTAGGCTCTGCTTTTTTGGGTTTTAGGGGGTTGATGACCGTAACAGGACGGGTTTCAATTGGCTTTTCACCACAAAATGTTTTGCGTAGTCGCTCTGGCATGAATTCGGCTATATGGCTAGCAAGCTCACTCTCAGAGGCGAAGTTTTCTGGGCCAGGGATGTCTGGCATTTCCTTTTGATGATCAAACCCAGGTTGATCGCCATGGTAAGACGCCGTTAGGTAGAAAATAGGGCGTCCATTTTGAATCGCCTTAACGCGTCTGGTGCTGAAGCTGCGGCCATCCCTTAGGTTTTCTACATCATAAATAATGGGCTTTTCTGGATCACCTGGGTACAAAAAATAGCTATGGAAGGAGTGCACCGCTCGTGTTTCTTCAACGGTGTAGCGCGCAGCAGAAAGCGCTTGCCCAATCACTTGGCCACCATACACTTGAGGCAAACCTAGGTTTTCACTTTGGCCACGAAACAAGCCTTCTTCTAATTTTTCGAGTTGTAGTAGGCTGAGCAATTCTCGTAATGGTTTACTCATTGTGTCTCCTCACCGTTGTCTTTCACTCCAACTTACCTCAACAGTCTCACTCTTGTGAAGTGCCATAGTTAAGAACCATTGAGTAACTTAGAAATAGTATTGTTCCGATTATGAAACAAAATCAATTGTTTGATAAATTCTAACTCAGTCAAACTATTGTCAAATAAACTGACAGGAAGCAGACAGTTTTGTATTCCACACCTATAATTGCTCCGGTTTAATACTCTTTTCGAGGAAGATATGAAAAAAACACTACTGCTTGTTACTTCTTTACTCTTTGGAGCTGCGTTAGTGGGTTGCCAAACTTCTCAAAATACAGAAATGGAATCTGCAGAGGCGTCAATGAAGACGATTACAGGTACAGTGGCTTACCGTGAGCGTATTGCTCTGCCGCCAAACGCAGTGGTTACCGTTGCGTTAGAAGATGTGTCTTTGGCTGATGCGCCAGCAAAAGTACTAGCAAAGCAGACATTCGAAACGGAAGGTAAACAAGTTCCTCTTTCTTTTGAGCTGAACTACGATAACAATGAAATCAAACCAAACCATCGTTACAGCGTCCGTGCGCGTATTGAAGTGGATGGTAAATTGCGTTTTATCAGCGATACACATAACGGTGTAATCACAGATGAAGCACAAACTCACCAGTTGGATATTCGTCTAGTTGGCACGCGTTAATATCAAACTCAGCTAACAAAAAATGGCAGCCTAAGGCTGCCATTTGTATTTTCTTAGCGAAATTTTTCCAATCTCAGATACTTCAATTCCTTCGGCTTCTAATTTCTTTGTTTGTCGTTCTAAATCACTGCCTTTTAAGGATATTTTTCCTTGACTATTTATCACTCTAAACCACGGGAGTTTGCTGTCCTCTGGCAAATTACCAAGCGCCTTACCAACATGTCTTGCGTAGCCCGGGTAACCTGCCATTTTTGCGATTTCCCCGTAGGTGGAGACTTTTCCTTTTGGAATTTGGTGAATTACAGCAAAGATTTGCGCTAAAAATTGGTCCATACTCAAAAGTGTCTATTGTGGATTACTAAGGAATGGTAAACCATCGGACTTGTATATTGCTAACGGTTCTTAACGTTTATATTGCCCGCGATTGACTTTTGTTGATCACATTTTCTCTTCAGTCATGCTGTATGTTAATGAGCGTTAAAAAGCATAAAACAAACACAAGCTAAGCTTGAATCTAGACCCTCTCAACGACTTTTAATCCCAGTTTTTGCCGTTGAGTTACCAAGTAGGTGGGGAAGCCAGGAGGCGCTATGATTTTATCGACACTTCAATTTTTCATTACGACTTTGCTCGCAGTGGTGTGCGTTCGAGCGATGAGTTTGAGCGAGGGAGATATTCCCGTTCTTGCACTCATGATCCCGGCGTTGTGGATCTTGCCACAAGGTGGGTTTGCAGGCTTGGTGTTGCTGGGCGCAATGATGGCTTTTGGCGCTACGCTCTCAATGCAGCCAATTGCGCTATCGATTGGTATTTTGATCCTTTTCCCACTTTTAATGGTAGTGTTCTCTCGTAGAAGTTCGTTGGGCGTCCTGCTCACCGCAGGCCTAATCGTACTTACTCTACAAGTCGGTATTATGGTCACGCAACAAGGTGGGAAGCTAGATGGATCCGCTTGGGTTACAGTGGTTCAAACTGTCGCGGTCATGGCGATGTGGTGGTCTGCTGTACATTGGACCCCATCCAATAAGCACAGCTGGTGGCCGATGCTGTTGTTGTTCCCATTATGGATTGCTGGCTTGCCATATGCCGTTCTTGTGGCATTGAGCGTGACAGGAATGCTGGCTTCAATGGAAACCCTCGCGAAGCTTAAACACTCCATTCGTTGGAGTAAACTATTGTGCTGGACATTACCGACCGTTGGCTTTGCTGCCTTAGTGGTAAGTCCGACTACAGATGTACCAAACCCTGTTTTTGTTGTTTGGATCTGTTTGTTAGGAACGGCTTGGATGACGGACTATATCTTACGTAGCAGCGATGAACAGGCAGAATTATGAGTATTTCGTCAGGTAAAAAGTGACACGTGCGGCAGACTATCGAATTGGTTGTGGAACAAAATGAAGATTAGTATATGTTCTTCATTTCATATTTACTAAACTTCCAATAATAATAACCACAATATAAGTGGTTGATTTAAGATAAGTTTGTCATGACTACCTTTGCTCGAACACTGTTGCTTTTTACTTGTTGCCTACTGAGTTTGAATGTAAAAGCTGAATCACCTTTAATTGCTCATTATAAAGTTGCGACAGAAGCGGATGATGTCGTCACCCGTGTTCTTTTTAATGCTGCATCGAAAGAGTTCGGCTTTACCGTTCAATATGTGAACTATTCCAGCTTTGATGCCATTCTAAATTCCGTCGCGAATGGGGAAGCGGACTTTGCTGCGAATATCACTTACACAGAAGAGCGTGCTCAACGCTTTAGTTACTCCCGTCCAACTAATATCGAATATACCTACCTTTTTGGATTAAAAGACTCGACGCTGAGTGACATTTCACGAGTTGGCGTCCCTAAAGATACGGTTTATATCGAATTACTTAAACAATACTACCCGGAGCTAAAACAGGTCTCTTATCAAGGTCATGAGCAAGCGGTGACGTTACTGAGATCAGGCGTTGTTGAAGGCGTAGTCGATGCCATCAATCAGCTTAAGCCGATGCTGCTGGAGGGCTTTGACGCTAAGATGTTGAATGATCAGATTTCGATAAAGCCAGTATCGATCATCAGTAAAAAAGATCATCATCTCGAAGAGTTGGATACGTTCGCTACGTTTATTCATGGGGAAGGAGTGCAAAAGCAACTTCGTGAAGAGATCTCCCAGTATCAATTTGAACTAAGGCGAGCGGCATTGCGAGAATCTATTCGCTTATTACCTCTCGATTTTAGTGAGCCTATACGGATCAAGCTCGAATCTATCTTTCCATATGTTGTTTACAATGAAGACGGCAGTATCGAAGGGATGACGGCAGATGTCGTCCTGAGAAGCTGTGAGATCTTGGCATTAAACTGCGTGATCATTAGTGAGCCAAATGAAAGTTGGGGTTCCATGTATCATGAGTTTATGCAGGGGAGTTTTGAAATTTTAGCTCCGTTAACGGTCAGCCGCGAGCGACATGAATTTAGTTACTTTCCCAAGCCCCATTACTCACCAGCATCCGTTATGGTCAAGCGTTTAGGTTACAAGCCGAACACTTACTCTCATGTGTCACAGTTGATCTCTGAGCGGATTGGTGTGGTTGAGGACGACTTTTTCGATCAAATGATGACGCAACTTTTACCGCTAAAAGAGCTGAAACGTTATCGTACCCAACAAGAACTCATTCAGGGTTTATTAAATGAAGAGGTCGATTACATTCCGATGGATACCGCGATGCTTAACCACTTTTTACGTCTGAGCGAGTTGGTTCCGATAGAGCAGGACACGGCGATTGGTGAGTTTTACCAGTCACAACTTTCTGTTGGATTGGTGGCGAACGAGAAAGGTGCCATGCTTGCTCCTTTTTTCAGTCGAGCGATAGCGATGTTGGAAGTTGATAAGATCATTGCCCAGTACGACCTGCGCCCAGATTGGCGTACCGCGCTTGAATATGAGGTTCGGCTGGCGACGCAAACACAGGCTGTGTTTGTCTTTGTATTGTTGTTTGCGATTTGCGTTTCGCTCTATCTTTACCGTCAATCGAATACCGACAATTTAACGGGGTTAAGAAATCGCCGCGCGTTGCAAGTAAAACATCGAAAAGGCGTAAACAAAGAGCTATCCATACTTTACTTAGATATTAACCACTTCAAACGAATCAATGATACGTACGGTCACCGTGCTGGTGATGAGGTGTTGCAATTATTGGCGCTAAAAATTCATTATGTATGGTCAGGGAAAAGTTACCGGATAGGGGGAGATGAGTTCATCTTGTTGGGCTACCCGACTCAAGCAGAATTAAATAGGGCAATGAAAGAGCTCAGCAGAATTGATGTAAAAGGCAAACTGTGTAGTGAGTTAGAGTCTGTGGGTATCTCTATCGGTGTCTCTGCAAAAAGAGAACAGCACATGAGCTTAGAGCAAGCCATGCATTTAGCTGATGAAGATATGTATTCAAGTAAGCAGTCAACACGCCGCTATCCTTCTTCGCATCGTTACGTGGCTCAATCATAGAGGAATGAATTGATCGAGTTTTGTCCAAACGGTAATGAAATGACGAAATTCAAGGTTTTTGCTCTTGCATTATGAGGGCTGATACTGAATAATCGCCCCATCGATTGAGGCAAGTCCTCTCGAAAAGAATTATGGGGCTCTGGTCCTCTCGCAACAATAGCTCGTGAACTCGGTCAGGTCCGGAAGGAAGCAGCCGCAGCGGGTGACTTGTGTGCCGGGATGTGGCTGGGGTCCCACCCTTTAAAAGCCCTGCGTATATCGCAGGGCTTTTTTCGTTTTTGAACCCTCTTTTACTGCGTTTGCTCTTCAAAGTCTTCTGATGAATCAAGTTTCTTGAGGTTATTTAGGTATAATTTATAATCTCACGCGCTTGATACCGAACTGTCGTGAAGATTGTTTCGAGTACATTCGCCGAATAACCATTTTCACCTGGGATACTTTAATGATTTCAAAAAACCAATTAAAACTGCTTCGTGCTTTAGGTCAAAAGAAACAGCGTAAAGCGCATGGCTTATTCCTAGTTCAGGGTGAAAAGAACGTTTTAGAGCTGGCAAGCAGTTCATTAAAGGTGAAGCATGTCTTCGCAACCGAGGCATTTCTCGAACAAAACGCTAGTGCGCTAAGTGGTTTTGATTGCATTGAAGCATCGCTTGACGACCTGACCAAAGCGAGCACTCTCGTGAGCAATAACGCGGCCATTGCAGTGGTTGAAATCCCGAGTGTAAAAGTGCCTCAAGCAAAAGGCTTGATGATTGCGCTAGATGGTGTATCTGACCCAGGTAATCTAGGAACGATTATTCGTGTCGCAGACTGGTATGGCATCAAGCACATTATTGCGAGTACAGATTGTGCTGATCCGTATAACCCTAAAACGATCAGCGCGACCATGGGCAGTTTTGGCCGCGTACAAGTGAGTCTGGTTGATTTGCCAAGTTACTTAGAAGAAGCCAATTTGCCAGTTTATGGCGCGTTTCTGGAAGGGGAGAGCGTTCATAAAACGGAATTCGCTGCTGAAGGTATTTTGTTGATGGGCAGCGAGTCCCACGGCGTACGTGAAGAAGCTGCGAAGCTCGTGACAAATAAGATCACGATTCCGGCATTTGGTGGTGCTGAGTCGCTGAATGTCGCAATGGCAACCGGTATTATTTTAGACAATATGCGTCGACATCATTGTTAATGTAACTATGCGCCAATAATGAAGCCAGTCAATTTGACTGGCTTTGTTGTATTTACCACCTGTTAAAAATGAGCCCATTTGCAAGTTGTACTCAATTAAACAACAGTGAATGCCGATGATGACTTAATTTTGATTCAGATCAATAGGCTGCACCTATAAATAAAATTACTCATTTCCATTTAGTAAATTCAGGAAATTAGGCGACACTTATCTAAAGGCCGCAATAAAATGCCCTTAAGGAGATAAGAATGCATTCATTAAAAGTAAAAGATTACATGACGTTGCAAGCGGTGACCTTCACTAAAGATATGTCACTTTCGGCTGCTTTGAATAAAGTCATGCAAAGCGTCACATTAGGTGGCCCCGTCATTGATGAGAATGAAAAGGTAGTTGGATTCTTATCAGAACAAGACTTGTTAGATAAATTGGTGAAAGCGAGTTATCACTGCCAAGACACGCATACCGTTCAAGAGTGTATGCATGACGATGTTTTATCTGTTTCTCCAGACATGTCAGTGATTGAGTTGGCTGACATGATGAAGATTGGTAAGCCAAAAATGTATCCAGTGGTTGACGGTAAAGGTAAGTTGGTTGGCGTTATCACTAGGCGAGATGTGCTGCGCGCCATCGGGATGACTTTAAATGAGTGTTTTAAGCATCCAGTTTAACCTTTTTGATCAAATATCATAGGTGCTTGATTTTAAATAAGTCATTTGGAAAGACGCTTCGGCGTCTTTTTTATTTTCAATCGACGAGTTTTTAAAAAATCACCTTGACCTTGGAGCTAGCTCTAAGGTTTATCCTTAGTCATAGGCAAAGAGCCTACACCAATAAGGAAAATAAATTATGTGTACGAAACATCAAGGTTGCCAATCTAGCAAAATCAAAACTGCGGTGCCGCTTGGCGCGAGCGAGTCGTGCTGCGCACCAGTAAAATCTTCACTCAACATTTCTCAAGCTGGCGTAGAAGTGTCTGAAAGTTCATGCTGCAGCGGAGGGAGTTGTAGCGCCGACCCAGGTGAGGAAGAAGAGCCCTCAAGGGAGAATGATTCCTCAATTCGAAACTCGTGGCTTGTGTCAGGTATGGATTGCCCTTCATGTGCACAAAAGCTTGAGAAGGCTATTACGTCTTTGGAAGGTGTTAACCAAGCAAAAGTCTTATTTGCAACAGAAAAACTTGTTGTCGATTTTAACGATCGCGAGCTGACCTCTACGATAGAGCATACAGCCCAACAAACAGGTTTTCCGCTTTCTTCAATCGATGCTCCAAAACCAAATACCGCAACGAAAGGCTGGCGTGGGGTAGTAAAAGAAAACATTCAAATTCTCTCTATTGCTAGTGCGATGGTTGTCGCGGCAATAATTTCTAAGATCGACCCTCAAATAAGCACTTGGTTATTCACGTTGACCTGCTTACTGGGTTTATACCCAATTGCGCTCAAAGCGTTCAAGTTGGCGCGTAGCGGTACGCCTTTTGCGATTGAAACGTTAATGAGTGTGGCAGCGCTCGGCGCTTTATATTTAGGTGAAACCGCTGAAGCGGCAATGGTGTTATTGCTTTTCCTTATTGGTGAAAAGTTAGAAGCATATGCATCATCTCGCGCTCGAAGTGGTGTCCAAGCGCTAATGGACTTAGTCCCAGAAAATTCAATTTTAATTGTTGATGGTGAGCGTAAAGAGGTGCCTGCAGCTCAGCTTAAGCCTGGGGATATTATAGAAGTTGCACCCGGTGGTCGTTTGCCAGCGGATGGTGTGTTGCAAGATGCGCTTGCAAGTTTTGACGAAAGCGCGTTAACGGGAGAATCCGTTCCCGTTGAGCACCAAACGGGTGGCAAAGTGATGGCCGGGGCTGTGGTTGTCGATAAAGTCGTTCGTTTACAGGTGGCTTCTCGTCAAGGCGAGAATGCGATTGACCGAATTCTCCATTTGATTGAAGAAGCAGAATCTCGTAAGGCACCATTAGAACGTTTTCTGGATAAATTCAGCCGTTGGTATACGCCGCTGATGATGTTGGTGTCCTTGATGGTTATCGTCACGCCACCACTGTTGTTTGCTCAACCGTGGGAAACGTGGATTTATCGAGGACTTGCCCTGTTACTGATCGCCTGTCCGTGTGCGTTGGTTATTTCAACGCCCGCAGCAATTACTTCTGGCTTGGCGGCTGCGGCGAAGCGGGGGGCATTAATCAAAGGTGGCGCGGCGCTTGAGTTGCTTGGTAAGGTGGAGTCCGTCGCATTTGATAAAACCGGTACATTGACGCAAGGTAAGCCGCAGGTGACCGACGTCTTTGCTTTTGATGTAGATGAAGACAAGTTACTTAGCCTGACAGCCTCAATCGAAGTTGGCTCAAGCCATCCTCTCGCGGTTTCTTTAGTTAATAAAGTGCAACAGCAGGGGCTTACTATTCCTGAAGCGCTAGATAAAACCGCGCAAGTGGGCTCTGGTGTCACAGGTTACGTCGATGGGAAAATAGTCCAAGTAGTCACGCCTTCTAAGGCCGATTTTCCGCTTTCTCAAGAAACCGAAGAGCGAGTGGTGACGTTGGAACAACAAGGTAAAACGGTTGTTATTGTGCGTTACGATTACGAGGTCATTGGCGTGATTGCATGGCAAGATACATTGCGCCCAGATGCCCAAGAAGCTATCGCTACGTTGAAGGAGCTTGGGATAACGTCGGTGATGCTAACCGGTGACAACCCGAGAAGTGCTGAAGCAATGGCGACCAGAATAGGCTTGGATTATAAAGCAAGCTTATTACCAGCAGATAAAGTGCATTACGTCGAGAAACTATCACAGCAACACACCGTTGCAATGGTGGGAGACGGTATTAATGATGCGCCAGCGATGAAAGCTTCGAGTATCGGTATTGCGATGGGAGGCGGTACGGATGTTGCGCTGGAAACGGCCGACGCGGCATTAACGCACAATCGTCTGATTGAGTTACCTGCCATGATAGAACTATCGCGTGCGACGTTAAGTAATATTCGTCAGAATGTTGCGTTAGCGCTTGGTTTGAAAGGCGTTTTCTTGGTGACAAGTTTATTGGGCATTACGGGTCTATGGGTGGCAGTATTAGCTGACAGCGGCGCAACTGCACTGGTTACGTTAAATGCGTTGAGATTGCTCCGTTTTGAGTCCAAGCAGGCCAAGTGACCTACCTAACTAGCTAATAAAAAGCCCGAGGCATTCGTGTCTCGGGCTTTTTTAACCGTGTTGACGAAATTCAATAAGATGTCTAGTTTGTTTTTGAAATCACGCATCGCTATGCAACAAAATGAGCCAAACCCTCTAAAAGTGTGATCACTGCTTGTTTTGGGTGAAATTATAGTTTCATTACATTTTCTCATTGTGATTATGATCACTCTATGTTGGTGAAAGGTTCGCTACAGTGCATTTGTACCCAATAACTGATTAATGAGCTTATTGTTCATAAAATAAGCCACAATAAGGAGCGACTTATGTCTCAAGCTGTATTTCATTTAGGTGTTACTGAAGCTGATCTTAATGGTGCGACTCTAGCCATCATTCCTGGTGATCCAGCGCGCGTTCAAAAAATCGCAGAACAAATGGAAAACCCAGTATTTCTAGCAAGTCACCGTGAATACACGCTATACCGTGCCGAATTAGACGGTAAACCTGTTGTGGTTTGTTCTACAGGTATTGGTGGCCCTTCTACCTCTATCGCAGTTGAGGAACTCGCGCAGCTTGGTGTTCGTACTTTCCTACGTGTTGGTACAACTGGCGCAATTCAACCGCATGTAAACGTAGGTGACATGATCGTAACTACGGGGTCAGTTCGCCTTGACGGTGCGAGCCTGCACTTTGCGCCAATGGAATTCCCAGCAGTTGCTGACTTTGAAGTAGCAACTGCAATGAAAGCGGCAGTAGAAGAGTCTGGCGCTGCGGTTCACATGGGTGTGACAGCTTCAAGTGATACGTTCTACCCAGGTCAAGAGCGCTACGACACGTTCTCTGGTCGCGTTGTGAAGCGTTTCCAAGGTTCTATGCAAGAATGGCAAGACATGGGCGTACTTAACTTTGAGATGGAGTCTGCAACATTGCTAACAATGTGTGCGAGCTCTGGTCTAAAAGCAGGTTGTGTAGCGGGTGTAATCATCAACCGTACACAAAAAGAGATTCCAGATCATTCAACTCTGAAAGAGACGGAAGCTCGTTCAATTAAGGTGGTAGTAGAAGCAGCGCGTAAAATGCTGTAAGCCGCGATAATTGGCATTTTAAACAAACGGAAAAACCAGAGGCACGCCTCTGGTTTTTTTCTACCTATCTAAACCCACACTTAAAAATCAGGTATGAAAAAAGCAGCCTGTAACGCTGCTTTTGATCATTTTGAATTCTAGCTTTTATCGCTGATGTTAGATCTCGTCCGAGCCACCTGCGTCTTTAAACCAAGCCGTTAGGTGCGTTCTTAAGTCTTTAAGCTCATCAGGGCCAATCAGAGCTAGCCCCAAATCTTCTGCACGAGTAATGTCATTGTGACGAAGCGGTCGGAAGCTCACCAGCATGGCACGTGCTTGTAAACCACCTAGCAGATCTCTGAGGGATTCTAGCTTGTACAAGGTGTCATCGCCGTCATCTCGCATGCCTTTGGTTTTACACTCAATGATGTGGAGCTTGTTGTTTACCACTGTTGCAACATCCAACTCATTGCGTACTTCACTTTCACCAAGTTTGCGATAAACCTGAACATTCAAAGAGCGATCTTGAATCGTCGGCATCGTATCTTGAATTTGCTTGACTGTGCTGTGTACCAGAGTCTCTAACCATTCACCGTTTGAAAAGCGGCGTGCATCTTCATCAGCAAACGTTAGAACGCCATTCTCATAAGTGGCGATTTGCGCTTCCACTAAGTCCGAAAGCAGCATGTTGAGCTCACGGTAGCCTTGTTGCTTTTCAGAAAGCTCCACATCAAGTTTTTGCTCTTTGCGGCATGTGGTTGCAAGGTAGTTAAGAGTCGCTAAGCCTGGACCAAGTTCAAGCGCATTTGAGGCCCAGCGTTCACCAAGTTCATACAGTTTTTTATCAAGAAGAGGAGGTAAATCAACGTGGTGGAACTCGCCGCGTGCGCCGAAGATAGTGAGGTAGTCAGCAATCGTAATGTGGTCTTCGACTTGAGTATCTTCTTTGCCATCTGGGTATAACCAGCAAAGCTTATCGCTACTTGGCTCAACCACAAAAATTGGCCAGCGATAGGTACGGAAAACCTCGTACACAGACAATAAGCGATGACGAAGACCGCAACTGGCGTTCAATTTCACATCTTCGCCGCGCTCATGGAGATCTTTTGCCAGTTTTTGAATCGCTTGTTTGATCAGCGAAGTATTGACGGCGGATGGGATTTCAAAAAATTCGGAAGTAATGTCTCGTTGCTCTAAAACGGCACTCAGTCGGTCAAATATATCTAACTGGCTCTTGTCTCCGATGAAGACGATATGTGTGCTTAGCGTACGATTATCTAATAGAGGAGTGACCAATCTCACTGGGTCTTGGTCGATAATACCAACATGAACAGCCATAGATTTTCCTTTTTATGAGGCCGCTCGAAAAGAGATGTGCAAGGGGATGAGCTGGCCATATTAATCATATGTAGACATGGCTGATAAAAAACAAGGGCGACTTAACAAAAAGTCGCCCTTATACAGTTGATTGCACTAATTAATGCTCAAATTTATAAATTATTTATAACTTAAAGCGGTGAACCAATTCATTCTGCTGATGAGCCAAGTGAGTCAGGGATTCACTGGTCTGTGCGATGCTCGACATA
Source organism: Vibrio sp. RM-41-2B (assembly GCF_024744415.1). NCBI lineage: Bacteria > Pseudomonadati > Pseudomonadota > Gammaproteobacteria > Vibrionales > Vibrionaceae > Vibrio > Vibrio sp. RM-41-2B. Next base: position 348,092 of record NZ_JAMQWD010000019.1, on the reverse strand, counting down.
GCTTGGAAGCTTTCATCGGCGATACTATTGATATCTTCAATACTGCGTGCAATGTCTGCTGAGGTTTCACTTTGCTCTGCTGCCGCTTGCGAAATATGCGTACTCATTTGGCTGATTTCGATGATTAGCGCTTGAATCTCTTCCATTGAGCTGTTCGCTTTTGATGCTTGCTCAACAGACATCTCCATATCGCTCATGCAGCTTTGTATCACTTGATTTGCTGACTGAGAGCTGGATTGCAGATTACTGATCATCGATTCAATTTCAGTGGTGGATTGAGTGGTTCTGGATGCAAGCACACGCACCTCATCGGCCACTACCGCAAAGCCGCGACCTTGCTCGCCAGCGCGAGCCGCTTCAATTGCTGCATTCAATGCCAGTAGGTTAGTTTGTTCAGCAATGTTGCGAATCACATCGAGGATAGAACCAATTTGACCACTCATTTTTTGCAGTTCAGAGACAGCGGAAACGGATTCGTTCAAACGCGTTTCCAGTTGATTTATGGTCGAGATATTGCTGCTCATGACATTTCTGCCTTCTTCAGAGGCAGATTCGACACGCTGCACCATTTCTAGTGAGCCTTGTGCACTTTGAGCGACTTCTTGCACTGAGTGAGACATTTCCGTCATTGCGGTCGCAACGTTTGCTGTTTGCTCGCGTTGTGAACTTAATTTGCTTTGCGCTTGCGAAGACGTGCTTTCGTTTGTTGCTGCGGTCGAAGATAGGTTCTCTGACGCTTCGTTGAGTTTCACTAAGATCTCGTGAAGACTGTCGGCTAGTGAGTTAATGTGTCCACTCACTCGGCTGAACTCGTTGTTATAGCGAATATCGATACGTTGTGTCATGTCACCTTCAGTCAGGCTTTCAAGCACTTTTAGAATACGAGTCAATGGCTCGCGAACGCTATGCGCGATGTGGTAGCCAATCGCTGTGGCAAGTAGCACGACGACAACGCCAATGATGATGGCTTTCGTCACACCCGCAGAATAAATGTCACCAGCGTCTGCTAACGATTCATTAAGTTTATCCGTTGCGGTTGTCGTAAATTGCTCAAGAATCGCCATCGTTGAATCAACTTTATTCGCTAGGTTGGCGATGTTGTTGTATAGCGCTGCACGAGCATTGAGGTAATTATTGTGCTGGTCTAAGACACCTCCACGCATTCCCACGTCGCGTGTGAATTGTTCTACCGACTCACCAAACGCTGTTTTTAGTTCAGGTAATTGAGTAACTAAACCACGGAAAGCATAGTTCAAATGAGTCACTGCTTTGCGGTTTTTGGTCACGGCTTGCGTAACAAACTCAGGATCAGAGCTGGCGAGGGCATCAGAGGTTATAACTTCGGCATCTTTTAGCTTAATGAAGTAACTCTTCGCCATGACTTTGACAGAAATGCTGGTTTGATCTGCCACATATTCTTTAAGGCCGACCGACAACTCGGTATTCAGCTTTTGGAAGCGACGTGACGATTTTTGCACTTTTTCTTGCGCAGCGAACATTGCTTCGTAGTTGTCCATGGCTTCAAGAGCTTCAGTAAAATAGCTCTGCTCTAACGTTTTTAATTGTGAAAACGGTTCGGCAAGAGAGGGGTAGATTTGGCTTGCAGTTTCCAGTTGAGCCAAAGTGGATTCGAAACGTTGTTGAGATCTAGCAAATTCCTGACGCATTTCATCCATGCGTTGTTTATTCTCTGTCGTCAGAAAATCTTTAAACGATTTGTCGGCAGAAAGCAGTTCAACACTGGTTTGGTTAGATAACGATACCAGAGGTAGGGATGATTTAGACACGGTGCCAAACTTCCCGTGAATATCACTCATTCCTCCCATCATAATGGCAATTGTGACGGCAAATAGGATGATGATCAGAGCAAAGCCCGCATACATCCTTTTAATAACTGAACCTCGCATAAGTGAGCTTCCTCTCCCAAAATAGACAAGCTACCCAAGAATTTTGAGCTTACTTGGGTATAAAAATAATAATTGTCTTAAAAAAGTAACAAAATTCATTGGATTGTATTGAGTTTGTGACGCGCATTTTATGACGCACACGACAAAAAAAGCTTCGTTAATTAGCGTTTGATTAATAATGTTAAGTGAACACTGTTTTTATTGAGCTCCGCTTTTGGTTGGCGCATACTAATTGGGGTCTAATTACCTTTATAAAATGGAGTCCTCATGGCGGAAGAAACGATCTTTAGTAAAATTATTCGTAAGGAAATCCCAGCCGATATTCTTTATCAAGATGAGTTGGTGACTGCGTTTCGCGATATTAACCCGCGCACACCGAGCCATATTCTCATTATTCCGAATAAATTGATCCCAACAACGAATGATGTTGAAGCTGAAGATGAAGCAATGATGGGGCGTTTGTTCACTGTTGCTAAAAAACTGGCGAAAGAGGAAGGCATTGCGGAAGACGGCTATCGCCTGATCGTTAATTGTAACCCGCACGGTGGCCAAGAGGTTTACCATATTCACATGCACCTATTAGGCGGTCGTCCTCTAGGTCCAATGGTATTGAGCTAAGCTTTAAAAAGTGGGTGGCGCAGTTCACCCACTTCTTTTTCCTGTCGAATGACACATTTGTGGAGATAAATGTGAAACTAGGTGTAAAGCTGTTAGGGCTGATGAGCTGGGCTTTAATGGCCTCTGGCTGCGCGAATTTGTCTGCGGGCAATCTGTTTAGTCACTACAGCAACCAGAATCAAGAAGTTTATCAAGCCGTTGTTGCAGGGGAATATGCGAAAGCGAAACAACTTCAATCGAGCGATGTGGGTGGCGAGATACTTGGCAACTTTGAAAAGGGCCGTATTTCTTTTCTTGCTGAAGATTACCCGACAAGTTTGAAAGCGCTGGAAAATGGTGATCGTGCCGTTCGTGTTCAGCAAGATCGCGCGACTATTTCTGTGTCAGAAACGGCAACGAGCGTCGGCTCTCTCGCAGTGAACGACAATCTCCAAGATTATCATCCCGCCGATTATGAACTTGGCTTTCTGCACCTTTATCTCGGGCTAAACTATTTACAGAAAAACGATTTGGAAGGGGCGCTTGTTGAAGTGCGTCGAGCCAATCAAGTTCAGGAAGCGGCAAGAAAGGCGCGTGAAAAAGAACTAAAAGCAGCAGAAAAAGACCTGAAAAAGCAAGGCATGTCTGCCAATTTAGGCAGTGTGTTGGCGAGCTACCCTGATGCTGGTAAAAAACTAAGCGCAGTACAAAACGGCTATTTGTTCTATCTTTCTGGCTTGTTATATGAAGCGTCACGAGATTTAAACAGTGCTTATGTTGATTACCGACGAGCACTCGCTGTGATGCCAGACAACAAACAAGTTGTTGAAAGCACGCTGTACGCCGCTAAGAAACTAGGCATGCGTGAAGACTTACGCATGCTAGAGAAACGGTATGGTAAAGCACCTTCTGGGTTAACTCAGTCTCAAGGTCGAGTCATCGTTATTGATGAACAAGGCGTTGTGGAGGCTTTGAAAGGTTGGCGTATTGATCTACCGATTTACGACAGTCGCGATAATGGGGCTATTTATTCGTTGGCGCTTCCTTATTATCCGAATCGGGGTGCGCAACGTTTTAGCGATGTGGTTTTAAATGGTCAGGTATTGCCTTCTAGCACGCTGACTGATGTTAATGCGATGGCACAAAACGATCTTAATGAACGTCTGACTACAATGGTGATCCGTCAAGCTCTTCGCGTTTGGGCAAAAGATCGAATCCGAAAAGAGGCGGCGAAAAAAGGCGATGATGTGGGTAACATACTTTTCAATGTATGGAACACATTGACCGAGCAGCCGGATACGAGAAGTTGGCAAACATTACCAGCGCAAGTGAAAACGGCATCAAAAGTCGTGAAACCGGGAACACAAAGTTTAAACTTGGGTGATCAAACCTATCAGTTTGAAGTGCCTGCACAGCAGACTACATTGGTATGGGTATCTCGTCAAGGAACACACTCAACCGTGTGGCATAAACAGCTAGGGAGACTGTAATGAAAGCATGGCTTATTTGTTTAGCAATGGCTATTGGTTTAGTTGGATGCGCCGAAAACACGGCTGGTATTCGAATTGATGGTCAAACGCAAAAAGTATTTTTTAATGATAACGTTTTGGGTAGTCGCTTATTAGTTGACAACATCACCACCACTTACGTTGATGATCGTCCACGTGGAGTGGTGCAACTAAGCAGTAACTATAAAGGTGACCAGCACATTCTTTACCGCTTCTATTGGTATGACAATAATGGTTTAGAAGTGAATACCAAGCCTGGCCCATGGCGCAAAATGATTGTGCGAGGGTTTGAGCAAGTCACGTTATCTGAAGTTACTGTGAATCCAAATGGCACCAAATTCCGTGTTCAAATTAGAGAAGCACAAGACAATTAATCTTAACGGCTTTGCCGAAGTTGCCGCGCTAACGATGCGCTGGTATTGAAAAACTAAGGAACTCTCATGAAAAAAAGTATTATTGCTCTTTTAGGTCTTGCCGTCATTTTGGGTGGCTGTTCTAACAAAGTCTCTTACGGCGATGCGCAAGCAACAGAAACCACAACTATCGATTTTGGCTCAACAGATTTACAAAAAATCGCGGCTGAAATGGTGGATAGCATGATGATGTCGGGTTCTGTAGCAGCAATTACTCGTGATCAACGTCCTATCGTTTTTGTTGAGCGAATTAAGAACAAGACCAGTGAACACATTGACACTGAATCCATTACCGACACTATTTCTACTAAGATGCTGAACTCTGGTAAGTTCCGCTTTGTTGATATGGACCGTGTTGAGTCTGTGCGTGAACAGCTTAACTTCCAAAACACGGATGAGCTGGTTAACCAAAGCACAGCGATCCAATTTGGTAAAATGGTGGGTGCGCAATACATGCTTTACGGTAACCTATCTAGCATCGTCAAAAATGCAGGTAGCGATAAAGATGTATACTACAAGATGACCATGCGCCTAATGGACCTAGAAACAGGTTTGATTGAGTGGGCGGATGAAACGGAAATTCGTAAAGCGCAATCGAAGAGCTTATTCGGTCTTTAATCGATACTGATGGAGAAGTCATCAATGGCATGGTTTTCTTGGCAACAAGCAAAACAGTTAGATCCGAGTCTTAATGCTCTCGATGGCTTCTTTACTGAGCCTCCGGTAAAAGTTCAAACCGTTACCGGGGGGCTAACCAACCGTTGTTGGCGGTTGGAATCCTCTCAAGGCCTTGTATACATCTGGCGACCGACCAGTAATGTTTGCAAGGCTTTTTCAATTTCTCGCCACAATGAATATCAAGTTCTGAATGCTATCTCTTCATTAGAAATTGGTCCTAAGCCAGTGTTTATCCACGAGCAAGGTTTACTGGTGGAATGGATCGAAGGGCAAGCACTTTCGGATGTAGGGCTACCAGTAAGAGATTTATTATCCATTGCGGCGACCATTCATCAGCACCCGATCAGCGCGCTCCCTTTGGTTCCATTTTCTTATATTTCTCGCATCGATCATTATTGGCTTGAGCTTGATGGTCAGTATGCGGATACGGAATTTGAGGCTCTATACATGAAGTGGCGCACGGAACCGAGTGTAGCGGCGGTTCCACTCGCTCTTTGTCACTTTGACCTGGGGTGTTACAACCTCGTTCGGGGAGAGAGTGGGGTGAAAGTCATTGATTGGGAATATGCTGGTATTGCTGACCCTAGGCTTGATTTGACCTTGACTATTCAAGTCGCGGGTGCGCCTGTGGAAGAGGCGGTGAAACAGTATTGCCAAATTCGAGGTATCGAAGATGCGTCTCTTTGGTTAAGTGGTGTACAGGCGTGGCAGCCAAGAACCCTAGTGATGGCGATGCTTTGGTATTTACTGGCCTATAAATTGTGGGGAGATGAGCAATACTTAAACAGTGCGTATGAGTTGAAAGGCTCATTGTGTATGGAAGATCACTGTTTTGAGAACTCGTGATATTTTCCCCTTTAACAGTAAGGAAATAGTGGTAGTTTTAATAAAAGTACCAGATACACACAGGGAGAGGTACACATGATTATTTACTTACACGGCTTTGACAGTACAAGCCCGGGTAACCACGAAAAAGTTCTTCAACTGCAATTCATCGACGACGACGTTCGTTTTATCAATTACAGCACCCTTCACCCAAAGCACGACATGCAACACTTGTTAAAAGAGGTGTCTAAAGTTATCGATCAATCTGATGATCCAAACCCGTTAATCTGTGGGGTTGGTTTAGGTGGTTATTGGTCTGAACGAATTGGTTTTCTATGCGGTATCAAACAAGTGATGTTTAACCCGAACTTGCACCCAGAAAAAACGATGGCTGGTCGAATCGATCGCCCAGAAGAGTACGAAGATATCGCAACAAAATGTGTTGATCAGTTTCGAGCGAAAAATCAGGCGCACTGCTTGGTGATTTTATCCAAAGATGATGAAGTGCATGACAATGCGAAAACTGCAGCTGAGTTAGAAAAATACTATCAAATCATTTGGGACGAAACGCAGTCCCACAAGTTCAAAAAGATCTCTCAACATTTACAAGCGATGAAGGCATTTAAAAATACTTAAGAGTGTTTGAGTGTGAACAGTAAAGCGGCATTTTTTATCGGCTGCTTTGCTGCGGCCCCCTATTGTGAGTATGCCGAGTCACTTTCTCTTTAAAGGCCTCATTTTCTTGGTTTAGCGCTTAGAATATTGTGTTCTCCTTACCGTTTTCTTACTTCCATCCTATGTGGCACGAATACCTTGTTGTAGAGTAGTCGAAAAGTAGTCAATCCGTACTCGTCACACGGATTTTGGTTGCCTTCAAAGTACGTCTCTATATAATGAACCAGACTAAAATAATTTGATAAATATCAAAAAAAATTGAGAGCGAGTAATAAACTTGCCCAAAAATCTCTGGCGTCGTATCCGTACCAGACAAATATGCTGATTCCTAACAAGTTATTGATAGATAAAGAATAAAATTAGGCAGCAGTTTTTAATCCAAATAAATTGAGACACCTCTAAGAACCAAGAATTCATCGGTTGGATGTATGGCACAGCATGTCTGTGAACCATGTGTCGAGCTGAACCCCATATATTCATTTTTGTAGAGGAAAATCATTGTGACACGCATTATCGTTGTAGGCGGCGGTGCTGGTGGTCTTGAGTTGGCAACTAAGCTTGGCCGAACTCTAGGTCGCAAGAACCGTGCGCAAATTACGCTAGTAGATCGTAAAGCGAGCCACTTGTGGAAGCCATTATTGCATGAAGTTGCAACTGGCTCTTTGGACGAAGGGGTGGATGCTCTGAGTTATCGAGCTCATGCAAAAAACCACAGCTTCGACTTCCAAATGGGTAGCCTTCAAGACATCGACCGCGAACGTAAAGTGATCATCTTAAGTGAGCTTAAAGATGAGCATGGTGAGCTTCTGATGCCAAGCCGCGAGCTAGAATACGACATTCTAGTCATGGCGATTGGTTCAACATCAAACGACTTCAACACTCCTGGCGTTCGTGAGAACTGTATTTTCCTAGACAGTCCAGAACAAGCGCACCGTTTCCGCACAGAAATGAACAATGAGTTCCTAAAACTGCACGCGAAAAACGGTAACGGTACGGTGGATATCGCGATTGTTGGTGCTGGTGCAACTGGCGTTGAGCTATCTGCAGAACTACACAATGCCGTTAAAGAGCTGCGTACTTACGGCTTTGGCGATCTTGACTCTAGCAAGCTGAACGTCAACCTGATTGAAGCGGGTGAGCGTATTCTACCTGCGCTTCCTCCACGTATTTCGGCTGCTGCTCATCAGGAGCTGGTGAAGTTGGGCGTAAATGTACGCACTGCAACCATGGTGACTAAAGCTGAAAAAGATGGCCTCACCACGAAAGATGGTGAGAAGATCCCGGCACAAATCATGGTTTGGGCTGCGGGTATTAAAGCACCAGATTTTATTAAAGATATCGCTGGTTTAGAAACGAACCGTATCAACCAGCTGGTAGTGAAAAATACACTACAAACGACGCGTGATGATGACATTTTCGTTATTGGTGACTTAGCACAATGTACTCAGGCTGATGGTTCGTTTGTTCCACCACGTGCGCAAGCTGCGCACCAAATGGCAAGCCAAGCATTCAGCAACATCGTTGCGAAGATCAACGGACGCGAGCTGAAAGACTATGTGTATAAAGATCACGGCTCATTGGTGTCTCTAAGCCGTTTCTCTACCGTTGGTAGCTTGATGGGCAACCTAACCAAAGGGTCGATGATGGTAGAAGGCCGTATTGCACGTGTCGTTTATATCTCGTTATATCGAATGCACCTGATGGCGTTGCACGGCGTATTTAAAACCGGACTGATGATGCTCGTGGGTCGTATCAACCGAGTACTGCGTCCAAACCTTAAGCTTCACTAAGACGCCAAATTCACATCTACGCGGATTGCGCGGATGCTGTATCTTCGAAATATAAAAAGCCACCGCAAGTCGGTGGCTTTTTATTTATGTTAGATCTGCCGGTAAAAGTGAGTACACAACGCCATCCTTAGGCTTACCATGAAAAATAAACCGGTTTCTGGCGATGGTTTCTTTTTGTGCACCGACTGACTCAATTAAGGTTTGGCTTGCTTCGTTGTCGGGGTCACAGACAATTTCCAGTCGAGTTAAACTCAGCTTTGCAAAGCAGAATTCAGCCAAGGCTCTAACGGCTTCTTGAGCATAGCCCTGTCGTTGATAGCGGTCAGCAACCCAGTAGCCAATACTTGCCATATTAAACGTGTGATATAACTCGTTTACGGCGGCCATTCCTACTAGAGTGTTACTTTGTCGCTCATAGATACCGAAACCGAAAGCTTCTGTTTTTACCCAGTTAAGTCGGGTTGCCAACAGGAAGTCCTGTGCATCTTTCAACGTAACGTTTTGATTACACCAATCTAGCCACTGGTGTAGGGAAGGGGACTCTGCAAGCAAACGTTGTAGTAAGTGAGCTTCTTCAGAAGGGATGAGCTTGAGCGCTAAGCGGGGCGCAATGATTTCAAAATCTGGACTCATGAACTGATACGACTTCCATGTTGAGTGTAAGTAATTTGAAAACTGTCTATTTCATACTGTAACGCAGTTATTTTCCTTGCTCTGCGTTGGTTAGGAATAACTGAGGACATAACAGATAAAAACAAAGCGCAGCAAATGCTGCGCTTTGTTGAATCACTCGTGCTTATCGAACGCGACGAACTTGAATGATCATGCCCATCAATGGGTTGTCTAGGTAATGAGTCTCACTACTACGCATACGGCGTTTTTGATCCATTCGGTAGCTCTTGAGGAACTTTTCTTCTGTTATTGTAGGGGAGATTTCCGCCAAGTTACCCACTTGAACATTACCATCGACCTCACCTAAATCATCCGCCAATTGCTCGGTTGAAGTTGGTTCAAAACGCACTTCTCTAACACTTGGCTCGCGCAGGTCTAGTGTCGTTTCAGCGAATAGATAATGCTGCACGTAAATTTGGAATCGACCGTCTAGTTCATACAAAGGACCGTTGACTGTCTCTTCACTGTAACCGTCAGTGGAAAATGTCTGAGTACTGCCATTGATTGGACTACCATCTGCGTGATAAGAATCAGAGAAATCTCGTCCACCAACAATACGGAAAATTGGGGCGCTAGATTTGCCTCGGTCACCTTGACGCCATGCTACGTGTTTAAGCACTTTAAACCCAGCGTGGTTGTTTAATGCTGCTTCTTGCGCATTCAGGCGGAAAGATGAGCGTGGCAGTAGTGTTACGCCTTTAGAGCGACGGTATGATTCACTCTCTAAGCTGCCGACATTTTCCATATCGATTTTTGGCAGTTGATTCGGCCAAGATTCAGTGGTGCTTTCAGCGTCGACTGCTCGCTTGAAAATGATCACTTCAATATCAAATTGACGCTGTGCCCAAGAAGGCATTGAGACACATAGAAGCAATAACGGGATCAGTATTCTCATTCGACTATTAGCTCGTTGGTAATAAATTCTGTTTAAAATCATTCAGTAAGTCTTGAACAAACTGAATGCGTTTACGTCGGTCCGCCAATGGTACGCTAAACTTGAACTTAGTTGGACCTTCCATTGCAAATTTTTGCGGCTGTGATTGCAGCAGTTTAACCAAATACGCTGGATTTATGTCAGCATCAGGGTAAAACTCGATAAATCCACCTTTATCATGGGCTTCTATCTTTTTCGCTTTTAGGCTACCAGCCGAAATTTTCAATTCTGAGACAGCAAGTAAGTTCTTCGTCGCGTCTGGAAGCAGTCCAAATCGATCGATAAGTTCCACTTTGAGCTCTGAGAGTTCTTCACCACTCGTAACGCTCGCAATACGTTTGTACATCGACAGTCGTGTATTCACATCCGGGATGTAATCGTCTGGCAAGAGCGCTGGGATTCGCATTTCAACTTCAGTTTGTTCACGAAGCAGCTCGTCCAAAGAAGGTTCTTTACCTTCTTTCAATGCTTGGACTGCTTGTTCCAGCATTTCCATGTACAGTGTAAAACCAACCGATTGAATTTGCCCACTTTGCTCGTCACCAAGCAGTTCACCAGCCCCACGGATTTCCAAGTCGTGAGTTGCTAGAGTAAAGCCTGCGCCTAAGTCTTCCAGTGAAGCAATCGCATCAAGACGCTTGATAGCATCTTTGGTCATGGCTTTTGGATGTGGCGTTAATAAGTAAGCATAGGCTTGATGATGAGAGCGTCCAACACGGCCACGCAATTGGTGCAGTTGCGCTAAACCAAGGTTGTCTGCACGATCCATAATAATGGTATTCGCCGTTGGTACGTCGATACCGGTCTCGATGATCGTTGTACACACCAACACATTAAAGCGCTGGTGGTAGAAATCATTCATGATGCGCTCCAGTTCGCGCTCACGCATTTGACCATGTGCCACGGTAATTCGTGCTTCAGGAATAAGCTTTTGCAAGTCTTCCGCGGTTTTCTCGATAGTCTCTACCTGATTGTGCAGGAAGTAAACCTGACCACCACGCATGATTTCACGCAGTACCGCCTCACGGACCACAGATTCTTCTCTTTGACGAACAAAGGTTTTGATCGCTAAACGACGCGCTGGAGGTGTCGCGATGATAGACAGATCGCGCATGCCACTCATTGCCATATTCAGTGTACGTGGAATTGGTGTTGCGGTGAGGGTAAGAATATCCACATCCGCACGCATTGCTTTGACTTTTTCTTTTTGACGAACTCCGAAGCGGTGTTCCTCATCAACGATCAACAAACCTAAATCTTTGAATTTAATGTCGCTCGAAAGCAGCTTATGCGTACCAACGACAATATCGACTTTACCATCTGCAACGTCTTGCAAAATGACTTTTTGTTCTTTGGCCGATTTAAAACGAGACAGTACTTCAACTCGGATTGGTAAGTTGGCAAAACGGTCACGGAAGTTTTCGAAATGCTGCTGAGCAAGCAGGGTTGTCGGTACGAGTACGGCGACCTGTTTACTGTTATCCGTTGCGACAAATGCTGCGCGCATAGCGACTTCCGTTTTACCAAAGCCCACGTCACCACACACTAGACGATCCATCGCTTTTGCTTGGCACATGTCAGACAAGACGGCATTGATGGCCATCGCTTGGTCATCCGTCTCTTCAAATGGGAACGTTGCTTTAAACGTTGCGTATTGCCCACGATCTAGCTCAAATTTGAAGCCCGGTTTTAATTCTCGTTTAGCGTAAACATCCAGCAACTCAGCCGCGACATCACGCACTTTTTCTGCCGCTTTACGACGTGCTTTTGCCCAAGCCTCGCCACCCAATTTATGCAGTGGTGCACTTTCTTCAGCACCGCCTGAATAACGGCTAATAAGGTTTAGTGATGAAACTGGTACGTAGAGCTTGGCATCGTTTTGATACTCAAGGGTGACGTATTCCGTTTTCATGCCACCGGCTTCAAGTGTTTGTAAACCGATGTAGCGGCCAATACCGTGATCAATATGAACCACGGGTTGACCGGGTTTCAATTCCGCAAGGTGGCGAATAACGGTGTCACTGTTGACTGCTTTTTTATCTTTGCGGCGTCGCTGGATAACGCGGTCACCAAGTAGATCACTTTCACAGATCAGAGCGAAGTTCAGCTCTTCGTGAATGAAACCATGCTCTGCAGCGCCTAAGATCAAACTGAAGCGATCACCCGAATCTAGGGCTTGGTAAAGTGAGCCATGTACGACTGGGCGAACTTTGATGCCTTGCAACAGTTCCGTTAGTGCTTCACGACGACCCTCTGACTCTACCGAGAAAACAATTTTTCCGCTGAATTGCTCACTGAATTGACGAAGACGCGAAAGCGGTTCTTTATTTTGTTGTTGAACACCAAGCTCGGCTAACGATTGTACTGGTAGGTTTTGACGACCAGCACGCTTAACCACTTTCTCTAGGCTCAATTGAGCCATAGGGAGCTGTTTTAGTTGGCTGAAGAGTTCGTCTTTTTTCAGCCAAAGTTGTTCAGGAGTCAAAAGAGGACGTAGTGGATCAACTTTTTTCTGGTCGTACCGATATTCGACATCGGTTAAGAAAGTATCGACCGCAGATTCAATATCACCATATGTGATGACTTGAGAGTCTTCTGGCAAATATTCAAATAAAGTCTCGGTATGGTCAAAAAACAGCGGTTGCCAATACTCAATACCAGCGGGCCAAGTGCCTTTGGTCACTTGCATGTAGATCGATTCTGGCTCTCGGCGTGCTTCAAATTGGGTGCGCCAACGTGTACGAAAATCCTCAATCGCTTCTTTAGTGGTTGGGAATTCATGTGCAGGCAGCAATTGGATTTGCTGAATATCGTCGATAGAGCGTTGGTTCTCTGGATCAAACGTGCGAATGGTATCTATCTCATCATCAAAGAAGTCGATGCGATACGGGTCATCGCTGCCCATAGGAAAGAGATCCAGAATCGACCCACGGCTCGCGTATTCACCTGGCCCAAATACTTGGTCAACGTGGCGGTAGCCCGAATTTTCAAGTTGTACACGTAGTTTCTCAAGTGAGAGTTGATCGCCGGTTTTCACCATTAAGGTATGTTGCAATAGAAAATCACGTGGCGACTGTCGCTGCAGCACCGTACTGACCGGGACGATGGTAATGCCATTGCGTTGGCTTGGCAGTTGGTATAGGCGCGCGATACGCTCAGAGATAATTTCTTGATGCGGAGAAAAGTTATCGTAAGGCAGCGTTTCCCAGTCGGGGAACAGGCTTACCGTTTGGTCGGTGAATTGCTCAATCTCTGCCTGAAGCTTTAAAGCAATTTGCGGGTCAGGCACAACGAGTAGCGAGTGACTCGAATGCTGCTTGGCTAGCTCTGCAATGGCTAGAGGTAGAGCCGCGCCCGGTAAATTACCTAGCTGTTTTTTGTCGCCACGCTCAGAAGGGTTGGTGACGGAAAGAATCGTTGCTTTTGTCATAGGAGTTATTTTTTATCTCGCTCCATCGAGCGCTGACGTAAAAGTTTTTGTTGTTGATATAGTGCCGCCTTTATCAGCAAATCTTGGTCAGATTCACGTAGCATCTTATATCTAAGAGTGATAATGAAATCTTGCTCTGAAGCATCACATTCTTCTACTTGAGCGTAACCGTAAATCGCTGCAGCAGGATGATCGAGAAACAGTTTAACACGAACGAGTTGTTGGGCAGATAGCGCTGTATCTGAACGGTAACTGAGTTGGCTGGCGCCAAACTTCGTGGTTTGGTATCGAATGGAGGCGTCATCTTGTTGTGAAAGCATAAAGCTCAACAAGAGGTTAAGTTTCGCGTTTTGCGTATCAAGCAAGTTAATCACATGCTTTAAATCTTTGTTTTTTAGCTCTAGACGTGCATTGTCTGCCAACATATCTAGATGGCTAAATTCGCTGGCAACAATAAACGGTGCTGGAATTTCGGAAACAAAGGTTTCTTCATCTGGCAAAGCAAAATCCGCACTCAACGTTTCGACGTTGATAGTGAGATTATGATGGACGGTAAAGTATTCTTGCTCTGTCATATAGTCGGTCCTTTTGCCAGCGAGCGCTCCCTGTTCACTCAACAAACAAAGAGAAGTAGGGCACTGATTATCGCTAACTGAATGAAGTTATCAAGTTTACCTGATTTGTCCTTGAACTTTTTGCCCTAAATACAGACTTATTGCATGTCGTTGACAAATTTAGCGATTCTCTTGTCTTCTTAATGAGAAGAGTAAGGTAAGATAATCTGCTAAAGCTTTATATCAAAACAACCAGTTGGTTTGTCTTATATGTATCATCCTATCTCATTATTTATTGGTTTGAGATATCTTCGGGGACGCTCTGGAGATAGGTTCAGCCGATTTGTTTCTTATATGTCGACGGCGGGTATTACGATCGGTGTAATGGCATTGGTGACGGTTCTTTCTGTGATGAATGGGTTCGAATCGCAGTTAAAAGAGCGCATTTTAGGTGTGCTACCTCATGCCGTTGTTTCGCAACACGATGGAAAAACGCCGTTGACCGAGTCTGCCCCTTCATTTGTTCAAGCGATGTCGCGTGAATCTGAACCGGAGCCTATCGTTCGTGGAGAGGCTGTAATTCAGAGTTCTGCGCAACTGACGGCAGGTTACCTCATTGGCATTGAACCAAAGAAAGGCGATCCGATCAGCAACCATTTGATTGCTGGGCGATTATCGTCACTTCAAGCGGGCGGTTACAACGTCTTTTTAGGTCATAGCTTGGCGCGCTCGCTAAAGGTCTCAATCGGGGATAAAGTGCGCTTGATGGTGACCAACGCGACGCAGTTTACCCCACTTGGCCGTATTCCTAGCCAGCGAAACTTTACTGTCGCTGGTATTTTCAATACGGGATCGGACGTTGATGGTCAATTAATGATTGTTAACATGACGGATGCATCTAAGCTGATGCGTTTTCCGAAAGACACGGTTTCTGGTTGGCGTGTCTTTTTCTCTGATCCATTTATGGTGACGGATTTTGCTGATCAACCCATGCCTGACGGGTGGCAATGGAGTGATTGGCGCGAACAGCGTGGTGAGCTTTTCCAAGCGGTGAAAATGGAAAAGAACATGATGGGACTCATGCTAGGTCTGATCGTGGGCGTTGCTGCATTTAATATTATCTCCGCCTTAATCATGGTGGTGATGGAGAAACAATCAGAAGTCGCAATATTGAAAACTCAAGGCATGACTCAATCTCAAGTGATGACCATTTTCATGGTACAAGGGGCGAGCAGCGGTGTAATTGGCGCGATTGTCGGTGGCGCTGCGGGCGTGATCTTGTCACTTAATCTAAATGCGATTCTTGAATCTGCTGGTGTGGCGCTATTCAGTTTTGGTGGTCATCTACCCATCTTGATTGATTCACTGCAAATTCTTTTAGTGGTGGTGTTGGCGATTGCTCTTAGCCTCGCTGCTACGCTTTATCCTTCTTATCGAGCATCTTCTGTTAAACCTGCTGAGGCACTTCGCTATGAATAAGCTATTAGAATGTCGTGATATTCGTAAAGTCTACCGAGAGGGTTCGTTAGATACGGAAGTGTTGAAAGGCGTAAGTTTCGATATCGACAAAGGGGAGTTGGTTTCTATTGTTGGCTCTTCTGGTTCGGGAAAAAGTACCTTATTGCATATTTTAGGGGCGTTAGATGACGCAACTCATGGTGAAGTTGATTTTCTAGGGCAAAACCTATCGGCTTTAAGTTCGAATAAACAGGCGGCTTTACGCAACAAGCACCTTGGTTTTGTATACCAGTTCCATCACTTGTTAGCTGATTTTACTGCGCTTGAAAACGTGGCGATGCCACTGATGATTGGCGGCGCTAAAGTAGCGGATGCAAAACAGGCGGCTAAAGCGTTGTTAGATAAAGTTGGTTTGAGTCATCGGATGCAACACAGGCCTTCTGAGTTATCGGGCGGTGAGCGTCAACGTGTTGCGATTGCGCGTGCATTGGTGAATAAGCCTGATCTGGTTTTGGCCGATGAACCTACGGGGAACTTAGATCACAATACGGCACTGTCTATCTATGATTTGATGCGCGAGCTCAATAAAGAGTCAAACATTGCATTTTTGGTTGTCACGCATGACAAAGAGCTGGCAGCGAAAATGGATCGTCAAATGCACATGCAAGATGGTTTGCTCGTGGATCGTTTTGTGACTGATACTGCGTCTGCGGAGGGCTAATTTTGTTTTCATCTTTAGCATTGATGATTGGTGGTCGCTTCAGTCGAGCGAAAAAGCGCAACAAGATGGTGTCTTTCATTTCGCTTTCTTCAACGATTGGTATTGCGGTTGGTGTAGCCGTGATCATTATCGGTCTTTCTGCAATGAATGGCTTTGAGCGCGAGCTGCAATCGCGTGTGTTGTCAGTTATTCCACACGGTGAGTTGGAAGGCGTTAATGGTCCGCTTCATAACTACACCAAAACGATGAATCAAGCCCTAAACCATGAAGATGTTGTTGCGGCAGCGCCGTACGTTCGTTTTACGGGGTTAGCAGAAAAAGGCAGTAAGCTAAAAGCGATAGAAGTTCGTGGCGTAGAGCCTACTTTCGAGCAAGCGGTGTCGAGCTTATCGAATTTTATTGACCAAGAAGCTTGGCAAAACTTTTATGCCGGTCAGAAGCAAGTGATCTTAGGCCGAGGTGTTGCAAACGAGCTAAATGTCGCAGTGGGGGATTACATTACGTTGATGATTCCGCAAACAGGCGGCGCAAACAAAGTGCAGGCTCCCAAGCGTGTGCGCGTGAAGGTGTCTGGGTTCTTAACGTTGAATGGCCAAATAGACCATTCTTTAGCGTTAGTGCCATTAGCGGATGCTCAGCAATACGCGAGGTTAGGGGAAGGGGTCACTGGCATTTCACTAAAAACGGATGATGTTCTCAATGCGCCTTCTATTGTTCGTGAGGTAGGTAGCATGGTGGATGTTTACGTGTATTTGAAAAGCTGGCAGCAAAAGTTTGGTTTTTTGTATCGCGATATTCAGCTCGTACGCACCATTATGTACTTGGTGATGGTACTGGTGATTGGTGTGGCATGTTTTAACATTGTGTCTACGCTGATGATGGCAGTGAAAGATCGAGCCGCAGAAATTGCAATTTTGCGAACTATGGGAGCAAAAGATAGCCTAATCAAACGTATCTTTGTTTGGCAAGGTGTGTTCTCTGGTGTATTCGGCAGTCTGGTCGGCAGTGTTATTGGTGTCTTAGTGGCGTTAAACCTGACTCCGTTAATTAAAGGGTTAGAGAGCTTAATCGGTCATCAGTTTTTATCGGGTGATATTTACTTCGTCGACTTCTTACCATCACAGTTACACTGGCCAGACGTAGCATTGGTGTCGGTGACGGCGATCGTTTTGAGTTTGCTTGCAACGTGGTATCCCGCTTCTCGCGCCGCGAAGTTAAATCCGGCAGCGGTGCTGAGTTCTAAATAACCAACCGTTTTACAATACGAGAAAAGCAAAAAGGACCGAATTCGGTCCTTTTTTGTATTTATCCAACTTGAGCGACATCGTGTTTCATTCTAACTGTTAGGTGCCCCTCAACTGATAGCGCAAATGCTGATTTTTATGCAGTAACGTCTTATCTTATTTTGCGTTTTTGCCAGCTCCGAACCACTGAGTAGCGCCAAAGTCCTCTAATGCCGAAGTAGCCAATAATCGCGGATATGACACCACAGATAGCACAGCCTAATAAGAATGGAGGGCCAATAGTGCTCATCTGTTGCATGATGAATTCCCACGAAAGTTCAAAGTGGAAAGGTTGCGGAGGAACATGCATCACTAAAGCGCCAAGCTTATACGCAAAATAAAATAACACAGGCATGGTGATGGGGTTGCTTATCCATACCAAAGCGACGGAGAGAGGTAAATTGACGCCAAGCATGATTGCCAAACCTGCAGCCATGATCATTTGGCTTGGTAGCGGAACAAATGCCATAAATAACCCGACAGCAAAAGCCCCAGACGCCGAGCGACGATTTAAACACCACAAGTTCGGGTTGTACAACACATTGCCGAAGACCTTCAATGCTTTTTGGCGTTTGATCAATTCATGATCTGGCATGAAGCGTTTTATCAGCTTTCTAGGCATAGGACAGCATGACTCTCTCAGAAAAAAGTTGGACCTTGGCGTTATTTGTAGCGAGCGTAATTTCGTCAGCTTGGTGGCCGACAATACCAGATTGGCGTTGGCTGCTGCTGGGAATAATAACCACTGGCTCAATAATCAAATTACGTCGTGGCTTAATTAGCATAGGCGCAATTGCGGGCTTTATGGTTGTCATCGTCCACGGCAATGTATTGGAGTCTCAGAGACAAGCCCTTTTTCAAGCAGGGGAGAATATTACCATAATTGGTAAAGTTGACAGCCCTTTTACGCAAATAAGTCACGGATATGAAGGCATTGTGGCTCTAAAAAAGGTAAATTCTCAAACTCTGTTACCTTTTCTTAAACCTAAAATCCGTCTTATTACGCCTTTTCCACTCGATGTTAACAGTGAGTTTACGACATCCGTCTCGTTAAAGCCGATTACAGGCCTACGCAACGAAGCTGGTTTTGACGCTGAAAAGCACGCAATGGGTAAAAGTATTATCGCACGCGGTGTTGTTAACAAGGATGTTACCTGGATTATTCGTTCTACTACATCTTTGCGCCAAGCCATTATCGCTGATGTTTCGGAGGATGTGTCCTCCCTTCATCATTTCTCGTTAATAAATGCGTTAGTTTTTGCCGATCGCTCTTGGTTATCTAAGGAGGATTGGCAAGCACTCAGAGACAGTGGTTTACTGCACTTGGTCTCGATTTCGGGCTTACATATTGGTATGGCGTTTACTTTTGGGCTAGTGGTGGGCGGTGCCATTCGTTATGCGTTACCTCAATACCAGCTATTGCCTAGCTTATGTGGGCTGATGTTTGCCGTTGCCTATGCTTGGTTAGCGGACTTCTCATTACCTACTACCCGCGCGGTGTCGGTATGTGTTATTTACGTCGTTCTCAAATATACCTTAGTGCACTGGGCTTCCTGGCGGGTACTTTTGCTCGCGGTAGCGCTACAACTGCTTGTTCAACCTTTTGCATCGTATAGCATGAGTTTTTGGTTATCGTATTTGTCAGTTTGCGCAGTGTTGTTCGCAATCAATTTGATTCGGCATCAAAACGGGGGCTGGAAAGCGAAGTTAAAAGTGCTATTGCTTACTCAATTGATGTTGAGTGTGTTAATCGTGCCTATTAGTGGCTATTACTTTTCTGGTTTCAGTTTGTCATCAATTGCATACAACTTGGCGTTTATTCCTTGGTTCGGATTTATCGTTGTGCCTTTGATGTTTCTGGCCCTGTTTTCATCTTTATTTCTTGAAATGATAGCAAAGTATCTGTGGCAGTTGGTGGACTGGTCATTGCAGCCATTGAGCACGTCAATTCAGTACGCGATAGGCTCCTGGCAACCCATTAGTATAGAAATGACAGGGTTGATTCTGGCGGGAATTGTTTGCTTGGTGTTTCAACGATTCATGTTTCAGTACGCGTGGTGTTTGTTACTTGGCATTGTAATTAGTATTAAGCTTACATCGGAATATGATCAGCAACATTGGCGCATTGATGTACTAGATGTGGGCCATGGCCTTGCGGTGATTGTAGAAAAAGACGATAAAGTGTTGCTCTATGATACAGGTAAAGCATGGCAAAATGGCAGTATTGCGGAGCAGGTCGTCACTCCGGTCTTGCATCAACGAGGTTATGAAAGCATCGATACGATGATCATCAGCCATTCCGACAATGACCATGCAGGAGGGCGCTTGTTCATTGAAGATGCCTTTTCGCCACAGCGCAAACTCAGTAGCCAAAACTTTATCGGATATGAGTCTTGTACTCGCGGCGATCATTGGAAATGGCAAGGGTTAAATATAGAAGTACTTTGGCCTCCTGCTCTTGTTCAACGTGCATATAATCCGCACTCCTGTGTACTACGTCTTACCGACCCTATTTCTACGTTCAGTATGCTTTTTACTGGTGATATTGAGACCATTAGCGAGTGGATCTTGCTCAGGGAGCCTGAAAAGTTAAAAAGTGATGTGATGTTGGTCCCTCATCATGGTAGTAAAAGTTCATCGAATCCTCGCTTTATTGAAGCGGTAAACCCGAGTGTGGCCGTTGCTTCTTTGGCAAAAAATAATCAATGGGGAATGCCGGCAGAACATGTTGTTGCAGCATATCGCAAGCTTGACATTACTTGGCTTGATACTGGGGAATATGGTCAGGTAAGCTTCTCTATTCACCGTGATAATTGGCGCTCAGAAACCAAACGTAGCGATACATTTGAGCCTTGGTATAGGCAGATGCTGCGTAAGGGAGTAGAATGAGAGTCTTAATGTAAGAAAATAAAGCACTTCTATGTCGATAAATACTGATGAAACGACTTGGCAGACGTTTAAGCGTCTATGG
Organism: Vibrio sp. RM-41-2B; assembly: GCF_024744415.1. NCBI lineage: Bacteria > Pseudomonadati > Pseudomonadota > Gammaproteobacteria > Vibrionales > Vibrionaceae > Vibrio > Vibrio sp. RM-41-2B. The sequence goes on along the minus strand of NZ_JAMQWD010000019.1, from coordinate 327,676 downwards.
CAATTTATTCGCCTTTACAAGTCAGGTCTTGTCGTTGCAGTCATTGCATTAGTTATTAATGCTATATCAGATACCTATATGATTTCCCTATTAAAACCATTACTAGATGAAGGTTTTGGGAACGCTGAATCTGATTTTCTACGCACGCTTCCATTGATTATTTTTGCCATGATGTTTGTCCGTGGCATAAGTGGATTTGTCTCCACATACTGTTTGAGCTGGGTATCCGGCAATGTGGTTATGCAAGTCCGCCGTATGGTATTCAATCACTTTATGCATATGCCTGTGTCGTACTTCGATAAGGAAAAGACGGGCAATTTATTGTCACGTATTACCTACGATTCAGAGCAAGTATCTGCGGCAACTAGCCAAGCGTTAGTGAGCATCGTTCGCGAAGGTGCAAGTATCATTGGCCTGTTAGTCCTGATGTTTTACAACAGCTGGCAGTTGTCGTTAGTGCTGTTTGCTGTTGCTCCTGTTGTCGCGTGGGGTATTGGTGTCGTTTCTAAACGTTTTAGAAAAATATCCAAAAATATGCAGACAATGATGGGCAACGTGACTGCGTCAGCAGAGCAGATGCTGAAAGGCCATAAAGTCGTGTTGAGCTACGGCGGCCAGGATATCGAACGTAAACGATTTGAGAAGGTCAGCAACCAAATGCGTCAACAAAGCATGAAGTTGGTGACAGCTCAAGCAGCGGCTAACCCTATCATCCAAATGATTGCGTCACTTGCTATTGTTGCCGTTCTTTACTTAGCAAGTATTGACTCGATTAAAGAGCAACTGACTCCAGGTACATTTACCGTTGTATTCTCTGCGATGTTTGGTTTGATGCGTCCGCTTAAAGCGCTTACTAACGTTACCTCTCAGTTCCAACGTGGTATGGCCGCGAGCCAAACGCTCTTTGCGTTGATTGACCTTGAGCCTGAGAAAAACGAAGGTAAGTTGACAGTTGAACGCGCAAATGGCGATGTTTCAGTTAAAAACGTAAGCTTTACTTATACTGGCGCAGAAAAGCCAGCATTGGAAAATGTCAGCTTCGATATTCCAAGAGGGAAGACCGTTGCGCTGGTTGGTCGTTCCGGTTCCGGTAAAAGTACCATCGCGAACTTGTTCAATCGTTTCTATGATGTTGATAGTGGCTCCATCACATTAGACGGACATGATATTCGTGAATACGAGTTAAAGAACTTGCGTCAGCAGTTTGCGCTAGTATCACAAAATGTTCATTTATTTAATGACACGATTGCAAACAATATTGCTTACGCAACGGATGGAAAATACGAGCGCAGTGATATCGAGAAAGCGGCAAAACTCGCGCATGCTATGGAATTCATCAGCAAAATGGATGATGGGCTTGATACCATGATTGGTGAAAATGGCGCGAGTCTATCTGGCGGTCAACGTCAACGTGTCGCTATTGCACGTGCTCTATTGCGTGATGCACCGGTATTGATTCTTGATGAGGCGACCTCTGCTTTGGATACGGAATCAGAACGCGCTATCCAAGCTGCATTAGATGAGCTGCAGAAAGACAAAACGGTACTCGTGATTGCGCACCGCTTGTCAACTATCGAGAAAGCCGATGAGATTCTTGTGGTTGATGATGGCGCCATCATTGAGCGTGGCAACCATGCCGATCTTATTGCAAAAAATGGTGCGTATGCACAACTGCACCGTATTCAGTTTGGTGAATAGACGCGGTGGTTGAAAAAATCTGGTTTGAAAACCATCCAATAAAATACCTCTTGTGGCCGTTTTTGTGGCCACTGAGTGTATTATTTGGAGCAATAAGTAAGTCTAAGCGAAAGCAATATCAAGCAGGCCGTAAGCAAGTCTACAACGCGCCTATCCCTGTTATTGTTGTCGGCAATATCACGGCTGGTGGTAATGGCAAAACACCAGTTGTGGTTTGGCTTGTTGAGCAACTGCAACAGCTTGGGCTTAAGCCAGGGGTTGTTTCTCGTGGCTATGGAGCAAAAGCGCCTGCCTATCCGTTAGTTCTAAAAGAAGATACGCCTGCGAAACATTGTGGTGATGAGCCTAAGTTGATTCATCGCCGTACAGGAGCGCCTGTTGCGGTAGACCCGGTGCGTTCAAATGCTGTGAAAGCACTGTTAGAGTCAGGTGTAGATATCATTATTACGGACGATGGGTTACAGCATTATGCGTTAGGCCGTGATATTGAGTTAGTGATTGTGGATGGGAATCGCCGATTTGGGAATGAAAGCCTCATTCCGCTTGGCCCACTTCGTGAAGGGGTCGAGCGTCTTGCTGAAGTCGACTTTATCATCACCAATGGCGGTCAAGCACATACGGGCGAAATCGCAATGACTTTAGCGCCATCTAAAGCCATTAACCTCAAGACTAAGCAACTTGTGGAAGTTTCTGAATTAAAAGAGCTAGTGGCATTTGCAGGGATTGGGCATCCACCACGATTTTTTCATACATTAAACTCGATGAACGCAGATGTTAAAGTCACAAAAGGTTTTGCTGACCATCAAGACTTTGACCAACAAGAATTAGAAGCATTGGCTCAACAAGGGGCCAATGTGATTATGACCGAGAAAGATGCCGTCAAGTGCAGCCATTATGCGCAAGATAATTGGTGGTATCTGCCTGTATCTGCCCAGTTTGAACCAAACGATGCAGAGCAAATTTTAAAGAGAATAAAAGAGGTTAAAGCGGCTTATGGATCACCGTCTGCTTGAGATTGTAGCTTGCCCTGTTTGCAAAGGTAAGCTGACGTACGATAAAGAGAATCAAGAGTTGATCTGCAAATTGGATCGCCTCGCTTACCCGATCAAAGAGGGTATTCCCGTTCTGCTGGAGCCTGAGGCTCGTACTATGAGTATGGATGAGGGACGCTAATGTCTTTTACGGTTGTCATTCCTTCGCGTTACGCATCGAGCCGCTTGCCTGGTAAACCGTTAGCGAATATTGGCGGTAAGCCTATGGTTCAGTGGGTTTACGAGCAAGCGCTACAAGCGGGTGCGGAAGATGTTATCGTGGCAACTGATGACGAGCGTGTTGCTGATGCTGTCTCGTCGTTTGGTGGTAAAGTCTGTATGACCTCTCCCAATCACGAGTCAGGTACTGAACGCCTTGCTGAAGTTGTTGAAAAGATGGCTATTCCTGCAGACCACATTATTGTTAATGTGCAAGGGGACGAGCCTTTGATTCCACCGTCTATCATTCGTCAGGTTGCTGATAACTTATCGGGATGTGATGCTCCGATGGCGACATTAGCCGTAGAAATAGACTCGGAAGAAGAAGTGTTCAATCCGAATGCAGTTAAAGTTGTGGCTAATGAGCAAGGCTATGCGATGTACTTTAGCCGAGCAACTATCCCTTGGGATCGCGATAACTTTGCTAAACAAGACAAAATCATTGCCAACCCATTAATGCGTCATATTGGTATTTATGCTTATCGAGCTGGTTTCATTAATACGTATGTAAACTGGGCTCCGAGCGCATTGGAGCAGATCGAGTGCCTTGAGCAACTACGAGTGCTTTGGTACGGTGAAAAAATTCATGTAGCGGTAGCGAAAGAAGCGCCAGCAGCCGGCGTTGATACGCCAAAAGATCTAGAGGCGGTGCGCGCTATTGTGGCGAAGCAAGCATAACTAAAGGTCACATTGAATTAAGAACGAGAAAGGCTCCTGAATTAGGAGCCTTTTTGTTGCTTATATCCAAGTATTAATTAGATGTTTGTGTCATATTGGTTCCGTTTAGGGCAGGTCGCTAAGACTTCTCGGTGACCTGTGTCTTTTACTTCTTGCAGAATGACATCAAATCCCCACAATCGGTATACGTGTTTCAGAACTTCTTCGTAACTGTCATCAAGCGGGATTCGGTTATGAGGTACGTATTGCAACGTGAGTGAGCGGTCCCCACGAACATCGACATTAAATACCTGAATGTTTGGCTCAAGATTAGATAAGTTGTACTGAGCGGCTAAGGTTTCTCTAATGCGTTTATAACCCATCTCATCGTGTATCGCGGCGACTTCAATAAAGTTTTTGTGGTCATCATCGTTGATCGCAAACAGCTTGAAATCACGCATTAATTTCGGAGAAAGGTATTGGCTAATGAAGCTTTCATCTTTGAAATTATGCATCGCGAAATGTACCGCATCTAACCAATCGGTTCCTGCCAAATCCGGAAACCACTCCTTGTCCTCATCAGTTGGTTCTTCACAGATACGTTTAATATCTCGGAACATTGCAAAGCCCAAGGCGTATGGATTAATACCATTAAAGTAAGGGCTATTATAAGGCGGTTGAGCTACCACACTGGTATGGCTATGTAAGAACTCTAGTATGAACTTTTCGGATACCAAACCCTCATCGTAAAGATGGTTGAGAATGGTGTAATGCCAGAATGTTGCCCAGCCTTCGTTCATTACCTGCGTTTGTTTTTGCGGATAAAAATACTGACTGATTTTGCGTACAATCCGCACGACTTCACGTTGCCACGGCTCTAGTAGCGGGGCATGCTTTTCGAAAAAGTAGAGCAAGTTTTCCTGAGGCTCGCTTGGGAACCGTTCTTTAAGATCTTCCTCTTTGGTTTTGGCTCTTGGTACTGTGCGCCACAATTCATTCACTTGAGACTGTAAGTATGCCTCGCGTTCTTCTTGTCTTGCTTTTTCCTCTGTAATTGAGATTTTCTCTGGACGCTTGTAGCGGTCTACACCAAAGTTCATTAAGGCGTGGCAGGAGTCGAGCAGTTTTTCCACTTCCTGTACTCCATATCGCTCCTCACATTCAGCCAAATACTTTTTGGCAAACAGTAAATAATCGATGATGGAGCTAGCGTCCGTCCAGGTTTGGAACAGATAATTACCTTTGAAGAAAGAGTTGTGTCCGTAACAAGCGTGAGCAATCACCAGCGCTTGCATTGTCACGGTATTTTCTTCCATCAAATAAGCGATACACGGATTGGAGTTAATGACAATCTCGTAGGCTAACCCCATTTGACCATGCTTATAGTTCTGCTCCGTTTGGATGAACTTCTTACCAAACGACCAGTGGTTGTAATTGATGGGCATACCAATACTTGAGTAGGCATCCATCATTTGCTCGGAAGTAATCACTTCTATCTGGTTAGGGTAAGTCTCTAGGCGATAGTGTTGTGCGACACGCTTAATCTCTTTGTGGTAGCGTTCCAACAGCTCAAATGTCCAATCCGGTCCATCTGGCAGCATTTTACTATTACGCTTCTTAGGCGCCTCTCCTGAGAGGTTTTTCGTTGCGGTACTCATCGCTAGCCTCCTTACGCCGTTTCTTTTTGGAATAGTTCACGGAAGACTGGGAAAATATCCTCCACAGAGCGAATGTTTTTCATTGCGAAGTTCGGAAATTCATCGGTAAGCTTTTCGTACTCATGCCATAGAGTTTGGTGCGAGCGTCGCGTAATTTCTATGTAGGAGTAGTACTGACAGTTTGGCAGTAGTTTGTTCACTAATAGATCGCGGCATCTTGGCGAGTCATCTGCCCAGTTATCGCCATCGGATGCTTGCGCAGCATAAATGTTCCATTGTCCAATTGGATAGCGCTCTTTTACGATTTCGTCCATCAGTTTCAATGCGCTGGATACAATAGTGCCCCCGGTCTCTTGCGAGTAGAAGAACTCGTGTTCGTCCACTTCTTTCGCTTGGGTGTGGTGGCGAATGAAGACAACGTCTACATTCTCGTAAGTACGAGTTAAGAACAGGTATAACAGAACGTAAAAACGTTTTGCGATGTCTTTTGTTGCTTGATCCATCGAGCCCGATACGTCCATCAAACAAAACATCACAGCTTGACTAGAAGGTACAGGGCGTTTTTCATAGTTTTTAAAGCGTAAGTCGAAGGTGTCAATAAATGGAACCCCCTCAATTTTCTTACGCAGCTCTTCAATTTCAGCCTTCAAGCGGTTCTCTTCAAACTGCTGAGCGGGTTCAATGTTTTTGATGCGAGCAAGTTCATCTTCTAGCTCTTTGAGAAGACGTTTCTTACCCGCGGTCATTGCCGTACGTCGTGCAAGAGATTGTTGCAGCGAACGTACTACCGCAATGTTTGAAGGGATACCAGCAGTTTGAAAGCCTGCGCGGTGCGTTTTCCATTCAGTAATTTTGGCAATTTGGTTTTTTTCTAGATTAGGCAGCTCGAGATCTTCGAACAAAATATCGAGGTACTCATCTTTTGATATTTGGAATACAAATTCGTCTTGGCCTTCTCCATCTGGACTGGCATTGCCTTCTCCCGAGCCACTACCTTGACCGCCACCTTTAGGACGCTCAATTTTATCACCAGTAATGAACTGGTCATTGCCGGGATGAACTCGTTCGCGAACACCACCTTTGCCTTGATGAAAGAGCGGCTCATTGATGTCTTTGTGAGGGATAGAGACGTCTTCGCCCGTTTCCGTATTCGTAATCGAGCGTCGATTCACTGCGTCTGCTACCGACTCTTTTATTTGCTCTTTGTGGCGCTTCAAGAAGCGCTGTCGATTAACAGCGCTCTTGTTCTTGCCATTGAGCCTTCGGTCTATAAATTGCGCCATGAAATAGCCCTCTTCATGTTTCACAAGCGACCTAACTCAATACTGGGTTAGGATGACTTACGTACTCGTAGGTACCACTCAGAAAGTAGGCGAACCTGTTTCTCGGTATAGCCTTTTTCCATCATGCGAGCGACAAAGTCGTCATGCTTCTTCTGATCTTCAGAAGAGGTTTTCGCATTAAATGAGATAACCGGAAGTAGCTCTTCGGTATTGGAGAACATTTTCTTCTCGATTACTGTGCGCAGTTTTTCGTAGCTGGTCCAAACCGGGTTTTGACCATTGTTATTCGCTTTCGCACGAAGCACAAAGTTAACGATTTCGTTTCGGAAATCTTTCGGGTTAGAAATACCAGCGGTTTTCTCGATCTTCTCTAGCTCAGCGTTGAGTGAAGATCGATCAAATAGCTGACCAGTTTCTGGATCTCGGTACTCTTGGTCTTGAATCCAGAAGTCTGCGTAGGTGACATAGCGGTCGAAGATGTTCTGACCGTATTCAGAGTAAGACTCGAGATAAGCGGTCTGAATCTCTTTACCAATAAATTCAACGTAGCGAGGCACTAGGTAGCCTTTCAAGAACTCGAGATATTTCTCTGCCGTTTCAGCAGGGAACTGTTCACGTTCAACCTGTTGTTCAATCACATAGAACAGGTGTACAGGGTTGGCTGCCACCTCGGTTTGGTCGAAGTTAAATACGCGCGACAAAATCTTAAAGGCGAAACGTGTAGAGAGACCATTCATGCCTTCATCGACACCCGCATAATCACGATACTCTTGATAGCTTTTTGCCTTTGGATCGGTGTCTTTGAGTGTTTCACCATCGTAGACGCGCATTTTTGAGAAAATGGATGAGTTTTCAGGCTCTTTCAGGCGTGAAAGAATACTGAATTGCGCTAAAGTTTCGAGCGTGCTTGGAGAACAAGGAGCCTGAGACAGCTCACTGTTTTCAAGCAGTTTTTGGTAAATTTTCACTTCTTCGGATACGCGGAGACAGTAAGGTACTTTTACAATGTACACACGGTCGAGGAAGGCTTCGTTATTTTTGTTGTTACGGAAAGTCTGCCACTCAGATTCGTTCGAGTGAGCCAGAATCATACCGTCGAATGGAATAGCAGATAGACCTTCAGTACCGTTGAAGTTACCTTCTTGCGTTGCCGTCAATAGTGGGTGAAGTACTTTGATCGGCGCTTTGAACATCTCAACGAATTCCATTAAACCTTGGTTTGCTTTACACAGCGCACCGGAGTAGCTGTAGGCATCTGGGTCGTCTTGCGAATAATGTTCGAGTTTACGGATATCGACTTTACCAACCAGTGATGAGATATCTTGGTTGTTTTCATCCCCTGGTTCTGTTTTAGCAATACCGATCTGATCGAGAATTGAAGGGCGAACTTTCACTACTTTAAACTTAGTGATATCACCGCCAAATTCATGAAGGCGTTTAGCGGCCCATGGCGACATAATTGAGCGAAGATAACGTTGCTCGATGCCATATTCTTTTTTCAAAATATCGCCGTCTTCCGTGGCTTTGAATAGACAGAATGGATGGTCATTCACTGGGCTACGTTCGCCATTAGCAGTAAGAACATAGATAGGCATCTGTTCCATCAGAGCCTTAAGTTTTTCAGCAAGTGAGGACTTACCACCGCCGACAGGACCGAGTAGGTAAAGGATCTGCTTACGTTCCTCTAAACCTTGCGCCGCGTGTTTTAGGTAAGACACAATTTGCTCTATGGCATCTTCCATACCATAAAAATCTTTAAAGGTTTCATAACGAGAGATAACACGATTCGAGAAGATGCGGCTCAATCTCGGGTCTTTTGCCGTATCGATTATCTCTGGTTCACCGATCGCCATCAGTAGGCGTTCTGCTGCATTAGCATAAGCGCTTTTGTCATCCTTACACAGGGCTAGAAACTCCTGTAACGACATCTCTTCATCTTTTGCAGCTTCATATCTTGATTGATAGTGGTCGAAAATACTCATGTCGCTTTCCCCTTTAATAGTCAGTCTACCGACGAACGTTGATTCAGGCTTTCCCACCTATTGTTATGCTCCTTGTTGTTTGAATATACGTCCTGTTATCACATTTGGTTCGTACAGAATGTAAGATTGGCGACACCAAAGACTTTGCTTTATGGACAGTTTTTTCATTACAACGGTGAGCGGTGGGTATGAATCTTTCAATCACAGCCTTTCTCTACTTAAGCCTAGTCGGGGATTTGCAATTTTGCTTAACAATTATGAATTTATTGCAAAAGTGACATTTGAATCACTCTTTCACTGAAGATGAATTTATGTCGTGAATAGGTGCAATAGAAATCAGATATTTGGCAAAGACAGAAGGGTCTCAGTGATTCATTGCTCTACATCGCACAAGGGAAGCGTAAGAAGGTGAAAAAGCAGCGGTAAGGTTGTGACAGGGCAAATAAAAAAGGAAAGCGAGTGCTTTCCTTTTCGTAGACGAATATTTTATGCGCTGAAGATTTGTGCAAGCTCGTTTTCGCATAAATGATACTGACGAGGGCAGTTGCGCCAAGTTTGTAGCATACGACGGTATTTATCCAGCATTGGCATTTGGCTGTTAAAGTGATGGTCTGCTTTATCAAATTGAGGGTACAGACCTTCAGAATCAATAAGGAAGCGCACGTAATGGACTTGTTGGGCCTCTGAAGCAATATCAAACCCAAGAAACTGCAAGCGGCGCTGATCCACTTTGTTACGATCTTCGGTATCGAGCATGTTGTAAGATTCTTGCATCGCGTGATACATCTCCATAACGTCGATGATCTCACGACACTCCGCTTCTGAGAGACAGCCGAAATCTTTATTCAACTCACGCATTTGTAGCTCATAGCCACGTTCAACGATCGTTTGTAAGCGTTTGTATTTGGCCGCATTACTTGGATCAAGTTGAGACATAAGGTTGTATTGGTTTGATAGAATCAAACGTTGAGCGTTTGACATTTCCATGATGACCTCACTAGATATCTAATACATTTTTAATGTGCTTAGGTTAACGCTTAAGACATGAGTGAAACATGATCTCAACACATATTTAATACTAAAAAATGGCAAGAACTGTCACTTTTGACCAGTTTAAAAACACTTATTTATGGTAATGATTGTATATGTAGTCTCGGTCTGAAAATACTCTTAGCCACTCTGGCTTGAATACAGTTAAAACCGCCAGTGACATACCATTTAATAGGCCCTCAGGGAAGGCAAGCAACGGTACAAAAATAAAGTAGTTATGTTGAATGGTTTCCCAGTCGTAATGACCAACCGATAAATGGTAAAAGGAGTTAATCAGCAGGTGCAGGCTTCCTGTGATCGCGCCGTTGAAAAAACCTGCAACGAAGATGAATACAAAAATGTTTCTTGGCAAGTAGTGATAACTCAAAAGAAAGACGAGGTAACTAATGAAGATAGGAAGCAGGGCAGACAATACTAAAGACGTGGGTAACTGCAACAACGACACATCATGTAGCAGGTGGTTGACCAGCATTGCAGGGATACTGATTAGAAAGGCCATACGCCAACCATACATCATCGTCAGCGTTGTTAGCGCGAGAAAATGAATCTGTAGTCCTTCTTTTACGCCAGCTTGAGTTGCCCATAAGATACTGAAAAAAAAGAGTGTTGCAAAAACGAGGTGCTGAAATGCTTTTTCCTTTTCAAGCTTGGGCCAAACTACTTTTTTCCAATCTGGTAGACAGTAGGCGAGTACTATCCAAAGTATGACAACCAGCGAGCCCAAGTTAAACCAATCCATGTTACTACCTTCCTATGCGATCATGACGCAATCATTTCTATTGTTCTTTTTATACCTAAATCACCTCATAGAGATTCATTGAAGGTACTTAGGTATAGTTAAAAAAATACCAGCAATATGCTGGTATTTTAAAGAGGTTAGTCTTGCTGTTCACTTAGTATTTTACGTTATCGTTGTACTGCGCAAGAATTGATTGAATCTCGTCCATAGTCTCCTTCGGTGGAGGGTTTACCCCTTCGAGTGGGTATTCTAGGCCCAATGCTTCCCATTTATGGGCACCCAATTTGTGATAAGGAAGTAACTCGACCTTTTCGATGTTATCCATATCTTTAATAAACTCACCAAGCATGTGTGCCGCTTCAGGGTCATCTGTGTAACCAGGCACGACTACATAGCGAATCCAAGTTTTCTTTCCGATTTTTTGCAAGTAACGAGCAAAATCCAATGTACGTCGGTTCGATACGCCGATGAGATCTTGGTGCACTTCATCTTTCATGTGCTTGATATCAAGCATTACTAAGTCTGTTGCATCCAGTACTTCATCGATAACATCAGTGTGTTTACGAACATAACCGTTCGTATCTAGGCACGTATGAATACCTTCTGCCTTAGCTGCGCGGAAAAAGTCCCGTACAAATTCAGGCTGAAGCATCGCTTCGCCGCCAGAACAAGTAACGCCACCACCTGATGCATTCATGAAGTGGCGGTAACTTTTCGCTTCGGAAATGATCTCTTTAACCGTAACTTCTTTGCCATCATGCGTATCCCATGTATCGCGATTGTGGCAATACTTACAGCGCATCAAACAACCTTGCAAGAAGACGATAAAACGAATACCAGGTCCGTCTACGGTACCACATGACTCAAATGAGTGAATACGACCAGTTGTTGACATCTTTTGCTCTCATTACTAGTAAATTCTAGCTGTTATTTTATTACAAAAAGCAGGGTTAAAACAGCTTTGTCGGTACTAAAGGCAAGGTTATGTGAAGAAAGAAAATAGATAGACCAATCTAAATAAATGCTTGATCACAGGGTTGGTTAATACCAAACGAGAGAACTTGCCTCGTATTTAGATTGGTGCGGATACAGGGATAAGTCAGCTTTTAGAAAAAGGCGAACACAGAGAAGGAGCCTGTCCCATAAATATCAGTTTGGGATTCTTCATAATCTGGCGTTTTTATCGTAAAGGTTAGGCTTGCACCGTAATTTTGGTTATACCAAGTTGCACCCGCTACGGCGCTTGCTTGCCAATTTTGCAGTGTGACGTCGTATGGCGCGGATGGCTCAGGAATACCAGGGCGATCACCTTCGATGGTCATGTCATTGAAACGGTAACGACCTTCAAACCCCGTAAATAAGAACCAGCTTGAAGTATCCTGTGCGAGCATACTCGCTGAGAACGGGCTCTCAACACTAATATTGGCGGCTCCGATGCTGCTTGCTAGGTTTGTACCCCAACGAAACATGACGCCTTGAGAGACATCACTACGGAAGTTACCCGCATTGATGTCGTTAATGTTGGTGATTTCCCATTGCGTTTTTTGTCCTTCGCTGCGCATCAATTTATTAAATACGCGGTAGCCAAGGCTAAACGCCACTTTATCGTCGATCTGGTAATCCCAACCTTGTGGGTCAGTCGAGCCTGTTATGCCGTGAACGATTTCTTGCGCTTTTTCTGAAAGCGAACTTTCACCTGTTGCACCGATGGTGAAGTTGTAGCGGACGGCTTTGTCATCAGTCAGAGAAAGATAGTTGATCTCAGTATGTAGATAACCCGCATATGGGCGATCATTGACCAGTGGATAATCCGCTTCAATGTCGCTCGGAGTCCACATTTTGTGGCCAAGAACCAACTCTATTTTATCGATATTGGCGTGTTCTGAGTCAGCCAGACTCAGCCATTTCCATTGGCTTTCTTGTTTCAGTTGGCCTGTTGCGTAGGAAAGAAAAATACCATTTGTGTAGTCTTGGTCGACGCCGAAAATACCATCATTGTCGAGTGTAAAAGAGACCGTAGACTTAGTGGATGCCATCGCAACTGGAGAAAGAAGAGTAAGAACAATTAATTTACTGAGTTTCATATACTTTATTTACTAACTTTTTTCGCATCATACGTAAGAATGTGGGCAAAATCTTTCGTAATATCACAACTTTCATTCAAGAAATAAAAAAAGGCTGATGCTTCTAAGCATCAGCCCTTGTTGTATCACTAAAACGTTATTTCGCTAAAGTCTTATAGAGACTCTGTGAATGTACGTGCGATTACGTCAGCTTGTTGCTCTGCAGTTAGAGAGTTAAAGCGAACAGCGTAACCAGATACACGGATTGTTAGCTGAGGGTATTTCTCTGGGTGCTTAACAGCGTCTTCTAGAGTTTCGCGGTTAAGAACGTTCACGTTTAGGTGTTGACCACCTTCGATACCCGCTTCGTGGTGGAAGTAACCATCCATCAGGCCAGCTAGGTTAGCGCGTTGTGAACCCTCATCTTTACCTAGTGCATTAGGTACGATAGAGAATGTGTAAGAGATACCATCTTGTGCGTCAGCAAACGGCAGTTTTGCAACTGAAGTTAGTGATGCTACGGCACCTTTCTCATCGCGACCGTGCATTGGGTTAGCACCTGGAGCAAATGGAGCACCAGCACGACGACCGTCAGGTGTGTTACCAGTTTTCTTACCGTAAACCACGTTTGAAGTGATAGTAAGAATTGACTGAGTAGGGATTGCATCACGGTAAGTCTTAAGCTTACGGATTTTGCCCATAAATACAGAAACAAGTTCACATGCGATATCATCAACGCGTGGGTCGTTGTTACCAAATTTAGGGTAATCACCTTCGATTTCGAAGTCGATTGCTAGACCGTCTTCGTCACGGATTGGCTTAACTTTTGCGTATTTGATTGCAGACAGAGAGTCAGCCGCAACAGATAGACCAGCAATACCACAAGCCATAGTACGTTTAACGTCACGGTCATGTAGAGCCATTAGTGCCGCTTCGTAGCTGTACTTGTCGTGCATGAAGTGGATAGCGTTTAGTGCAGTCACGTACTGCTTCGCTAGCCAATCCATGAAGTGGTCCATTTTCTCCCACAACTCATCGTAGTTCAGTACATCGCCTTCGATCTTCGGCATTTGTGGACCAACTTGGATTTTTAGCTTCTCATCCACACCACCGTTGATGGTGTAAAGCATAGTTTTCGCAAGGTTAGCACGAGCACCAAAGAACTGCATTTGCTTACCAACAACCATTGGAGATACACAACATGCGATTGCGTAGTCGTCAGAGTTCATGTCTGGACGCATTAGGTCGTCGTTTTCGTACTGGATTGAAGAAGTATCGATAGACACTTTCGCACAGAACTTCTTGAAGCCTTCAGGTAGTTGCTCAGACCAAAGAACAGTGATGTTTGGCTCTGGAGAAGGACCCATTGTGTATAGTGAGTTTAGGAAACGGAAGTTTGTACGAGTAACTAGCGTACGACCGTCAAGACCCATACCACCCATAGACTCAGTTGCCCAGATAGGGTCGCCAGAGAATAGATCATCGTACTCAGGAGTACGTAGGAAACGAACCATACGTAGTTTCATTACGAAGTGGTCGATCATTTCCTGAGCTTGTTCTTCTGTGATACGGCCAGCAGCGATATCGCGCTCGATGAAGATGTCTAGGAACGTAGAAGTACGGCCTAGAGACATTGCCGCGCCGTTTTGAGATTTAACAGCAGCTAGGTAACCGAAGTAAGTCCACTGGATAGCTTCTTGTGCAGTTTCAGCAGGACGAGAAATGTCACAACCGTATTTTGCAGCCATTTCTTTGATTTGACCTAGAGCACGGTGTTGCTCTGCGATCTCTTCACGAAGCTGCATTGTCATTTGTAGGTCTTCGCCGTTCTCGAAACGCTCTTGTAGAGAAGAGAACTGTGCGAATTTATCCTTCATTAGGAAATCAATACCGTATAGAGCAACACGACGGTAGTCACCGATGATACGACCACGACCGTATGCATCAGGAAGACCAGTCAATACGCCAGACTTACGACACGCCATGATTTGTGGAGTGTAGATGTCGAAAACGCCTTGGTTGTGAGTTTTACGGTATTCTGTGTAGATTTTCTTAACTTGTGGGTCAAGCTCGCGGTTGTAGGCTTTGCATGAGCCTTCAACCATACGGATACCACCGTTAGGGATGATCGCACGTTTTAGAGGAGCGTCAGTTTGAAGACCTACGATAGTTTCTAGGTCTTTTTCGATGTAGCCTGCATCGTGAGCAGTGATGGTAGAGATAACTGAAGTATCAAAATCAACAGGAGCGTGAGTCGCGTTCTCTTGTTTGATGCCTTCCATTACCTTAGCCCAAAGCTTGTTAGTCGCTTCAGTACCTTCAGAAACTAGGAAAGATTCGTCGCCTTCGTACGGAGTGTAGTTCTTCTGAATGAAATCACGAACGTTTACTTCGTTTTGCCAGTCGCCTGCAGCAAAACCTTCCCAAGCTTTAGCAAATTGCTCTGCCATGACATACCTACCTTTTTAGTAGAAAAAAATACGTACTGCTTCGCCGTTGAGCCAGCTATCCCCAAGTTAAAGAGGGGAACAGTACACTCTTATGAATAACAATATTTATAGTCTTAAATTTAAATGTTCGAGTTACAAAACTATAAATATTGTCACTAGTTTTAACGTTTCTCTTTTTAAGCAACAGTTAGAGGTTAAACTAAAATTTTTTTGCAAACCTTAAACTAAATCAATAAATCCTCAAAAATCTCGATAAAAATGGGGTAGCGACTAGCGCTACCCACACATTTTCTGAACTGTCAGCTTTACAGCCAAGCTTGGATGCCATATTGGCCTTCAAGCATACCAACTGCAAGCATAGCAACTAAACAGATAATAAGTACGCTTACTGGGATCACAATCTTGTCTACAAACGACAAGCGAGACGCGCGCTCTTTATCACCAATTAAGCCGTTGTTATCTAAAAGCATAGTTAGTGCCCAAGCTAGAACAGGGTTAACGACTGCTGAACCAAAGATACAGATGCCTGCTGCTTGTGAATCTTTTGAGTCTTTCACCATCTGCATGCCTGCTTCAAGTAGTGGTAGAGAGACACCAACGAGAAGAGCAACGCGCATAACTGGTGGCCATACAGCAACATCCATAGGGAAACCAAGGATTGCAACAATAATACATAGAGAACCTAGTAAGATTGCACCGCCAGGAATAGGGCGCTTCGCGATTGCTGCAGGGATCATGTAAGTCCCCCAAGATGATGTGATGTTACCACCACCGACAGCGGTACCGACCATTTGGCGCACAGAACACATTGTCATTGTGTCATCAACGTCCATCAGTACTTTTTCACTCTTACGTGGGTAGTTCATTTCTTGGAAGATGCGGTGACCCAAGAAGTCAGGAGACCACATTGCTACAGCAAGAATTGCGAATGGTAGAGAAGCAATGAAGTGTTCCATATTAGGAAGACCGAGCATCCAACCTTCTTCTGTTGAACCCCACCAGTAGATTGGGTTTAGGTTTGGAAGACCCGTCTCGGTTACGAATTTAATATCGAAGCCTGCGCCAAGAACAAGTGCGATTGCAAGGCCAGTGAAGGCACAAACAGGGATTGCTAGCCAGCGTTTGTTCACTTTAGCAAGAAACGCGTACAAGCCAATGGTAACCGCAAGAACGATTAGACCGATGTAACCCATGCTACCTGCGGCAACTGTGTCGGATTGCAAACCAACAGCCCAAGCTTGAATGGAATTAATTTGGCTCATCGTTCCGGTTAAACCCAAGAAGATGAGAAGGCCACCAGCCGTACCTTCAGAGGTGAGGTTAACCAGTTTTGAACCACCTTTTAACAGGCTCAGAATTAAACCAAACACACCAATGAGAATTGCCAATGCAAGAGGGTGAGCACCAGCAAGCGCGATGGTACCAATAAGAGGGATCATTGGGCCGTGGTTACCTGCTAGGTTGGCTTTAGGGTTAATAAAGCCAGAAGCAAGTACACAGAAAAGAAGTGCAGGGATGAGCATCTCTACACGGGCAACTTCGATGGCGAAATCTTTGCCCAGATTAACATGGTCCCATGCGGCAGTTAGGCCTTCAGCCCAAGACATCATTACCGCAGAGTACATCGCGATAATACCAATCGTACCGGCAAGTGCTGGAACAAGATCTTCAAGTTCAAAACGGAAGTCACGACCTGGCAAGTTTAAGCCGAAACGACGCGGCTTCATAATTTGTAGTTCGTGGTCTAGGTAGTCTGAACGGCTTGCGAACTCAGATGCTGGACGATGAAGCTCACGGTAGCTCTTGGTCTCGATATCTGAATCAGAGTGCGTTTTGTTAACTGCGTCTGACATAGATTCCTCATATATTTAAAAGTTATGAATTCTTCATTCAATTGTGTTAATCCGCATCCTGCGGCACGCTTATGCTAGCTATTATTAGATTTGTTACACGTCGACATTGTGCCTAAGCATAGCTAATAACTTATTGTGTTGAGGCACAAAAAAATCCTCATCTTTTGGCAGGAGTCTAGCAAGATAGCCATTTAGGGTGATTGATTTAGATCACTTTAAGAATGGTTGTGAAATAAAACTACAGAAAGTTTCTGGCATGCGAATGAGATGGTGAAATCTTGTGTAATTTCATTACACAAGTTGCATAAAATTAGAATTTGTTGCTCTTATCGTTCTGGGATGCAGGTAAATATCAATATTCATGATGATTATATAAAGCTGGCTTTATTCTTGCTTTCTACAGGGCAAAGACTATTTTTTGGCTAATCATTGCCGCTCAGTTTAGGAAAAAGACATGAAACAGCTTAAAGTACTGCCACTAGTGGCAATCATCTCAGGGTTAATGGTCGGTTGTGGCGGCGGTGGCGGTGGCGGCGGTGGTGCTGCGCCGAAAACAGCGTTTACTTTTGATTTTGCTATACCAGCAACAATGACTGAAAGTGAAGCTACTGCGAAAGGTTGTACGGTGTATGACCACAAAACTGAGCTAAACGGTGATAAAACGGTTTTAACCTATAGCGCAGCGTCAAAAGAGCAAGTGACTAACTATGTTATCGGTTACTACTCTGATGCAGATGGCAAAAGAGCCGGAGACATCATCAAACCAACCACTGATAACTTTAAGTTTTATCTTGAAGATATTCCTGACGGCGGCTTTGTAACGTTTCAAGCAATAGAATTTAACGGTAGAGAAGCTCGCGTAAATACGTTTTCAAAAGAATTCTTACAAGATAAGAAACTACGTAATGCCACGTTTGCCCTTAACCGAGACTCTTTGAACAAGTGCTTTACTGGCGGTAACTTAGCAAGCAATAAGTTTACTAACCTAGATTACCGAAATGCTGAATCAGGTGGTGGAGACTACAACTTTGTCTCGCAAACCGATATTTTCACGTCACCTAACCCTGATATGTTGCCTACCGATGAGCTTATGGGGCTTAAAGGTGAGCCTACGGCGTTGTTCCAGTATGAATCTGGTTCAAGCGACAAAGCGCTTTACCAGTATGGTATTGGTTCGTGGGGGACTGGTGAGATCGCCTTAGTCAGAGCGGATAATACGTCAAACATTTATTCGTCTTCTGATTATACTTACGACACTCTCCACATTGGTTTTATTACTAACGGCTTTGCGTATGATGCGCTGAAGCTAGATAAAACGGCCGTTGAATATAATCGCCCTAGTGCAACGAATAAAGAAACTTGGGTCTACATGGCGTTCTCAGAGAATCAAGTTAATGGTTGGGACTCTCTACTTAACGAAACGGTCTCTGATGGATGGGATATTGACGTTGATCCAAGCTCTTACTTAAATATTGATAACCTGCCAAACACAAAACCAAGTGTATCAACACAAGGAAGTGCAGACTCGGTGATTGATCTGGACATGGGTTTAACATCGTCTACAGAAGGCTTTACTCGTGTCGCTTACTTTGCGGCTTCAGGCGACTATAAAGTCACACATCGTATTTTCACAAAGAGCGACAGTGACTCTGTTGTTGTTCCTGAGCTCCATTACTACAATTTCCCAACATCAGCCGTTAACGGTTTGAAAGTTTCAGCTTCGGACGATTTTAATCGCACTGCTTTGGTATTGAGTGACGATAGCAATATCGACTCTAAAGTTTTCATGAGCTTCTTTTCTAATGGTGAAGCGTCAGAGCCTGAGCTAGATGAAGACTTGGATGGCATCATTACTTCTGAAAAAGAAGGCCTAGAAAATGAAGTGACATTACGTACTTCAAACTCATTGGTAGTCAGTCGTTTTAATTAATTCATTACGACCCTAAATAAGTTTCAATTAACACTTTTGTAAATTTATTAAGCCCCTTCTAAAGGGGCTTTTTTATATTTAATATTCAGCTTTTGAAGAATAAGTTGCTATATATTGCATATTAATTTGGCTATCGTATCTTTCTATTCGAATTATTTAGGTTAATAATTTGTTGCAAGTTTCAGGGTGTGGTGCTAATTTGTTCCGAATTAGAGAGGGCGGAGTCCCTTAATTGCAGTGACAAAAACACAGGGAGTAGAGCGCATGAATGATGTACCAGCGCTAGATATAAAAGACCTGCACAAAACATTTGGACAAAATGAAGTTCTCAAGGGAATTTCTCTTGCCGCGCACAAAGGAGATGTCATCTCCATCATTGGCTCTTCCGGTTCTGGTAAGAGTACCTTTCTTAGATGTATCAACTTGCTAGAAACGCCTACCGCAGGCGAAATTTGGGTGAATGGTGAATTAATCCAAATGAAGAACAACCGAGCAGGGGAATCCGTTCCTGCTAATGAAAAGCAAGTGCAACGTATTCGCTCACGTCTAGCGATGGTGTTCCAAGGTTTCAACTTATGGTCACACCTGACAGTACTAGAAAACGTGATTGAAGCCCCTGTTCATGTTCTAGGCGTACCAAAAGCCCAAGCGATTGAAAACGCAGAAGTCTTGCTTAAGAAAGTAGGCCTATATGAGCGTAAAGACTATTATCCTGGACACTTATCTGGTGGTCAGCAGCAACGTGCCGCTATTGCCCGTGCGCTAGCAGTTGACCCTGAAGTGATGTTGTTTGACGAGCCAACCTCGGCGCTTGACCCAGAACTTGTTGGGGAAGTATTAGGGGTAATGAGAGATTTGGCAGATGAAGGACGAACCATGCTGGTGGTCACGCACGAAATGGCGTTTGCGCGAGACGTATCAAACCATGTGATGTTCTTGCATCAAGGCTTAGTGGAAGAACAGGGAAATCCAGCTAAGCTATTTACAAACCCGGATTCGGAACGATTACAGCAGTTTATCTCATCCATTTACTAATATTTTTAGGCGGCAGACTATTGCCTCCTAAGCCAGCACAACAAACAAAACGAAATAAAATAGCAATCACAGGAGTATGGAAATGAAAAAGTGGTTATTAGCAGCAACGATCGCTGCAACGGCAGTATCTGGTGTCGCTCAAGCGAAAGAATGGAAAACAGTTCGCTTCGGCATTGAGGGTGCTTACCCTCCGTTTAGCTGGACAGAAACTGATGGTTCTCTTAAAGGCTTCGACGTAGACATGGCTAACGCGCTTTGTGAAGAAATGCAAGTGAAATGTAAGATTGTCGCGCAAGATTGGGATGGCATCATTCCTTCTCTATTAGCGCGTAAGTACGACGCAATCATCGCTGCGATGTCTATTACTGAAGAGCGTAAGAAGAAAGTCGATTTCACTGGCAAATACGCACTGATTCCAAACAAATTTATTGCCAAGAAGGGTGCGAATCTGGATTTTGACAACCTAGATGGCAAGAAAATCGCTGTTCAACGTGCAACAACACACGACAAATATCTGACAGATAACTATGGCGATAAAGTAGAAATTGTTCGTTACGGTTCTTTTGATGAGGCTTACCTAGATTTAGCCAATGGTCGTGTTGCCGCTGTATTGGGCGACGCCTCTGCTCTAGAAGAAGGTGTGCTTAATAAAGCGGGCGGCGACGCGTACGAGTTTGTTGGTCCGTCATTGACCGATCCTAAGTGGTTCGGTGAAGGTTTTGGTATTGCCGTGCGTAAACAAGATAAAGATCTAACGAAGAAATTGGACGCGGCGATAATTTCACTACGTGAGAAAGGTGTTTATCAAGAAATTGCTGGTAAATACTTTAACTACGATGTGTACGGTGAATAAACCGTAATTAAGCGACCGTTGGCTTGTTCCTAGAAGTAGTCAACGGTCGATTTTTTGAGTTTAGGGATTAGGAACTCACCTATGCTAGATTTACAAGGATACGAAGCTTCGATTTTAAAAGGGGCTTTAGTAACGATAGAAGTTGCAGTGCTTTCACTCCTTCTTGCGGTGATCTTAGGTATGCTTGGCGCATTAGCTAAGTTAGCGCCTTACAAATGGGCAAGGGCGATTGCCACTCTTTACACCACCGTCATTCGCGGCATTCCAGATTTGGTTCTGATGATGCTGATTTTCTTTGGTGGACAAATACTTTTAAACAATAGCCTGTACTCCATTAACGAAACGCTCAATGAGTGGTTTGCTTCGAGTGATCCAAACCATGAATGGACGTCTTACTTACCCGACTATATTGATGTCAGCCCATTTATTGCAGGTGTACTCACGATTGGTTTTATCTTTGGTGCCTACATGGCGGAGACTTTTCGCGGAGCGATCATGGCGGTGGACAAAGGTGAACTAGAAGCGGCGAAAGCTTATGGTATGAGCTCAGCCTTATCGTTTAGAAGAATCTTACTGCCTCAGATGATTCGTCATGCATTACCTGGATTTGGTAATAACTGGTTAGTGTTACTCAAGACCACAGCGTTAGTTTCCATCATCGGCCTGGATGACATGGTGAGAATGAGCTCGTTGGCGGCAGGTACGACGAAAATGCCGTTTACCTTTTACATGGCTGTCGCGCTCATCTTTCTGTTTTTTACCAGCGTTTCGACCGGGCTACTCAAGCTTGTTGAGCGTAAGTTCAGTATTCATGCGAGGTAAGTTATGGATTTTTCTTTGATTATTGAAAGCTTCCCAACTTATCTTCAGGGACTTTGGACGACAGTTTGGCTGGTAGGATTAGCGTTGGTTATCGGTTTGTGTGTCTCGATTCCATTAGCTGTGGCACGTAATAGTGCGAATTATGCCTTTAGCTTACCTTCTTGGGGATTCATTTACTTTTTCCGTGGAACACCGTTGTTGGTCCAGTTGTATTTGATTTATTACGGTATGGATCAGTTCTTTCCTGTGAAAGATACCTTGTGGGAAAACGCCTGGTTTTGTGCTTTAGTCGCTTTTATTCTTAATACGTCGGCTTATACAGCAGAAATTATTCGTGGTGCGATTAATGGCTTGCCCAAAGGTGAAGTAGAAGCTGCCAAAGCGTATGGGATGAGTAAGTTTATGACATACAGACGTATTATCTTGCCTAGTGCACTGCGTCGAGCATTACCAGCTTATTCAAACGAAGTGATTTTCATGCTGCACGGTAGTGCGGTCGCGGGTATCGTTACCATTATGGATCTAACTGGCGCTGCGCGTTTAGTTAACTCACGTTACTATGCGCCATTTGAATCTTTCCTAACGGCGGGGCTGTTCTACATGGCACTGACGTTTATGATCTTGTGGTGCTTTAAAGTGGCAGAGAAGCGCTTCTTGGCATACCTACGTCCTTTAAGTTAATAATTAATGTCAGCAATGGTATCGAAATGGGTACCATTGCTTTTTGATGATTTTGTTATCTTCATTCCTATTTTTCCTACCGATACAAAAGACTATTTCTTTTTATTCATGTACTTACATTAATATTTGATAAACCCATTGTTTAGTAAGTAAAAATGAAAAAAACAATTCTATCGTTGGGCCTTGCCGCCGTTGCCACTGGATGTGGTGGGGGAGAGGGAGAGTCACAACCTAATGCTCAAGTAAAACCAACGCCAGTTCCAGTTCAACAAGCTCTGGAAACTGGTAATGCACTGCTCGTTTCTGACCCGAACGATTTCATTCGAGAAAGTCGGCAAGTTGTGGAAGGGCACAAGAAACAGTCGAATACGATCAAATCTGCAATTGCGAAAAACCTTTCTGGCCTTTATTGGGATCCAACCCATGATGCAGCGATCTTGGCACCTCAGTATGGGTTCAACGACACCATCTTGATGACCAACAAGGCCATGGCTAGCGGTTATAAAGATCAGGCGTTGTCAATTGGCGTTGCTGGAGAAAAAGCTAATGGTCAACGTTATGCGCTATTAGGTAGTAACCCATTTAGAACGGCACAACGCTTTCCCGAGTCTTCGAATGCAGCGATGACGCAATGGCTAAGCAACCTGGTCACTTGGTTGTCAGGCGTAGCTACTTCAAACGTTGTCATCGCGCAAATGGATCAGTCTTATTACTTCCCTGATGAGCAAGCGACTCGGAATTGGCTGAAAGACAATGTTTCACAAGAGTTGGCGTTTAACGAGGCCAACCTATGCGATGGTTCGAAGCTACTTAGCTGCTTGCAAACCAATACTCCAAACTTATTGATCTTGTCACAGCATCTGCAATCTGGCGACACCAACCAACAAGTACTCGATGCTCTGGCATACGCTGAGCAAGCCCAAATTCCTGTTCTATACCTGCATTGGGATGGAGGACTAACTGAACTTGGCCGAGACATTTTGGAAAAATTCCATGTTGATTATGTGGGAGATAACTATTGGCGTAAGTTAGGCTTGGTTGATTGGGCGCCTTCATCACTCATGAACTTCGTGCCAGACTCTGTTGCTACGCAACAAGCGCTGTTGTCTCGTTTTGAATCTCAAAACTTCAATGTTGACTTGTCACAGTGTGAGGACAAATCTTGTCCTCACACTGCGAATATGGAAAGTCAATTTTATGCAGGGGCAAACAGTATTCGCCATCGGTTGAAAAAGCTTGATGAACAAAAAGTAGATTTGTTTAATCAAGACGGCTACCAATACGAAAAACTCATGGTATTGCTGGCTGATCATTATCGTCAAACGGTTGTCTTCCCAATGGACAAACAGTCAACCCAAACGACCGAATTCCTAAAGTCGTACTTTGCCGATTACGTGCAATACAACAGCCGAAGCGTAAACCCAAAACAACCAAATATGGGGAACTTCAGCCGTAGTGAGTTTAGCCCTGAAGTAAAGAGAATCAGCGCAACGATTAATATGGAATCAAACCGTAACTTCCGCTCTGCTGGTGTGTATGCGCTTCCTGGGGAGACCTTTACGGTCACGCGCAATGACAGTAATGAAGTGACGACTAAAATTGTCATCAACAGTTTAAGAAGTGGCGCAACTCATGAGTTCAGCAAAGATGGATACACGCGACCAAAAATGCTGACTTCTTTCGCCTATGAGGTGAAGCCGGGTGAAACCATCACGCTGACTTCACCTTATGGCGGGCCTATCCAGGTTCACTTTAACAATAATGATGTACCAGTAGCTCTAACATTTAGCCATGTAGCGCAACACCCTGTATGGAGAAGTGAAAAGGATAACGATGCGTTTATTCAGGAGCTTGAAGCGAATTTGTTCGATTGGGCTGAACTGATCACGCCTGGATTTGAGGTACACTCTAAACGTGACAAAATGCTTGAATCTGTCAACGATGAGATGTGGTCGACACCAGCTGAAATGGCGCTAGCGACAGAAGAGTATGTTCATAACTACCCACATGTCTTGGCTGGTTTCCAAGGGCCGGGGATCGATGAGGTTCCGGAAATTATCCAGTATGCCAAAAATCAAGGTTGGGAAATCGCCAATATTGATATGGTGAAGCATATGAACGCTGACCAAGCGACGTGTGGTTACGGCTGTTCTGGTAACCCATACGATGCTTACTGGTCATTCAGCCCACTCGGTCACGGTGATTTACATGAGCTTGGTCATGGCTTGGAAAAAGGTCGATTCCGATTTGCAGGCTGGGAAGGGCATTCAACGACCAATTACTACTCGTATTACAGTAAGTCTCGTTTCTTCCAGAATACGGGGAAAGTTTCAACTTGCCAAAGCTTAGATTTCAAAGGCCAGTTTGAATTATTGCAAGCAAGCCGAACTCAAGCGGATCCAAACGTTTACATGGCAGCGCAAAATCAAACTGGTTGGAGTTGGGGAGCTCGCGTTTACATTCAAATGATGATGGCGACGCAGCATGAAGGTGTACTGCAAAATGGTTGGCATTTATTGGCGCGATTGCACCTGATTGAACGTGAGTTTAACCGCTTGAAATCGGATGATGCGCTTTGGAATGAG
This sequence comes from Vibrio sp. RM-41-2B, assembly GCF_024744415.1. Taxonomy (NCBI): domain Bacteria; kingdom Pseudomonadati; phylum Pseudomonadota; class Gammaproteobacteria; order Vibrionales; family Vibrionaceae; genus Vibrio; species Vibrio sp. RM-41-2B. The sequence continues at coordinate 303,087 of NZ_JAMQWD010000019.1, read as the reverse complement.
AGACGATTGAGTATTGGTTTCGCCAACTACTCTCGTGAAGAGGCAAATAGCATCTCAAACAATGACTGGTTGCTTATTGCTCTGAGCTACATCTCTCAGCGAGACATGACGAGCTATTTAGATATGTGGGGCTTCTCGTTCACAGAAAAAGCGAAACAGCAGGTTGTGGCGCTGAATCTACCACCGATGCCTCTCACTTACTTTGCAAGCAGCAATACCGGCTACTGTCTGAACGAATTTGCTCAAACGCCAGTCAGTGTTGATGGTCAAACGGTTTGGCCGCTGAACTAGCTGAGTAGAAAGTAACTTGCATGAAAAAGGGAGACAGAGTCTCCCTTTTTCATGGGTTAAGCTTAGCGTTGAGTCCCGCTTATTGCTCAGTTATGTATTACTTGAACGTCGACCAAATTGGAGCGTGGTCTGAAGGTTTTTCAATACCGCGCAATTCATAATCGATACCCGACTCAATACATTTTTGCGCGAGAGAAGGGGTCGCCAAAATGACATCAATTCGTAGACCTCGGTTATCATCAAACCCGCGAGAGCGATAATCAAACCACGAGAATTGATCGTTCACTTCTGGATATAGCTTGCGGAAGGTGTCCTCAAAGCCCCAATCTAGCAAGGTTTTCAGCCATTCGCGTTCTTCCGGTTGGAATGAACATTTACCTGTTTTTAGCCAACGCTTACGGTTTGGTTCGCCGATACCGATATCTGCATCAATAGGGCTAATGTTGATGTCACCCATAACAATCAATTGCTCGTCACTATTGTGATGATCGTTTAGGTAGGTCATCAGATCTTTATAAAACTGACGTTTGTATGGGAATTTGGTTTCGTGACTGATGTTATCCCCTTGAGGGAAGTAGCCGTTTAGCACCGTGACCTTTTCGCCGTTTTCATTTAAAAACGTTGCCATGATCATGCGCTTTTGGTGCTCTTCGTTATCCGTCGGGAACCCTTTTTGTACGAGAAGAGGCTCTTGCTTACAAAGCATTGCGACGCCGTAGTGCGCTTTTTGACCATGGAAATACACTTTGTAGCCCATGGCTTCGACAGCTTCAATCGGGAATGCCTCATCGTGAACTTTAATTTCCTGAAGGCCAATCACATCTGGTTGGTGTTTGTCGATTAGCGCTTGGAGTTGGTGCAGTCGCGCACGTAGTCCATTGATGTTAAAGCTGATTACTTTCATTGTTTATCCTTTTTGAGGGCGTACTTTTTGATGAATAGTATCATTGTGCAAGAGCACTGAAAACGAGTCTCGGTGAAAGGAGCGAAACGTTGGGCTACTTTGTTTTTAATTTGTTTTCTAAGTCGCTTTGCACGATCTTCAAAGCGTTAAGCGCAACTTCTGGATCTATCTCATTGCTCTCAAGTAAATAGATCAAATCGACAGCCAATTTGATCTCTTCAGGTGCGTCATCTAAAGGCGAGGTTGGTTGATCGGCCATTATTGGTGTTTTTCCCTATGTGTAATTTGGTTCTCTAGTTTCAGGAGCGCTGCCTCACAACGTGCCAAACGTTGCTCGGTCGCTAGTAACACTTTCTGAGCCTCGGCACGCATAAAACTAGGAGCGGTTTCGACAGCACGTTCTTTTTCTAACACCATTTCGCGCAAGCGTCTTGCCCACTCTTGGTGTTGAGCGAGTTCCTGATAAAGCACGTTAATAGGCTTGCGGAAATGGCTGCTATGTTTGATCTCATTCTTGCGAATTTTGGTGGTAGAAATCTCGCGTTGAATCGCACCTATTTGCGCTACTAACCGTTCAGTGAGGTACTCAGCACGCAAAGCGGTGAGCTTACCTTCATTTTGCTCACGCACAATCGCATCCAGCGTAGCTTTTGCTTCTTTTACGCAAGGAGTAAGTAAGCGAGAGCGACAACCAAATAAGCGCTCATCAAAAAGCGGAACATGGTGTTCGCCTCTTTGACGGTCAAGAACAGCGGCTTGCTTCGCCATTTGTTCTAGGTTTTCCTGGAGTTGAGAAATGTTCATGACAAACCTACAAACCATGCGTCATAAGCCAATTTTATGGCCAGTATACTGACGACAGTAACAAATACAGGGCGAATGAATTTAGAACCAAACCGAATGGCGGAATGCGCGCCAACAAAAGCGCCAGCCATTAAACATACCCCCATTGTTAAGCCTAGCACCCAGTTGATATGACCGAGGACTGCAAACGTAATCAAAGAGGTAAAGTTGCTGGTAAAGTTCATTGCTTTTGCTAAGCCAGAGGCGAGCAAGATATTCAGCCGATACAGTGCCATTGAACTGACCGTCCAAAAAGCCCCAGTTCCAGGCCCTGCGAGCCCGTCATAAAATCCTATGGATAATCCTTGCATGTACTGTTTTCTATGAAGTTTTGGGCAAGGCTCGGGAATTGGACTTTGATGAGGAGAGTGCGGTGTTTTATGGAAGACGGTGTATAACGCCGCCGCTAAAATAACAAGAGGTAACCCTTTTTCTAGCCAATCCGTGCTAATCGCGTCCACAAGTAGGGTACCTAATGTTGCTCCGACAAGCGTCGCAACAAATGCTCTTCCCCAGCATTGAGGCTTGAATAAACGTTTCTTGTAGTACGTAAATGCCGCAGTAGAAGAGGCAAAGGTAGCCGCAAGTTTATTGGTGCCTAGTGCAATATGGGGCGGCAAGCCCAACGATAGTAGAGCAGGTACGGTTAGCATGCCACCACCACCGGCAACTGCATCAATAAATCCAGCGACAAAAGCGACAAGCGCCAACACCAACAGCATAGTTGGCTCAATCATTTCCATAAATGGTGATTCTTCTAATATTCTATTTTACGTTTAAATGGAGGTAGTGAGTCGATTAAGGCTTGTCCGTATCGCTTAGTGACTAGGCGTCGATCAAGAATCGTTACTCTACCAGAATCTCTCTCTTTACGCAGTAAGCGACCTACGCTCTGGATCAGCTTTTTGCTTGCGTCAGGTACAGTTATTTGCATAAACGGGTTCCCTCCTTTTTTCTCGATATATTCGGAGTGAGCCTGTTCGACAGGGGAGGTTGGAACACCAAATGGAATTTTTGTTATCACCAAGTTTTCAAGTAATTCGCCAGGTAAATCTAGCCCCTCAGAGAAACTGCCAGTACCAAATAAGATGCTGGTTTTGTTTGATTCTATTAGCTTTTTATGTTTTTTTAGAATTTCTTGACGTGAGCTTTCACCTTGAACTTGCAATGCCCAGCCTTTTTTTATGAACTCCGAAGACAGCGCCTTCGCAACTTGGTTCATCTGCCAATAGGATGAGAATAATACTAAGTTGGCTTTCTTGTCTTCTAAGTACTTAGGCAATATCTCGATAAGATATTCAGTAAATTGAGGCGCTGGTGGTTCATATTTCATCGCAGGGATGAGCAATTCTGCCTGGTTTTGGTAATCGAATGGTGACGCAAGCGCTAAAAACTGTGTGCCTGATTCTGGTTTTCCATCAATACCAACCTGATGGCAAAAGTAATGGAAGGAGTTTAGTGCACGCATCGTTGCGGAAACTAAAATGGCGCCAATGCACCTGCTCCAAATTTGTTGGTCGAGTTGCCATCCAATTTCAAGCGGAGAAACACTCACAATGAAATCACCCTCGCGATCGGGGTGGGTTTCTAACCAGCGAGCCAAAGGCGCACCTTTTTCACGAGTTGGCTCAGCCATCAAGTGCCAGACTTGCGCTAGGTTTTCTAACCTTTGAATGTAGAAGCCGAGCTCTGCAAGCGCTGGTTCAGCCAATCTTGTCGCAAGCTCCCCATCTTTTACTCTTTCCGCAATAAGGTCGGCAATTTTTGCCACACTTTGATTTGCTTTTTTACTGAACTGCTTTAACTCTTTGGATTGGTTCTCTAGCCATTCTGGTAGTTCACCGTGCTCAAAGCGGTAGATGCCTTCTTCAAATTGAGCTGGATCGAACTGTTTGGGCAGTTGAGTCAGTGCTGGTATCAAGTTCTGAACCGCGTCTTGAAGGTCGTTGCGAAATCGAGCTACGCGCTTCTCGTTTGCGAGCGATGAAAACTTGCTAATCGACTGATTTAACTTCTCAAGCCATGCTGCCGCACCTTTTAAGCTCGCAGATGCTGAAGCATGATCGCGGGCGACATGAGGCAAGTGATGTGCCTCGTCAAAGACGTATATCGTGTTTTCTGGCTCAGGTAAGATTACTCCGCCCCCCAAGTCTGCGTCTGCCATGACGAGAGAGTGGTTCGCAATGATGACATCATTCTTATCCAGCTCCGAGCGCGCTTTTTGAAATGGACAGCCGCGATGGCCCGGTAGACTGTTATTGCAACTGTGTTTATCACTGACAATCAGTTGCCAAAGCTTATCATCGATGGTTTTAGGCCAAGAATCACGGTCACCATCCCATTTACCTTGCGCAAGAGAGCGATGCATTGTTTCCAACAGCTCTATATCTTTTTGCTTAGGCTTGGTTTCGAACATGGCTAACTGACCACCATCAGCACCACAAGCTGAAGCAAGTTTTTCTGCACAACAATAGCGTTGACGGCCTTTTGCCAAAATAAAAGAAAACTCTCGGTCGGTAATCCGACGAAAAAGAGGGAGGTCTTTATTTATGAGCTGCTCTTGCAGAGCTACGGTCGCCGTTGAGATAACCACTTTTCTATTGTTATGTACAGCCACGGGGATGGCAGCCATTAGATAGGAGAGCGACTTACCAATTCCAGTCCCTGCTTCTGCAACCAGTATTCGGTTAGATTTGTGGTACTGACCGCACAGCGTTTTTGCAATCTCTGCAACAAGGTAGTTTTGTGCTCTTCTAGGTACAAAGTTATCAAGTTGATCTTGCAGGTTTTGATAGCTATTACGAATCGATTTTTGAATGTTACTGGTCAGCATACGGGCCTCAAATGCGTTGGAGGCGAATAGTAGCACACATCACTAGTTGTACAGTAGTTCACAAAACGGAATGCTTTTATGAGGAATGTAGATCTTCTTCACAAAAAAATATTGAACCTTATCTAAATGAAATTAATTTCATTATATGAAAAATATAAAACTCCAAATATGATATTTGTATGGTTTTTTATTCTATATATTGTGTTTTTTAGTATTTGTTTTGGGTTTAAAATCTCATTGTTAATGGTTTTATAAATTATGAAAAATCAAGAGGATTGATTAGATGTTCGTCGAATAAATAAAGATAAACTTTTCAAGTTATTGTTTTTAAATGTTATTTTTGTTTTTTTACATTGGCATTTAGAAAATTTGACAGCCAGAATAATCTTTTGCACTCTTAGCTCCAGATTTTGAGAAGGCGTTGTATAACGTTTTGTTAACGCTCTATCTCAAACATATAAAAAAAGGGAACCGGACAAGGATATCCCGAACTAAGAAAAGGCAGTGGATTAATTATGAAAAAAACTCTATTAGCACTAGCTGTAGTTGCGTCTGCAACTTCAGTGAACGCAGCTGAAGTATTCAAATCTGAAGAAGGTTCTGTAGATTTCTACGGTCAGCTACGTCCAACTCTTCTATTCCTAGACAGCACAGACCACACTGCAGAGCTAAACACTAGCTCTTCTCGTATGGGTGTAAATGGTGTTTACGTTGTAAACGACAACCTAAAAGTTCTAGGTGAAGTTGAAATCGGTGTTGCTCTAGGTGACAACTACGGTGCAGGTGCTGATTCAAGCGAGCGTACTGATGACTCAGTATACGTACGCCGTCACATCTTTGGCTTCGACATGGGCGATATGGGTACACTTCGTTTTGGTAAAGAAGGTACTTGGGCTGATGACATCTACGGAGCTGATTACTCATACTTCTTCGGTGGTTCTGCACTTCTTTACGGACACGCGTGGAACAACTCTTCTCAAATTAAATACGCTTACGAAAATGACGCATTCTGGCTAAAAGCTGGTTACGCGCTAGGTGAGAAAGATCAAAACGAAGAAATCCGCGAAGTATTCGTAGGTAAGTCTTTCAATGACCTATCTGTACACGCTGGCGTTCTTTCTTCTGAGAACAAGATTGCTTCTAAAGGTAACAACACTGAGAACCTATCTTTCGAAGTAACTGCTGAATACGCTCTAGATGAGCACACTCTAGGTGCTACGTACTACTACAACGAAAATGAAGACAAAGCAGCTAACGAGACTATCGATTCTCACGGTATCTCTCTAGCAGGCATGTTCGCTGTAGCTCCTAAAACAACACTTTACTCTGGCTACGAGCTAGTAATGTCATCTTCTGACAAATCTGGCAAGAAAGATGGCGACCAATCTAAGTTTTACGCTGGCGTTGAATACAAGTTCTCTAAATGGGCTCGCGTATTCGCAGAAGCGGGTTACAATTTTGATGGTGATAAGCTAGAAGCTGGTAAAACAACTGCAGAAACTGATTCTAAAACTGACTTCGGTGTTGGTGCACGTTTCTACTGGTAATCAATACCCAGTTTGATATTGTAAGACCCAGCTATATGCTGGGTCTTTTACTATGAAGATAAGGATGAAAAACTCTATGCAGTTATCATTAAAAGTGGCAATGGCATTGTCTATTCTTGCCAGTACAAACCTTTATGCTGCAACGACTTTAGTGGTTCCAGAAGACGTGAAGTTACTGGCCGTCAATATGGAGAAGCCAAAACTTGAGGGGGGACTTTTCTCTAGTGAGAAGACAATTGAGATCCCCGACGGAACTAACCAAATTGTCTTCAAATATCAACCTGCTTTTGAAACAAACGAAAACCTTAAGACAGTTTACAGTGACGTGATCATCGCTAAGTTTGATGTTGAAAATGAAAAACTAAAGTTTGAACTACCAGAGTTTAAAACTCTTCGTCAAGCGCAAAACAACATCTCACCTTTAGATTGGCAACTGCTGGACACCAAAGGTCAACCTATTGCTTTGGTCGAAGATGTATTAGAGTCAGATGGTGTTCAAATTGGTCGTAATTACCCTCAAGAATCTCGTAACTACAATATTGCTGGCGGTATCGCGAGTGTTGCCGTTAGTTATGTAACTGTGAATCAGCATCAACAATCAGTAAGTGATATCGAGCCTCGAGTTGAGAGTAGTGATACCCGTTCAACAGTCGCATCGAACGACAGCCCAATGGTTGATGTATTAAAGACGATGTACCAGAAAGCGTCTCCGGCGGAAAAAGAGGCATTTAAAAACTGGCTTGCTGAGCAGTAATCCCTTAGTTCATTAGATAGGGCTTAACTGAAAAAGTACGAATCTAAAAAGCAGGCTTTAAGCCTGCTTTTATCTTTTCTGCCTATTAGAGAGAGATTTCTCTCCATTCACCAGGCATTAGGTCTTTAAGGACGATATCACCCATCGAATGACGAATGAGGCGCAAAGTAGGGAAGCCAATGTGCGCAGTCATGCGACGCACCTGACGATTTCTTCCTTCAATAATGGTAATGGCTAACCAAGTGGTAGGGATATTTGCGCGAAAACGAACAGGAGGGGTTCTATCCCAGACTTGTGGTTCTGGAATCACTTCAACTTCGGCTGGTAGGGTCATACCATCTTTTAGCTCTACTCCCTTTCTCAATTTTTCAAGATCTTGCTCTAGAGGAGCGCCATCGACTTGAACCCAATAAGTCTTCGGGGATTTTGACTTTGGCTGCGTGAGCTTCGCCTGCAAGATGCCATCGTTAGTGAGCACCATCAAACCTTCGCTGTCTCGGTCCAATCGGCCAGCCGCATAGACATCTTTGATTGGGATATAGTCCGCTAACGTTTTGCGACCATCGCCATCGGTAAACTGACTGAGCGTGTCGTAAGGCTTGTTGAAAATAATGACTTTACGGTCTTTTGGATCCACTTTTGGCTTTTGGTTTCTTGCTGAGCGAACAGGGCGACGGTTTGTTTGAGTACGAGTCTTTGAGCTATTGCGAGCTCCTGAGTGTTTAAATCGGCCCGTTTGGGATTGATTGCGACCGCGACCTTTTTCCTGACCTGTACGAGATGACATGTTAACTACCCTGCAAAAATGTAAATGAACTGTGTTTGAAAGTTTTAAGTTTTCTCATGATCGGATATGATTTGCGCGCCTAAAACTAACAAACGCGCACAGAATGATAGACTAATTCGTGTTATTTGTTTAATTATATCAGTGCACTCATGGATTCAGAGCTTAGAGCTTCATACTACAACAAAGAGTGCGAACCGCATGTGGCGTTAGTGAGGAGACATGTACTGCTAACGTGCAGCAATGCGTCAATTAAACCAACTCAGACGCTGAGTTGATCAGCCAACAAGTTGATTAAAAAATAGGGAAATTTCATGCCTACAGAAAAACCTACAATTATCTACACCATCACTGATGAAGCGCCGGCGCTAGCAACTTATTCATTACTACCAATCATTCAATCATTCACAGCATCGTCTGGCATCAATGTAGATACTCGTGATATTTCACTAGCAGGTCGAATTATCGCTAACTTCCCAGAGCATCTAAAAGAAGAACAGCGCATTGGCGATGCGTTGACAGAGCTTGGTGAACTAGCTCAAACTCCAGAAGCAAATATCATTAAGCTACCTAATATTTCAGCTTCAGTTCCTCAGCTTAAAGCGGCGATTAAAGAGCTTCAGGCGAAAGGTTACGATTTACCAAACTACCCAGAAGAACCGAGCACGTACGAAGAGAAAGCGATTAAAGCGGCTTACGACAAAATCAAAGGTAGTGCGGTTAACCCAGTACTTCGTGAAGGTAACTCAGACCGTCGTGCTCCAACTTCGGTTAAGAACTACGCGAAGAAAAATCCACATTCAATGGGTGCGTGGTCATCAGAATCTAAGTCTCATGTCGCGAGCATGTCAGACAATGACTTCTTTGGGAGCGAAAAGTCTACGACTATCTCTGGTGCAACAGAGGTCAAAATCGAGTTCGTCGGTAATGACGGTACAGTTAAAGAGCTTAAGCCGGCTTTCCCATTACTAGATAAAGAAGTCATTGACACTTCAGTTATGAAGAAGAAGGCGCTGGTTGAATTTTTCGAGAAAGAGATTGCTGAAGCGAAAGCACAAGACGTGCTGTTGTCTCTTCATATGAAAGCGACGATGATGAAGGTTTCTGACCCAGTCATTTTCGGCCATGCAGTGAAAGTTTACTACAAAGACGTTTTCGATAAATACGGTAAGCTGTTTGAAGAACTGGGCGTTGATGTAAACAATGGCATTGGTGATGTCTACTCGAAAATTGAGTCTCTACCTGAAGCGCAAAAAGCAGAAATTGAAGCGGCAATTCAAGTGGTTTACCAAACTCAACCAGAACTTGCGATGGTTGACTCTGATCGTGGTATCACAAACTTACATGTACCAAGCGACATTATTGTAGACGCTTCTATGCCAGCAATGCTTCGCTCTTCTGGTCAAATGTGGGGACCAGATGGTAAACAAAAAGACACCAAAGCGATGATACCAGATCGTAGCTACGCAGGTATTTACCAAGCGGTTATTGATTTCTGTAAAGAGCACGGCGCATTTGACCCGACCACTATGGGTAGCGTGCCTAACGTTGGCTTAATGGCTCAAAAGGCAGAAGAGTATGGTTCTCACGACAAGACATTTATTCTAGACGCAGCGGGTACTGTTCGCGTTGTTGATACTGCGGGTAACGTATTGTTAGAGCAAGCGGTTGAAGAAGGCGATATCTTCCGTATGTGTCAGGTGAAGGACGCACCAATCCAAGATTGGGTTAAGCTAGCAGTGACTCGCGCACGTGCAACAGGTGTTCCAGCCGTATTCTGGCTAGACGAAAACCGTGCGCACGATGCTGAACTCATTAAGAAAGTAAATACCTACTTACCAGAGCACGATACTGACGGTCTAGAGATTAAGATCCTGTCTCCTGTTGATGCTTGTAAGTACTCGCTAGAGCGTATGAAAGCGGGTCTGGATACTATCTCTGTAACGGGTAACGTTCTTCGTGACTACCTAACAGACCTGTTCCCAATTCTAGAGTTAGGCACGTCAGCTAAGATGCTATCTATCGTTCCATTGATGAATGGCGGTGGTCTATTTGAAACAGGTGCTGGTGGTTCTGCTCCTAAGCATGTTCAACAAGTAGAAAAAGAGAATCACCTTCGTTGGGATTCTTTAGGTGAGTTCTTAGCACTAGCTGCATCCCTAGAACATCTAAGTGTGGTGGCAAACAACCCGAAAGCGCAAGTTTTGGCGGATACACTAGACAAAGCGACTGGTGAGTTTTTAGATACCAACAAGTCTCCATCACGTAAAGTGGGCGAATTAGATAACCGCGGTAGTCATTTCTACCTCGCACTTTACTGGGCGAAAGCACTTGCCGAGCAAACAGACGATGCTGATCTCGCTGCTGAGTTTGCACCGATTGCGAAAGCGTTGTCAGAGCATGAAGAAAAAATCGTCGCTGAGCTAAACAACGCACAGGGTGTGAAAGGAGAACTGGGCGGTTACTATCTGCTAGATGATGCATTGGTTTCTAAGTTGATGCGCCCAAGCGAAACCTTTAACGCGATCATTAACAAGTAAAATAGATGAAAAGAGCACGTCGCTTTCGACGTGTTTCTTATTTTATCAATACTTTGTATGTGGTCTATCTGCATTTCATAAGCTACATATAGTAAGAAACCCGCTATCTTGGCGGGTTTATTTTTCTCTTCAGAACATCAAAATGACGTTTCGAGAGCAATATTTTTATTTTTCGACAGCGCTCTAATTATTTGGCTTGACCTTCAAGAGGCACGACGCTACTCGCGTGACAGCCTTTGGGACCTTTTTCAATCTCGTATGAGACTTGTTGACCTGCTTTCAGTGTACGATAACCGTCCATCTGGATAGTTGAGTAGTGGGCAAAGATATCTCCCTCTTCTTCATCTGAACAAATAAATCCAAATCCTTTGGCATTGTTAAACCACTTTACTGTACCTGTAGCCATGCTTTTACATCCCTCATGCATTTTTTACTGAGTTGTTACAACAACCAAGTTATACCTTTAACCTGGTACTACTATTGTCAGCGAACGCCAACAAACATCTAGTCAATGAGAAATCACATTCACCAAGCTGCTTAAAAACAAATGGATTCAAAATGACGATTTATGCATCAACACTTTCCACTGTAGTCAATGAATCCCGACAGTCAATAGCATTAAGCAACAAACAGAAACATAATTGAAAACAAATCACTTTTGAGATTAACAAATTTGCAAACAGTTTTTCGTATATACGCGGAAGTTTGGTCAATTAGCCTGCAAAGTAGTATTCACTGGAAAAACCATACTGTTCGTGTTGCTTATGATAGATGAATCCTCTAACTGAATAAAAAATGAAGTTTTCGTGATAATTACCCCATTCTCAGTTAGGAAGTGTGATCTCGGTAGAAGACTGAGAGATGTTTCGCAATAGCTCGGAGGGGGTAAAAAGAAAGTTATTTTATAAGTAAAAATGTGTAACTTATCGACAAGCATCTTTTATTTGCGCCCCCTCAAGACCTGCATTAGTCTCTATATTAGGTAGCAACTTTTATCGATCAAAGATCGAATTCGGTGCCATATCTCACTACACCGCGCTGCACGCTTGTGGTAGATTGTTTTTATAGGTCGAAAACATCAACCCTTTGATACGATATCTTTGAATTGCCATGAGTAAAAATTTTGAATGGGTCACTCCGGACTCTGATCTTCTGGAGCGAGAAAGTACGAAAGTTCAGCCACCTAAGCTGTACAATGTTGTACTAAATAATGATGACTATACACCTATGGATTTCGTCATAGAGGTACTTGAGCGATTCTTTTCACATGACATTGATAAAGCGACTCAGATCATGCTCAAGATTCACTATGAAGGAAAGGCAATCTGTGGCACATACAGTGCAGAAATTGCCGAAACAAAAGTAGCGCAAGTTACGATGTACGCAAGGGAAAATGAACATCCGCTACTTTGCACTATGGAGCAAGCGTAAACAAAGAAGACTTGCTCGAACAACCCAAGTTGTTTTTTCGGGAGGTACTTATGCTAAATAAAGAACTAGAGTCAAGCCTTAACGGTGCATTTGCTCGGGCGCGAGATAAACGCCACGAGTTTATGACTGTCGAACACCTCCTACTTGCATTATTGGAAAATGATGCAGCTAAGGAAGCCCTTTTAGCTTGTAAAGCGGATCTTGACGCTTTACGTAACGAACTCGATATATTCATCGATCAAACTACGCCTCTTATCCCAGACAGTGATGAGACGCGTGAAACCCAGCCGACTTTGAGTTTTCAACGTGTGCTACAACGCGCCGTCTTTCATGTACAGTCGTCTGGCCGCAACGAAGTAACAGGTGCAAACGTGCTTGTGGCGATCTTCAGTGAGCAAGAGTCGCATGCCGCCTACCTACTGAAGAAAAACGACATCTCCCGCTTAGATATTGTTAACTTTATCTCCCATGGTATTACTAAAGCGTCAGGTGCAAGCGAAGACCCATCATCAGATTCGTTCAGTTCAGAGAGTGTCGAAGAGCCGAATTCTGAAGAACGTTTGGAAAGCTTTGCGACTAACCTTAATCAGGTCGCTAAAGATGGCAATATCGATCCACTGATTGGTCGCGATAAAGAGCTAGAGCGCACTATTCAAGTACTTTGCCGCCGCCGCAAGAATAACCCATTACTAGTGGGTGAAGCCGGGGTAGGTAAAACAGCCATCGCAGAAGGTCTTGCTTGGCGAATTGTAGAAGGGCAGGTCCCGGAAGTTATTCAAAACAGCGTGATTTACTCATTGGATATTGGTTCTCTACTGGCTGGTACTAAGTACCGTGGTGATTTTGAAAAACGCTTCAAGGCGATTTTGAAACAGCTTGAAAAAGAAGAAGATGCAATTTTGTTCATCGATGAGATACACACAATCATCGGTGCGGGTGCGGCTTCTGGTGGTCAAGTTGATGCCGCAAACCTTATCAAACCTCTACTAAGTAGCGGTAAGTTGCGTTGTATCGGCTCGACTACATACCAAGAATACAGCAACATTTTCGAGAAAGAGCGTGCGTTGTCCCGTCGTTTCCAAAAGATAGACGTTGTAGAGCCTTCTCTGGATGACACAACTAAAATCTTGATGGGCTTGAAGCCGAAGTACGAAGCACACCATGAAGTACGTTACACCAATAAAGCACTGCGTGCCGCGGTAGAACTTTCGGCGAAATACATCAATGAACGTCATTTACCAGATAAAGCCATTGATGTCATTGATGAAGCTGGCGCTCGCAGTCGTCTTGCTCCTGCAAGCCGCCGTAAGAAAACGGTTGGTGTTGCCGATATCGAAGCGATGGTTGCCAAGATGGCACGAATCCCAGAGAAGTCGGTTTCTTCTTCAGATAAAGACATCTTGAAGAACCTAGATAGCAAGATGAAGATGTTGGTATTTGGTCAAGATAATGCGATTGATGCATTATCCGAAGCGATCAAGCTGACACGTGCAGGTTTGGGCGTGGATAACAAACCAGTTGGTTCATTCTTGTTTGCTGGCCCTACTGGGGTGGGTAAAACAGAGGTGACGGTGCAGCTATCTAAGCTTCTAGGGATCGAGCTACTTCGTTTTGATATGTCGGAATATGGTGAGCGTCACTCCGTGAGTCGCTTAATTGGTGCACCTCCTGGTTATGTCGGTTACGACCAAGGTGGCTTGCTAACAGACGCTGTTATCAAGCACCCACATTCAGTCGTATTACTCGATGAGATTGAGAAAGCGCATCCAGATATCTTTAATTTGCTATTGCAAGTGATGGATAATGGTACGCTAACGGACAACAACGGTCGTAAAGCAGACTTCCGTAATGTCATCCTCGTTATGACAACCAACGCGGGTGTGGCTGAAACTGAGAAGAAATCAATTGGTTTGATTCAGCAAGACAACAGTCACGATGCGATGGCGGAAATTAAGAAGGTATTCACTCCTGAGTTCCGTAACCGTCTTGATAACATCATCTGGTTTAACAGCCTTGATGAAAGCGTTATCCATCAAGTTGTTGATAAGTTTATTGTCGAACTGCAGGTGCAACTTGATGCTCGTGGCGTATCAATGGAGGTATCGCAAGATGCACGCCATTGGTTAGCGAATAAAGGTTATGATAAGGCGATGGGTGCTCGCCCAATGGGACGCGTTATCCAAGAGCAACTTAAGAAACCTTTGGCTAATGAATTGTTGTTTGGCTCTCTAGTCGACGGCGGCACTGTGAAAGTAACGCTAGTGAATGACACACTTAAATTTGAATATTTGAGTGAGAAAGAGGCAGCGATGCATTAGTTGCTCCGTAGGGAAGTAAAAGCGCACGATTTTATCGTGCGCTTTTTGTTTGTCTGAACCTACTCGGAAATAAAAATCATGCAATAAAAAACGGAGCAAACTGCTCCGTTTTTTATTGCATCCGAAAATCAGAGATTAACGAGCGCGGAAGACGATGCGGCCTTTTGACAGGTCGTATGGAGTCATCTCTACAGTTACTTTGTCACCCGTTAGGATACGGATGTAGTTCTTACGCATCTTGCCAGAGATGTGAGCAGTCACAACGTGACCGTTTTCAAGTTCAACACGGAACATAGTGTTTGGTAGAGTGTCAAGGACCGTGCCTTGCATCTCGATTACGTCTTCTTTAGCCATTTAATCCTCTTTAGAAATTAGGCAATATTAGCGGGCTATATTCTGCCGCTAAATAGTAATTATGTAAAGTTGAGGCGTATTCTACCCTCGCCAACGCTGATTTACTAGCCTTTGGTGGCGTTGAAAGCGTGTTTTATAGTTCATTGCTGGACACTCATCAATCTGATAACCCAAATAAAGCCACTGTTGTTTGTTTTCTTGGCAGTATTTTATTTGATAGAGCACTGCCAAAGTGCCAAGAGATAACGGGTAGTCAGGGTCAAAAAAAGTATAAAATGCACTCGAACATTGAGTCATTACATCCGTTACCGCAATGGCGAGTAATTGATTTGACTCATCGTAAATATGCAAAAATGAAGTGGTCAACCAGCTGGTTTGGGCAAACCGAGAAAACTCATCACGCTTTGGTGGGTACATAGTGCCGTTTTTATGCCGTTTGCAGATGTACCGACTGTAAAGCTCAAACCATTCCTCATCCATTTCGGGTTTCATTTCCCAACGTAAAGGCTGTGCTTTACTGAGCAGCCTCTTCTGACTTTTTGATAGCGTCACGTCCGGAATCGAGACTCGAATTGGCTGGCAAGCATTACAATGCTCACAGTGCGGTTTATATATGGTATCTCCGCTACGACGAAAGCCGTTGGCCATCAGCAGTTGATAGTTTTCTTCAGTATGCAGCCCTGCATCAAGTGCTACCGCCACACGCTCTTGCCGTTCAGGCAAGTAACTGCAAGGGTGATTATTCGTTAATCCAATTCGAATATGTTGTATATCCGTACTCATACTGAATCCTGCAAAACTTGGGGCTTATAGGTATCAAATAGTGTTTGTTTTTCTCTTAAAGATAGTAGTTTTTGCATAAACTCGTTACGCTCTAGTTCAAATGCGCCAAGTGATGCCAAGTGCGAGTTCATAACCTGACAATCGATTAATTGACCTTGCTTTGACGCCAAATGGTTGCATAAGTACCACAATGCAATTTTAGATGCGTTATCTTTTAGGCTAAACATCGACTCTCCGCAAAAAAGTTGACCAACGCAGATGCCATATAGTCCCCCAATGAGCTCGTTGTCATGCCATACTTCTACAGAGTGACAGTGACCCAGTTTAGCTAACTCAATGTAAGACGCTTGCATTTCCTCGTTGAGCCAAGTTTCCTCTGCAGGACGTGTTGATGAACATAGTCTAATCACTTCTTCTGTCGCGAAATTGAGTGTTACTTTATAGTTATGTTTACGCTGAAATTTTTTGAGACTTTTAGACGGTTTAAACTCTAAGGGATCAAAAACAGCGCGTGGGTAAGGGCTCCACCATAGAATAGGTTCTCCAGGACCATACCAAGGGAAAATGCCTTGATAGTAACCATTGAGGATTCTCATGGGATCTAAGTCACCGCCAAAAGCAAGCAAACCATTGGGATCGCTGAGTGCTTTATACGGTGAGGGAAAGTTGAACGTATCATCGAGTTCAGTTAAATAAATAGCCATAAGAAGTCGTTACCAACATTAGAGTCAGAGGAGTTTATGATGACCTGGTCAAGAAATATTGTGAAAGTATGGCTTTGGATCATACTGTTTTTCCCACTTGCCGCCAACGCAGCATATGAAAGAAATGTTGCCAAGCCGGTAAATGAAGTGGTGTATGGGAAGATTGACTCTGTCCGTTATATTACTCAGCAAGAGGTCGTTCAATCGAAAAATAATGGTTGGAAAACGCTACTTGGTGCCACAATAGGCGGTTTAGTCGGCAATCAATTTGGTGGTGGTACTGGACGAGAAGTTGCGACGGCAGTTGGTGCACTTGCAGGTGCAGCGGTTGCACAAAACCAAAGTAATTACCAATACACGGTTGAATATAAGTTAGTTGAGCTACTCATCAAAGTGAAGGGCGATAAGCTGATTAATGTTATCCAAGATGTTGATAAAAATATGCTATTTAGTCGAGGGGATGAAGTTCGTATCTTATATTTTGATGATGGAGTCAGGGTTGATATCGCTTATTAATCCTACGTTATTTTAACCTAAGGTAGCCTAACCAGGCATGCACAGTAGGGCTGGCTTATCGTCAAATAAAGTCGAAATAGCTTGCTGTTTCGTCGCGCCTCTTTCGCTCTTATTTACATCGCTGGCAATGCCTTTAATTCTGCATCTTTAGGCTACTTGAGTATATTCATAAATTAGCGCCGATTTGCTCTGGTTTTGTCGTGTTTTTTTGGGTAGTCTGAATTCACGAAGAATTGTTTAGCTCTCATAAAAAATCGTATGTTGAGGGCACAAAGGATTATCAACTTTTAATGGAAAGCCTAACGTTACAACCTATCAATAAAATTCAAGGGGAAGTGAATCTTCCTGGCTCTAAAAGCGTTTCTAATCGAGCTCTTTTACTTGCTGCTCTTGCTAAAGGCAGAACTCGCCTTACTAACCTCCTCGACAGTGATGATATCCGTCATATGCTGAATGCGCTGACTAAACTCGGCGTTCAATACCAACTTTCCGAAGATAAAACAGAATGTCTCGTTGAAGGCCTTGGGCGTCCGTTTTCTGTCTCAGAACCGGTAGAGTTATTTCTCGGTAATGCTGGCACTGCGATGCGACCATTAGCTGCGGCTCTTTGTCTTGGAGAAGGGGAGTATGTACTGACGGGCGAACCTCGTATGAAAGAGCGTCCAATTGGTCACCTTGTCACTGCACTGAAAGATGCTGGTGCGAAGGTTGAGTACATGGAGAACGAGAACTTTCCGCCTCTCAAAATAGTCGGTACTGGCCTAAAAGCAGGTACAGTTTCTATCGATGGATCCATTTCAAGTCAGTTCTTGACCGCTTTCTTAATGTCTGCGCCATTGGCTGAAGGTGAAATTCGCATCAACATCGAAGGCGAGTTGGTTTCTAAGCCTTATATCGATATCACCCTGCATATCATGAAACAGTTTGGGGTCGATGTGATCAACAACGACTATCAAGAGTTTGTGATTCCTGCCGGTCAGCAATACATCGCTCCAGGTGATTTCTTGGTTGAAGGTGACGCGTCTTCTGCTTCTTACTTCTTAGCGGCGGCAGCCATCAAAGGCGGAGAAGTTAAAGTCACGGGTATCGGTAAAAACAGCATTCAAGGTGATATTCAATTTGCTGATGCGCTTGAAAAAATGGGTGCAGAAATTGAATGGGGTGATGACTACGTAATTTCACGTGTTGGTCAATTGAAAGGCATCGATATGGATTACAACCATATCCCTGATGCTGCAATGACCATCGCGACAACAGCGCTATTTGCCGAAGGCACTACTGCTATTCGTAACGTTTATAACTGGCGTGTAAAAGAAACAGACCGTTTGTCAGCTATGGCGACGGAATTACGTAAAGTGGGTGCGGAAGTGGAAGAAGGGGAAGACTACATCATTGTCAAACCTGTCTCTCAGTTAAAGCATGCTGCGATTGATACTTACGATGATCATCGAATGGCGATGTGTTTTTCGCTGGTGGCACTTAGTGATACGCCTGTTACGATTAACGATCCAAAGTGTACGTCGAAAACGTTCCCTGACTACTTCGACAAACTTAAGGCTTTAAGCTGCTAAATATTCTGACCTGAAACAGGAAAGCCAGAGTGAATAACACTCTGGCTTTTTTGTTTTCCGCTACTATTTAACCAGCGTAAATTCCTTGGAAAGGTGATGCGCTAAGTATTTGAACATATTGAATACTGCAGTCGTATTTGAAGTTGGTAAACCTTTGTCATCAAGGAAGTATTCACCTTTAAAAACTAAAACACCTTCTTTTTCTTCTACGCTTGTTGCTCGCATCCCTTCGATGTAATCATCGTGTTCTTGGATGATTTGGTTAGCGATCAAAAGAAGGTCGAACTCTTCGATAAACGTTCTATCAGACATACTTTTTCTACCATTCATTTCAGTTGAGAACGCTGAGTATACCTACAACTAAAATGGGTTTGCATGATTAATTCAGTCAATCGTTCACTTAGCCTAAACAGATCAATTTTTAGAGTGTAAGTATGATTAGTTGGAGGATATGGAAGAGCCACTGAACGAAACTATTTTGTGATGGGTAACAAAATTTATTGCATTGGATTAGCGGATGCTAAGTTTGCCTGTTTAGATATGCCGCTCAATACCTTTCAGAACCCTGTCTCTTTGAAGTATAAAGACGATGAATTGTCAACCAATCGGATCTGAATTTCAAAAAAGCAGTTGATCTTCTTTTCATCTCGCACAATAGTAAAAAAAGAAGCAATGAAATAGAACATTATGCGGGTGGCCTTTAAACAAGGTTTCTACCCGCATTATTATGAAGGACGTTAGAGTCAGTTATGGGTAAATCACTCGTTATAGTGGAGTCACCAGCCAAGGCAAAGACGATAAATAAGTACCTTGGTAAAGACTTTATTGTTAAGTCTAGTGTTGGTCATGTGCGTGATCTGCCTACGGCCGGTCAAAGCACTGGTGAGAAAAAAGCCGCAGCCATCTCAACAAAAGGGATGAGTCCGGAAGAGAAAGCGCGCGTTAAAAAAGAGAAAGACCGCAAAGCGTTGATCAAAAAAATGGGGATTAACCCATATCATGACTGGGAAGCGAATTACCAAATCCTTCCAGGCAAAGAAAAAGTTGTCAACGAACTACAAAAACTCGCCAAAGACGCAGATTGCGTTTATCTCGCAACCGACTTGGACCGCGAAGGGGAAGCAATCGCATGGCACCTTCGTGAGATCATCGGTGGCGATGAAGAGCGATACAAACGTGTAGTTTTTAACGAAATTACGAAAAACGCGATCCAACAAGCTTTCCAAACACCTGGAGAGCTGAACATGGATGGTGTTAATGCCCAACAAGCGCGTCGCTTCATGGACCGTGTCGTTGGTTTTATGGTTTCACCTTTACTTTGGAAGAAAGTGGCTCGTGGTTTATCTGCTGGTCGCGTGCAGTCTGTTGCGGTGAAACTATTAGTTGAGCGTGAGCGTGAGATTAACGCGTTTGTACCAGAAGAATTCTGGGATATTCATGCGAATACGAAAACGAAAGACAAAGCGGACTTTAAACTACTTGTTGCTCAGAAAGATGGTTCTGCGTTTAAGCCAGTTAATGAGGCAGAAACCAAAGCAGCGATGTCTGTGCTTGAGAATGCAAGTTACGAAGTATGTAAGCGTGAAGATCGCCCGACGAAGAGCAAGCCTTCAGCACCTTACATCACCTCTACGCTTCAACAGGCAGCGAGTACACGTCTGGGCTACGGCGTGAAAAAGACCATGATGCTAGCTCAGCGCCTCTATGAGGCCGGTTACATCACTTATATGCGTACGGACTCGACTAACCTAAGTGCCGAGGCTGTGGACGCTGTACGTGACTTTATTGGTTCTGAGTTTGGTGATAAGTACTTACCAGCGAAACCGCTGACGTATGGTAGTAAAGAAGGGGCACAGGAAGCGCACGAAGCGATCCGTCCTTCAAATGTGGGTGTTAAAGCGGAAGACCTGCAAGGTGTCGATGCTGATGCGCACAAACTTTACGCTTTGATTTGGAATCAGTTTGTCGCGTGTCAAATGACGCCAGCAGAATACGATTCAACAACCATCAGTGTAAAAGCGGCAGAATACACGCTTAAAGCGAAAGGCCGTATCCTTAAATTTGATGGTTGGACTCGTGTACAGCGTCCAATGGGCAAAAACGAGGATACAATCCTTCCTGCGGTACAACTTGGCGATAAGCTAAGCTTAGAGTCACTTGACCCTAAACAGCACTTTACTAAGCCACCTGCGCGCTACACTGAAGCGGCACTGGTTAAAGAGCTGGAAAAACGAGGCATTGGCCGTCCTTCGACTTATGCATCGATCATTTCTACGATTCAAGATCGTGGTTACGTGAAAGTTGATCAGCGCCGTTTCTACGCTGAAAAAATGGGTGAAATTGTTACTGACCGCCTTGATGACAGCTTTAACGATTTGATGAACTACGACTTTACTGCGCGTATGGAACAGAAATTGGACCAAATCGCTGAAGGTGAAGTGAACTGGAAAGCTGTGTTAGACAACTTCTTTGCTGATTTTACTGGCGATCTTGAAAAAGCGGAGCTGGATGAGTCAGAAGGCGGTATGAAGTTAAACCACATCGTCATGACGGATATCGAGTGTCCGACGTGTAGCCGTCCAATGGGTATCCGTACTGCTTCGACAGGTGTGTTCTTAGGTTGTTCTGGTTACGCGTTACCACCAAAAGAGCGTTGTAAGACAACCATCAACTTGGGTGACGAAGAAGGTATTATTAACGTTCTAGAAGAAGACGTTGAAACGGCCGCGCTTCGTGCTAAAAAGCGTTGTCCGATCTGTGAAACGGCGATGGACGCATACCTGATTGATGACAAGCGTAAGATGCATGTTTGTGGTAATAACCCGAACTGTGAGGGCTACCTTGTTGAATACGGCGAGTTCAAAGTCAAAGGCTATGATGGTCCAGTTGTTGAATGTGACAAATGTGGCTCTGATATGGTGCTTAAAAACGGTCGCTTTGGTAAATACATGGACTGTACGAGTGAAACGTGTAAGAACACTCGTAAGATTCTGAAGAATGGTGAAGTCGCGCCACCGAAAGAAGATCCTGTTCATTTTCCCGAGTTGCCATGTGAAAACTCAGATGCGTATTTCGTACTTCGTGATGGTGCTTCAGGTCTATTTATGGCGGCAAGCAACTTCCCTAAATCGCGCGAGACACGTGCTCCTTTGGTTGCTGAACTGGCACGTTTTGAAGAGCGTTTACCTGAGAAGTTCAAATACCTAGCGACCGCACCGCAAGAAGATCCTGATGGTCGCCCTGCAGTTGTACGCTTTAGTCGCAAAACAAAAGAGAACTACGTTCGTTCGGAAGAGAACGGCAAACCATCTGGTTGGACAGCGCTCTTTGTTGAAGGTAAGTGGGAAGTCACAGATAAGCGTAAAAAAGCGAAAGCATAAAAATGCACCATTAAGGTAATGTAAAAAGGCAGCGATATCGCTGCCTTTTTTGCGTAGGGGCCGACAGTTTTCTCCTGCGCATTCTTCCTTTAATCGACCTTTCCTCACTTTAACAAGCACCATTGTCGCTAGAAAACACCAGAGTCACGATTTATTGGTAGCGAACGTATTTTTTATGTAAAAAACATTCGTCGTAACTTTCATTTTGCGTTCATATATTTGTTATATATTAAGCTCAAAAAGTCGGTGGTGTAGTGAATCCGTTCGTAAATTGTTTTCATAATGTAATCGTTTGCTTTTGCATGTGTGATCTAGATATCGTCTTGAGTAAGCAAGAACTGTATGGAACACAGAATGGCGTATTAAAAATTGTAATTTAGAACCTGCTTAGATAATTTATTACAAAAATTAGTGCAACTGTGTGCATTTTGCGTCGAAAAATAAGAAAAGAGTGGACGTTGCATACTGGAAGTGCCGTAGCTTTTTTATCGTGTTGTAAGAGTTCAAAGAAACTCCTGATACGGTTACTAAATGTATTCGCTTGACTCCCCGAGTATGACTCATTCAAGCGAGTACCAAATCCAAGCTATAACGATATGGAGAACAACAAATGGCTGGTGTTTTGGGAATGATTCTTGCTGGCGGTGAAGGCTCTCGTTTGAGACCTTTAACAGAATCTCGTAGTAAACCTTCGGTACCGTTTGGTGGTAGCTATCGATTGATCGATTTTGCTCTAAACAATTTTGTAAATGCGGATTTAATGCGCATTTACGTCCTCACCCAATTTAAATCTCAATCTTTGTTCCATCATTTAAAAAAGGGCTGGAACATTAATGGCATCACTGACCGCTTTATCGATCCTATTCCTGCTCAAATGCGCACTGGTAAGCGTTGGTACGAAGGAACGGCAGACGCGATCTATCAAAATCTCCGTTTTATGGAATTAGAGGAACCAGAGCAAGTTTGTATTTTTGGCTCTGACCATATCTATAAGATGGATATCAAACAAATGCTGAACTTCCATTCAGAAAAGCAGGCTTCTCTGACGGTATCTGCATTGCGTATGCCACTAAAAGAGGCGTCGCAATTTGGGGTTATCGAAGTGGACAGTGAAGGTCGCATGATAGGCTTTGAAGAGAAACCAGCAAACCCGAAGTCAATTCCTGGCGATCCTGATTACGCTTTAGTTTCAATGGGTAACTACGTTTTTGAAGCTCAGGTGTTATTCTCTGAGTTGGTTGAAGATGCGGATAATGAAGCTTCATCACATGATTTTGGGAAGGATATTATTCCTAAGATGTTCCCTCGAGGTGACGTGTTCGTGTATGACTTCAGTACTAACAAAATCAGCGGTGAAAGAGAAGAGGTGTACTGGCGTGACGTGGGAACCATTGATGCGTACTGGGAAGCGCACATGGATCTGCTAGAAAAAGACGCACCGTTTTCACTATATAACCGTAAATGGCCGCTGCATACTTATTATCCTCCATTGCCGCCAGCGACATTTACAGACTCTGATAATGGCCGTGTTCAGATCATCGACAGTTTGGTATGTAATGGCAGTTACGTCAGAGGCTCAAGAATAGAAAAGTCGGTGCTTGGGTTCCGCAGTAATATTGCATCTGCTTGCGATATCAGCGAATGTATCCTTCTTGGTGACGTGAAAATTGGCGAAGGCTGTGTTTTACGTCGTGTGATTGTCGATAAGGATGCCGATATTGCTCCTGGTACTCAGATTGGTGTGAATCTTCAAGAAGATAAAAAACACTTCCATGTGTCTGAGGAGGGCATTGTTGTTATTCCGAAAGGAGCTCGAGTTGGCTACTAACAACTTATCTATTCTGTTTGTAGCTTCTGAGGTTGAAGGCCTCATTAAAAGTGGTGGCTTGGCAGACGTTGCCAAGGCGCTACCGGAAGCCCTTCAAAACCTACAGCAAGACGTAAGAATTACCATCCCTGCGTACAGCAGTATTGATAAACTCGCTGACGCAGAAGTTGTATTAGAAACAGAACTAACATCATGGCCGCATACGGAGTATCGAGTTCTGCGGCTCATGCTAGGTCAAAATCCTGTTTATCTGATTGATTGTCAGCCGTATTTCAATCGACCATCGATGTATGCGGAGAACAACCAAGCGTATACCGATAACGGTGAGCGCTTTGCGTTTTTTAGTGCGGCATGTTTAGACATGTTGCCAAAGCTTGCTTTTCAGCCGGATATCATACACGCGAACGATTGGCACACTGGTCTTGTTCCATTTTTGCTCAAGCACAGGTATGGCAATGATCCGTTTTTTGCTCATACTAAAAGCGTCATTTCAATTCACAATGCGGTCTTTAAAGGCGTATTTAGTTATGAAGACGTGCAGTGCTTGCCAGAGTTTCATTGTCGAAACGTTCCCGATGCTGCGGTGAGTGCAACGCATATTACGATGCTCAAAGCTGGTGTAATGAATGCCGATAAGATAAACGCGGTCAGCCCTACGTACGCAGAGGAACTCAAAACAGAGCTTGGCAGTCATGGAATGGCTTGGGAGTTTCAGCAACGCGCGCAGGACTTAGTTGGTATTTTGAACGGTTGTGATTACAGTGCTTGGAACCCGGAAACGGATACTTACTTGCCAGTTAATTACTGCGCTGACCAACAAAGTATGACGCAAGGCAAGAAAGCGTGTAAACAAGCATTACAGCTGCGGCTAAATTTGCCTGAAAAAGATGTTGCTATGTTTGGTATGGTTTGTCGGTTGACCCAGCAGAAAGGTGTGCATTACTTGTTGCCTGCTTTGGCTGATTTTTTGAAGCACGATGTTCAACTAGTTGTCGTTGGGACCGGAGACCCTGTACTAGCCGCTCAGCTAGAAGAGGTTGCTGCACAGTTTTCTAGTAAATTTGTCTTCGTAGAAGCTTATGATAATGAACTTGCGCATATCGTTGAAGCGGGGTCTGATTTCTTTCTGATGCCTTCTGAGTTTGAACCATGTGGTTTGAATCAAATCTATAGTATGGCTTACGGTACATTGCCGATAGTACGTGGTGTCGGTGGTCTAAAAGACAGCGTCAACGATTATGATGTGAACCCTTCTGAAGCGACGGGGTTTGTTTTTTTCGAACCGACACCGCAGGCATTGTTGTTAACGATGCTAAGGGCACTGTTGCTCTATGCTCAAAACGAACCTGAAGTGAATAAAGTACAGTTGCACGCGATGCAACAAGATTTTTGTTGGCAAAAGGCCGCAGAAGCTTATTTGCAACTTTACAATTCGGCGTTAAATTGACTTAAAATTGTAACGAAAGGCACCGAATGAGGTGCCTTTATTATCTTGAGTAAGGGGAGTGTGGTAGGATGGCTTTTTACTCAATAGCACGACCTTTTTGATACTTGAATATGACCCAGCCGCTACTTTTTCATAAAACCTATTTGCACCCTACTAGTCATGAGTGGGTTGTATTTGTGCATGGTGCTGGCGGTAGCTCTTCTATCTGGTTCAAGCAAATCAAAGCTTACAAGCAACATTTTAACTTATTGCTGATCGATTTAAGAGGTCATGGAAAGTCAAATCAGTTACTTAAAGAGCTCATTGCCAGCCGTTATACCTTTACGGAAGTTACCCAAGATATTTTGAAAGTATTGGACCATTTAAAGATCCAATCCGCTCATTTTGTCGGTATGTCACTTGGTACCATTATTGTTCGAAACCTTGCTGAATTATCAGCAAAGCGCGTGCGTTCAATGGTACTCGGTGGTGCTGTCACAAGGCTCAATACTCGTTCTCAAATATTGGTTAAATTAGGTAATTTTTGTAAGCACATTCTGCCGTACATGTGGCTCTACAAACTTTTTGCGTACATTGTTATGCCACAGAGAAGCCAGCGAGAGTCTCGCCATCTTTTTATTCGTGAGGCCAAGAAGCTTTGCCAAAAAGAATTTAAACGTTGGTTTATTCTTGCTGCTGATGTAAATCCTTTAATGAAGTATTTTAAAGATCGAGAGTTACCCATTCCCACACTCTATTTAATGGGCGACAGAGATTACATGTTTATTAAGCCTGTTAAAGAAATGGTTGCGGCGCATAAGCTTAGTGTTTTACGAGAGATCCCCAACTGTGGTCATGTTTGTAATGTTGAGCGCCCTGAAGATTTCAATCAACATTCCATCGAATTTATTAAGCAGCAAACGGTTTCTGCTTAGCGCTTAATAAATCGATTGAGTAGGAGTAGGGGAGTTATTAAGGCTCCCCTATTTGATGTCCACATTGCCAACAAGCACCAAACTGCCCCTCGTTTACCTCATGGCACTTCGGGCACTGCCAATCTTGATACTCATTTCCATCGGATTGTTTGCGGTAGGCTTGTACTATTCCTTCTGCTTTTACTTGTTGTTTGGCGTCAAAAAGCCAGACATAAGGATCGGTATCATCACTAAACGGCAGCTCTCCTTTTAAACCGAAAATACCTTCTCCGCGGACTTCACAGTAAACTTGCTCGGTTTTCAATAATTCGCACACGATATGCGCTTCTGCTGGGTTTTTAGCAATGAATATTTTCATTAAACACGTCCACTTACTAATTATGAGTTTTGCTGACTCGGTGTTGGCCTTACTTTATTCATAACCCATTTAGTGATGATTGGAAACAGCCCCAGTAACGCAAAAGAGGCCAATACCGCAGGTGAAATAATGCCTGACAGGCTTTCAATTGTTGCTAACTGAGTACCGGCGTTTAAGTAAACTGCAGTGCCTGGCAACATACCTACTTGGCTAGTAAGGTAAAATCGACCTACAGACATTGGCGTTAAGCCCATCAACAAGTTGATAAGAAAGAAAGGGAATACCGGAATGAGACGCAAGGAAAATAGATAAAATGCACCGTCCTTTTCGACACCTTGGTTAATTGCGATTAACTTATTGCCAAACTTGTTTTGTACCCAGTCACGCAGCAAATATCGGCTGCTTAAAAATGCTAGCGTTGCACCCATAGTACTGGCGAAAGAAACCAGTAATAAGCTCGTCCAAAAACCAAATAGAGCCGCACCAAGTAATGTAACCACAGCAGCACCAGGAATAGAAAAAGCGGTAATTGCAATGTAGGCAAAAAAGTAAATAGCTGCCGAAAAAACAAAGTTCTGATCGATGTATGTGGTCAGCGCTTCTTGTTGGGCTTTTGCATTTTCCAACGTTAAATACTGACTAAAGTTAACGCCTAAAAAGATAATGATCGCGACCAGGATTAGGCCTAATATCAGTTTCTTATTCATATTTATGATTCCAATTTGGGATATATGTAATAAGACAGAAGGAAAGTCGAAAAAATTTCACAAAAAAACCGCAGATTAGACTGCGGTTTTACAAGATAGTTTTTAAGGCCGACTTTTATTGGAGGCCGTTCATCAACTCATCTCGGCGAGCTTGAGGCACAACGCTCCAATGAGTACCGTTAATAGCCCCTTCTAGTGCCCATAACAGCTCAATGTTGACGGTTGCAGAGTGCGTATCTCTTATCGCTTTATAAGCGTTGAGTGCACCTTCCTCTTCCAGTTTTTCTACTGACTCAATGCCTGCTTTTTTCAGCATGCGTTCAGTCGCCAGTCGTAAGTTAGGCAAATCTTTTAAGCGATTAGGCTTTGTAGTTGCTTGCTGTTCTTTTTCAAGCTTTGCCTTTTTCAACGATTGGTTAGCTACTTCGATTAAGCGTTCGCTAGACTCCCATAAATCGTTGGAAATTGCGTAGTACTTAGTAACGACTGGGAAGCCACGTTTTTTATAAACGTAAGGCTTTAGCCCTTGTTTCTCGAAGTCAGATGAAGTTTGTTGGTCTGCTCTTATATGAAGCTGATTATTTACAACTAGTGCAAACATTGTTTCATCAGCGAATAGTCCGAAGCCACCAAACATTGAGCGCGACTTGATATTACCAAGTGCCTCAAATAGCTTCATAGAGTCTTTGAGTATCGGTTTATCCATGTTTTGTTATCTCGGTGTAATTAATATTACGCCACCAAAAGTCAGGTCCGAGAGAGTAGCAAACATGCGCAAAAGCAATGTCATTACAGGGTAAAGTCATCGCTTGCACACTTGCCATCGGTAACCCCGCTACCTTCCATATAGTACTATGGTTCAGGCCGGAGGCTTTGCGTCCCACCCTTTCGAATGGTTTGCCCTGTGCGTGACAGAGTGAGCATACTTCGTATATTGAATTAACATCACGTTTTACCCGTGAAAGTGTGATTTCGGTTCAATAAAAAGTGTCGACAAGCGCATGTTTGTGCATATTTGAGAATAAGGCGGGATGATCTCGAGGTTGTGAGGGTGTGTGATTTACCTACATATAAAACAGAGACTTAGAGATTCGAGATTTTTTGTCTAACAAACCTAAGTCAGGGAAAAGTTATTTAGAGATAAAAATAAGCGCCCTTTTAGAGCGCTTATTTGACATCGTTATATTTGGCGAATATTAGTTCATTTTCTTCACGGTGTTTCGAATTACAAGCTCAGGTTGCATTTCGAAAATTCGCTTTTCGTGTTCTTTATCTTTGATTCGCTCAAGTAGGATCTCGAACGCATTTTTACCCACACGACGTTTAGGTTGGTGGATAGTTGTTAACGGTGGAGAGAAGTATTCCGCAAGCTCGATGTTGTCGTAGCCGATCACTGAAATATCATCAGGAACTTTGATACCGTTTTGTTGTAGGCGGCTCATTAGGCCCAAAGCCATTGTATCGTTAAAACAGAATACCGCTGTCGGACGTTTGTCCATTGCTGTAATTTTATCTGCGACTAATACGGCCGTATCACATTCAAAGTTACCTTCAAGGATCCAATCTTCATTTACAGCTAGGTTTGCTTCGCTCATCGCGCGACGGAAACCTGCAATGCGCTCTTGGCAAGCAAGTTTTTCAAAATGACCGCTTAGACAAGCAATATCAGTATGGCCATTGTCGATCAGATGTTTGGTTGCGATGTAGCCACCTTCTTCTGAGTTATCCATGATCTTGTCCGCTTGTGAGCTTTCTGGACCCCAATCCATGACCACTTTAGGAATGTCGGCATGACGGTCAAGCATCTCTTTAAGCTCTTCGGTTAAGTCAGAACACATCACTAGGATGCCATCAACACGTTTTTCAGCCAGCATACGGATGTAATCGCGTTGTTTTTCGTAAATCCCACCCGTATTACACAGAATCAGAGTGTAGCCTTGGCGGTAACAGTAGCTCTCAACCCCGTCAATCACTTCTGAGAAGAATAGGTTGGTTGACTGCGTTACTAACATGCCAATCGTACGAGTTGAGTTGCACTTTAGGCTGCGTGCAACCGCACTTGGCGCGTAATTCAACTCGTCCACGGCTTTCATTACTTTTTCTTGCGTTGCTTCTGCAACGAAACGCGTTTTATTGATAACGTGCGAAACTGTCGTAGTGGAAACGCCGGCTAAGCGAGCAACGTCTTTTATAGTGGCCATAAATGGTGTCCTGTATCGAGCTACTGAAATATGTCGTGTTGGATGTACCTGATGCTCTAATGGTTTTACACCCAGCAATCTAAGGTTGGCGCTAAGTGTTTCGGCAGCGGTTGGTCCAAGTACGACAAAAGGGTACGTAGCAGCATCGGTCGATGAATTTTATCTTTTTTCTATCTGATGAGAAATTGCCATCAACCTGTTAAAAAACACAAAAACCGCTATATTTCAGCGGTTTACATATAAATCATATTTAATCGTTTGCGCTCACATTTTAGCCCTATGTGGACTGACTAGCAATGTTTTCAGCAAGAGATTTGTGTATTTGAAGTCACATTTTGACTGCTAAATAACCAAGCGTCTTTGAGCTAAGTTAAGGCAAACGAATAATATACCCAACTTACTTACATTCAGTTATTTCAGGTATACAGGAAGCCCGATAGGCGGGCTCCTTAAAAATAGGCGGCAATTATTCACCAAGAAGGTAAGCGCTGTCTAGTTTACAAAATGCAACTAATAGTTTCGCGACGCTCGAGTAGAACCCAAATTCGTCGAATTGTTTACATTTGTCTGCAAACTGAGGTAACCAAGACATTAACTGTTGCTGGATAAAGTCGTTTTGTTTAACGAAGGCTTCTTCCATGTGTTTTTCTTGCTCAAGTTCGTTTGAGCGGATAATCATGTTGCCGAGAAAGTCGAGTTCAACGGCTAAGTGGTCCGCAGGCTCTTTTAGATTTTCATCTACTTGAACGCCAAATTCTGCCATCAACTTTTCCATTTCCTCGGCTGGCTTGTCATTCAGCAAACCTGATTCACCGATGTACATCGATGCGTAAGGAAGAGCGCCGTATTTTTCTGTCTTCAAAAACAGTTCACAAAAGTCAGCAGCAAGCTCCAATTGAGCGTCTTCACGATCTTGCAATCGGTTTAGCGCATCAACGAGGCTATCAACGGCTGGTTTCAGCGACTCATTTTCACCTAAACCTGCTAGAAAACTGCGAATTTCAACACTGTGGTAGGCTTCCAGCTCTTTCTCTGTTAGCTCTTTTGCGAACAAGCTCGAAAACCACCAGTAAATTTCAGCGCGTTTTTCATTAAAAGCTTTCACTTCTTGCATTTTGGGCTCCTGAATGATGCTTCAAGTTGTGCATCACAAAGTCAATTAGGGATATCCCCTAAGTGTAATCAATTAAAATGAATAGCAGTAACTATAATTATTATGTTTTATGGTCAAAAATTAACGTTTGTTAATAGCGATGGGTAAGCTTGTTTTGAATCAATAAAAACGCTAAATCTTGCTTTTTAGTGTATCTATGACTAGAAATGTTACTAGTTATGAATAGAATACGTCTTGGATAATAAGAAGACATAAAAGTGGTGTAAATGA
The DNA here is from genome assembly GCF_024744415.1 of Vibrio sp. RM-41-2B. NCBI lineage: Bacteria > Pseudomonadati > Pseudomonadota > Gammaproteobacteria > Vibrionales > Vibrionaceae > Vibrio > Vibrio sp. RM-41-2B. The sequence goes on along the minus strand of NZ_JAMQWD010000019.1, from coordinate 272,695 downwards.
GCTATCACGTATTAGTCGTAGAAGATGATGTTGTAACTCGTAGTAAGCTTGCGGGATATTTCCAAAATGAGGGTTACCAAGTCAGCGAAGCAGAGAGTGGCGCAGAAATGCGTGAGGTCCTGCAAGCGGGTGATGTAGACCTAATCATGCTGGATATCAACCTGCCGGGTGAAGACGGCCTGATGCTTACTCGTGAATTCCGTAGCCAATCGGATATTGGTATCATATTAGTAACAGGACGCACGGATAGCATTGATAAAATCGTAGGCCTAGAAATGGGCGCTGACGATTATGTGACAAAACCTTTTGAACTGAGGGAATTGTTGGTTCGCGTTAAAAACTTGCTGTGGCGTATTTCAGCAGCGCGTAGCGGTAGCGCGAAAGCGAACGAAACCAGTGAAGAACATATTGTACGTTTTGGAGAGTGGACATTCGACATTCAACGTCGTGCGCTGAGCCGTAACGGCGAACCCGTAAAATTGACCAAAGCAGAATACGAACTTTTGGTGGCGTTATCGTCTTACCCTAACCAGGTGTTAAGTCGCGAGCGTATTTTGAATATGATCAGCCACCGAGTTGATGCTCCCAATGATCGTACTATTGATGTTCTTATTCGACGTATGCGCGCAAAAATGGAGTTTGATCCAAAGAACCCGCAAATTTTTGTGACGGTGCACGGCGAAGGCTATATGTTTGCTGGTGATTAAACTGAACAAACCTAAGTCTTAAAAAGAAAAAGGAGAGCTTCGGCTCTCCTTTTTTGTGGTTTCAAGATAGTACTACTTTGCTTCAACCATTGGTGTTTGGCCGACAGTATCACGCAACCTTTGCCAAATGCTGCCCAAGTACTCATGCCAATAAAGCTCTGTTTGTTCTAAGTAACGCGCTTTAGGTAAGTATTTATCCCAAGGTTGACTGATTTCGCTAATAGCCAAGAAGTTGGTCGGGGCTGGGATTGGTTTAATGCCTGCTGCGTTGAACTCATACAATGCACGGCTCATGTGGCTCGCAGAAGTGACTAACACAATCTCCTTTTGTTGAACGAATGCAGCCGCTTGACGCGCCTCTTCCCACGTATCTTTCGCATCTTCTAATAAAATGATATCGGATTTCGCGACTCCCAACGCAAGGGCAACGTTCGCCATCATTCTCGCATGGCTAATTTCAGAACCGCCAGCATAGCCAGACAAAATTAATTTAGCACCTGGATACATTCTTAAAATACGAATGCCTTCAGTTAAGCGCATTAATGCTGCACGGCTTAACTGCGAGGTGGGTGGAATTTCGTCATCGATAACATGACCATTCCCTAAAACCATCACGTAGTCGATGGTGCCAGAAACTGGCAAAAAGGCTTTATGCTCTCGCTCTAATGGCATAAGAAGCTTGGTTGAAACAGGTTGGAAGGCAACAAGAAAAATGCCAACAAAAGAGAATAGAACAACGAAGCAGCCAGTTTTACGTTTTGTGGTAAAACTAATGAGAGCAAGACCCAACAAGCCTATCAGCAGCAATGCCGGAAGTGGCATAAGCAAGGCTGACACTACTTTTTTCAGCTCAAACATACATAAATAGTCCGAAAAAACATCAATTGATAATAAAAATGAGGGTACCCCTCTTTATTCCTGCTTTCCTTGTGCCAGAATAGCGGCACAATCCGTTATGATAACTCAGCAGAAGTGACAGAAGACCGCAATTTCGACGATATCGCCCACAAATTTGCAAAAAATATTTACGGCTCCGACAAAGGGGAGATCCGCCAAATCATTGTGTGGGAAGATTTTCTACAGATTCTAAGTGAATTAGATGCTGACCAGCAACCCCTAGAGGTGTTGGATGCTGGTGGTGGTTTGGCACAAATGTCGCAAAAGCTTGCTAAGCTCGGACATCGAATCGCTTTATGTGATCTATCTTCGGAAATGCTGCAGTTGGCTAAGCAGGATATTGAAAAAAACGGTTTGCTTGAGCAGTATCGCCTGATTCATTCGCCTGTCCAATCCATTGGTGAGCATATGGGTGAACAGGTGGATCTTGTTATGTTTCACGCCGTCATGGAGTGGTTGGTCGATCCTAAGGCCGCACTTGAAACGGTACTAGAACAAGTAAAACCGGGAGGCATTGCATCAGTGATGTTCTATAACCACCATGGTTTAGTCTATAAAAACGTGGTTTGTGGCAACATTCCTCATATATTAGACGGCATGCCCCACCGAAAAAGATTTAAACTACAGCCGCAAAAAGGCTTAAAACCTGAAGAAGTCTACCAATGGATAGAAGATTCAGGCTTTAGTATTTGTGGCAAATCTGGTATCCGCTCATTTAGTGATTACATAGGTAATATGCAATACATGGGCGATTACGAGTTTGAAGATGTGTTGGCGCTAGAAAAACAACTTTGTCGACAAGAGCCATACCTCTCATTAGGCCGCTACATTCATGTGTGGGCTAAAAAGAACGATAAACAGGAATAACAATGAGTGAGATGACTCTCAATGCTGCAGAGCAACCAATCGATGAGTTGGTTGGCTGGGTTAAGCAGCACGATTTCTCGTTGAACCTGACCACAGAGCGATTGGCATTCTTAATAGCCATTGCCGTACTGAGTAATGAAAGGTTCGATGAAGAATTGGGTGAAGGTGAATTGCATGATGCGTTTGCCATCGTCACTCGATTATTTGATGAGACTGGCGAAGCATCCGCTTTTCGTGCTAACAACGCCATCAACGAGATGGTAAAGCAGCGCCTTATTAGCCGTTTTGTCAGTGAGATTACTGATGGAGCGAGCATTTACCGCTTGTCGCCTTTAGCGATAGGAATTACCGATTACTACGTGCGTCATCGTGAGTTCTCGAAACTGCGCCTTTCTATTCAACTGTCTATGGTGGCAGATGAAATGGCGAAAGCGATTGAGGCAGCACAAAAAGGTGGCACACCGGGCCACTGGAAGAAAAACGTATACGGAGTTTTAAAATATTCTGTAGGCGAAATCTTCGATCAAATCGATCTTAACCAACGTGTGATGGATGAGCAGCAGCAATCTGTAAAACAACAAATTGCCGATCTGCTAAATAAAGACTGGCGCGAAGCGATCAACAACTGTGAAGCGCTCCTATCAGAAACATCAAGCACGTTGCGTGAACTTCAAGATACGCTGCAAGCCGCCAGTGATGAACTGCAAACTCAGATCCTAGATATTCAAGAAATTGTGTACGGCGATCCTGAGCTAGAGTTTATCGAAGAAGCGTTGTTTGGTCTGCAAATGAAGCTGGATCGAATCACAAGCTGGGGCCAGCAAGCGATCGACCTTTGGATTGGTTACGACCGACATGTGCACAAGTTCATCCGTACTGCAATTGATATGGATAAGAACCGTGCGTTTAGCTCGCGTCTACGTCAATCCGTCAAAGATTACTTCGATGCGCCTTGGTATCTGACTTATGCAGATGCGGAAAGGCTTTCTGACCTTCGTGATGAGGCCCTAGTCCTGCGTGATGACGAGGTAACGGGTCAAGTTCCGATGGAAGTAGAATACGAAGAGTTTCAACAAGTCAATGATGAGTTGTCTGAACGAATTGGTGACATGCTAAAAGCGCATAAAGATCAAGGCACGCCAATCGACTTGAGTGTGGTATTGCGAGATTACCTTGCACAGCATCCTTACACTCATCATTTTGATTTAGCTCGCATTATCGTTGATCAAGCCGTACGTCTGGGGTATTCAGAATCGGATTACCAAGCGATTCAACCGGACTGGAAAGCAATCAACGAATTTGGGGCAAAGGTACAAGCGAATGTCATCGACCGATACTAATGAATACATGTCAGAGAATCTGGCAAAAGCAATTTCTAACCCTCTGTTCCCAGCGCTAGACAGCATGCTACGAGCTGGGCGTCATATCTCAAGTGAAGATCTGGACAACCACGCGTTGCTGTCGGATTTCGAACTTGAGCTTTCTTCTTTCTACCAACGCTACAACACCGAATTGGTGAAAGCGCCAGAAGGTTTCTTCTACCTTCGTCCACGTTCAACTTCTTTGATTGGCCGCAGTGTGCTTTCTGAGCTGGATATGCTGGTGGGTAAGGTACTGTGTTTCCTTTACCTAAGCCCAGAGCGTCTTGCGCACGAAGGCATCTTCACTAACCAAGAGTTGTACGACGAGCTACTTGCTCTGGCTGATGAAAACAAGCTGATGAAGCTAGTGACGAACCGTGCTACCGGTTCTGACCTTGATAAAGAAAAGCTGTTTGAAAAAGTACGTACGTCACTTCGTCGTCTACGTCGCCTAGGCATGATCATCAACATCGGTGAGACTGGTAAATTCAGCATCAGTGAAGCTGTATTCCGCTTTGGTGCCGATGTACGTATTGGCGATGATATGCGTGAAGCGCAGCTACGTCTGATCCGTGATGGTGAAGCGGTAGTGCACACCAAAGAGCCAAGCCAAGGCAGCCTATTGTCTGAAGAAGAACAAGACGACCAAGCCCAAGAAGAAACAACAGAAGAGGGTGAAGCATGAGCATGATTGAACGCGGTAAATACCAATCGCTGACCATGGTCAACTGGAACGGCTTCTTTGCCCGTACTTTTGACATCGATGGTCTGGTCACCACGCTATCAGGTGGTAACGGTGCAGGTAAATCAACCACAATGGCGGCGTTCATCACCGCATTGATTCCTGACCAAACGCTACTGCACTTCCGTAACACAACCGAAGCGGGCAGCAGCCAATCGTCTCGCGACAAAGGTTTGTACGGTAAGCTACAACCGGGCGCGTGTTACGCGGCACTGGACGTGGTGAACTCACGTAACCAACGCCTATTGTTTGCAGTAAAACTGCAGCAAGTTGCGGGTCGTGATAAGAAAGTAGACATCAAACCGTTTGTTATTCAAGGCCTTCCAAGCCATATAAAACCAACAGATATTTTGGTTGAAAGCGTATCTGCGACTCAAGCTCGTGTACGTCAAATCAACGAAGTAAAAGAATCGATCGCGGAATTTGAAGGTGTTCAATTCAAAGCCTTCTCTTCTATTGTTGATTACCACGCACAAATGTTTGAATTCGGTGTGATTCCGAAGAAATTGCGTAACTCTGGTGACCGCTCTAAATTCTACCGCTTGATCGAAGCATCGCTTTACGGTGGTATTTCAAGTGCGATTACGCGCTCGCTACGTGACTACCTTCTGCCACAAAACGGCGGCGTGAAGAAAGCGTTCCAAGATATGGAATCGGCGCTGCGTGAAAACCGCATGACGCTAGAAGCGATCAAAACTACGCAAGCAGACCGTGACTTGTTCAAACACTTGATTACAGAGTCGACCAACTACGTGGCAGCGGACTATATGCGCCATGCCAACGAGCGTCGTAAAAAACTAGAACAGACACTGTCTTTGCGTTCAGAGTTATTTGGTTCTCGCGAGACCTTGATTGAGCAAAACAACCTGCTTAACCGCGTTCAAGAAGAGCTGGAACTGCTGATCGAATCAGAATCTTCTTTAGAGCAAGACTACCAAGCGGCTTCGGATCACTTGCAACTGGTGCAAAACGCGCTGCGTCAGCAAGAGAAGATCGAACGTTACCAAGAAGATCTTGAAGAGCTGAGCGAGCGTCTTGAAGAACAAATGATGGTAGTGGAAGAAGCGCAAGAACGCGTGATGATGGCTGAAGAGCAAGCGACCGTTGCAGAAGAAGAGGTGGACAGCCTTAAGACGCAACTTGCTGATTACCAGCAAGCTCTTGACGTTCAGCAAACTCGCGCGCTTCAATACCAACAAGCCGTTCAAGCGTTGGAGAAAGCGAAGCAGCTACTTGGTGATGACAGCCTAACGGCAGAATCCGCACAAGCGTTAGTGGCGGAGCTGAAAAACAAAGAGACAGAAAATACCAATACGTTGTTGTCTGTGAAACATAAGCTCGATATGTCATCAGCTGCGGCAGAGCAGTTTGATACTGCATTGAAGCTTGTACAGAGCATCGTTGGCCCTGTTGAGCGCAAAGAAGCCTCTAAGCGCGCAAAATTGGCAATCGCTAAAGCTCGAGAATCACAGCAAATTGCACAAAACGAACAGCAATGGCGAGCGCAGCATCGCGATCTTGAGCGTAGCCTCAATCAGCAACGTCAAGCGCGTGAACTGGTTGCTGAATACAAAAAGCAATATCACGTCGAGCTAACCGATGAAGTTACGTTTGAACAAGAACGTGAACGTCATGCGATGCAAATCGAATCACTAGAGATAGCTCAAGAAGAAGTTCGTGATCAGCGTGGTGAACAGCGCCGTCTAGAGCAAAACGCGACGGCAGAAATCAGTAAGCTTGAAGCGATAGCGCCAGCTTGGATTGCGGCGAACGATGCACTAGAGAAATTACGTGAGCAGAGCGGGACAGACCTTGAAGATCGTCATGCGGTAATGAACCACATGCAGGTCGTTCTTGAGCAAGAAAGGGCGCTGTCCTTAGCTAAAGATAAGCTTGCTGAGCGCCGTAGCCAGCTAGACGCTGAGATTGAACGTCTTGCTTCTCCTGGTGGTTCAAACGACCCTCGCCTGAAAGGTTTGGCTGATACTTTAGGCGGTGTATTACTGTCTGAGATCTACGATGACATCACGATTGATGACGCGCCTTACTTCAGTGCGATGTACGGTCCGGCTCGTCACGCTATCGTTGTTTCTGACCTGTCAGGTATCGAAGAGAAACTGGTAGAGCTAGACGACTGTCCAGAAGACTTGTACATCATTGAAGGTGACATCGATGCCTTTGATGACAGCTCGTTCGATGCAGAAGAGTTAGAGGGCGCGGTTTGTGTTCGCATGAACGATCGCCAAATGCGTTACTCTCGCTTGCCTGAGATCCCATTGTTTGGTCGTGCAGCACGTGAGCAGCGTCTAGAGTTGCTGCGTAACGAACGAGAAGAAGTGGTAGAGAAGCACGCAAAAGCGGCGTTTGACTCTCAGAAAATGCAGCGTTTGTACCAAGCATTTAACCAATTTGTGTCTAACCACATTCAAGTGGCTTTTGACGCTGATCCAGAACAAGCACTGGCAACCATTCGTGATAAGCGTAACCAAATTGCTCGCGTGCTGGCGGATCTGGATGCAAAAGAGCAGCAGCAACGCTCTCAGCTTCAAACTAGTAAGCAAGCACTGTCTTCTCTGGACAAGCTAGCATCACACATGGTGCTTGTTGAAGATGAATCATTGCAAGCGCGTTTTGATGAGCTAGAAGAGAAAATCGCTCAGCTTGCAGAGGCGAAAAACTTCTTAAATAATCATGCAAAAGCCGTCGCGCAACTAGAGAATATTGCGTCTGCGCTTGATGCTGACCCAGAGCAATTTGATGCACTAGAAGCAGAATACAAAGCGGCAGATGAACAGTTACAAGATCTTAAGAAGCAAATCTTTGCACTCTCGGATCTGGTTGAACGTCGTCACTACTTCGCTTACTCAGACTCGGTTGATCTTCTGAACAAAAGTAGCGAACTGAGTGAGCAGCTAAAAGCGAAGTTGGTTCAAGCTGAACAGACTCGTACTCGTTTTCGTGAAGAGTTGAAGCAAGCACAAGGACAAATGAACCAATACAACCAAGTATTGGCGTCTTTGAAGAGTTCGCATCAAGCTAAGCAAGAAACCGTACAAGAGTTCAAACAAGAGCTGCAAGAGTATGGCGTAAATGCCGACGAAGGTGCGGAAGAGCGTGCAATGCGCCGTCGTGACGAGCTGCACGAGCGCTTACATACTTCACGTAGTCGTAAGAGTGAATACGAGCGCACGATAACGTCGACCGAGCTTGAGATGAAAGGCTTAGCGAAACGTCTGAAGAAAGTGCAGAAAGAATACGCAGAGCTGCGCAAATTTGTCGTTGCAGCGAAAGCGGGTTGGTGTTCAGTACTTCGCTTAGCGCGTGAAAACGATGTTGAGCGTCGTCTACACAAGCGCGAACTGGCTTACATGTCGGCGGATGAATTGCGTTCGATGTCGGATAAATCATTGGGTGCGCTGCGTTTAGCGGTTGCGAACAATGACGACTTGCGTGATGCGCTGCGTCTATCAGAAGACAACGCACGTCCAGAGCGTAAAGTTCTGTTCTACATTGCTGTATACCAACATCTTCGTGAGCGTATTCGTCAGGATATCATCCGTACTGATGATCCAGTGGAAGCGATTGAAGAGATGGAAGTAGAGCTAGCGCGTCTAACGGAAGAGCTAACGCAACGTGAAAACCGCCTAGCGATCAGTTCTGAGTCGGTAGCGAGCATCATCAAGAAGACGATTCAGCGTGAGCAAAACCGTATTCGTATGCTGAACCAAGGCTTGTCGAATATCTCGTTCGGTCAGGTGAAGGGCGTACGTCTAAACGTGAAAATTCGCGAAAGTCACGAAGTGCTACTGAACGGTCTAGCGACACAACAAGAGCAGCATAAAGATCTGTTCGAATCGACTCGCTTTACCTTCTCTGAAGCAATGGCGAAACTGTTCCAACGTGTGAACCCACATATCGATATGGGTCAACGTTCTCCTCAGGTTCTGGGTGAAGAGCTACTGGATTACCGTAACTACCTAGAGCTAAGTGTAGAAGTGAACCGTGGTACAGATGGTTGGCTACAGGCCGAGTCTGGCGCGCTATCAACAGGTGAAGCGATCGGTACTGGTCAGTCAATCCTTCTGATGGTTGTTCAAAGCTGGGAAGAAGAATCTCGTCGTCTACGCAGCAAAGACATTGTGCCTTGTCGTTTGCTCTTCTTGGATGAAGCAGCGCGTCTGGATGCGAAATCGATCGCGACATTGTTCGAATTGTGTGACCGTCTGGATATGCAGCTTCTTATTGCGGCACCAGAAAACATCAGCCCAGAGAAAGGTACTACCTACAAGTTGGTGCGTAAGGTGTTTAAAGACCATGAGCACGTACACGTAGTTGGTCTACGAGGTTTTGGTCAAAAGACCGAAGCGCAAGAGATGATCGAAGAGTTTGAATCGTAAACTTCGAATCTAGCAAAACGCCCGCATTTATTGCGGGCGTTTTTGTATTTGTTAGCGGGAGGCTTCAAAGCGTATAAAATAAGCCGAGACTGTAGGACGACAGTCTCGGCTTATTAATAGAACTCAGCAGGGAGGCTAAGTTTTATTCCTCTGAAATATCGTCTCTGATATCGATCATTTCAGCAAGCTCTTCAAGTGCTTGGACAGAAAGCTCAGACAAGCGTTGTAAATGCTGGTCTAAGCTCTCTTGTTCTTCAAGCTCTGGTTCATCGTTATCTGTTTCTTTTGTTAGCATTTCTCAACCTCTCAAGTTGAGTAAGGGGAGACCTCATCATACTCAAAAGTTAAAGGAGAAAAGAAACGATCTATGTTGATTCTGTTAGCTCGATCATTGATTCAAGTTATAGGTGAGATAGGTTTGTTTAATAAGACGAGTAGGTAGACGGTTTTGGAAACGGAAACAAAAAACGCCAGCAATCCGAACAATTACTGGCGAATGATATTGTTATTGGCGATTAGAACTGTGGTTTTACCCCAAACTGCTCCGCTGCGTAGGCGACACGTTCAATCGGCTTTGGATACTCGGCAGGTGTGCCGAGGCTCTCTATGTGTTTCAAACGAGGAAGCAAGCCTGCACCATTAGCGATTTGGATTGCTAAGCCAGGACGAGCGTTGAGCTCTAAAACCATAGGCCCTTCTTCTTTATCTAACACCATATCAGTGCCCATGTATCCCAACCCTGTCATCTCCCACGCACTAGACGCAAGCTCAAGCAAGCGCTCCCAGTGCGGGACTTGGAGGGTAGAAAGGTCTTTGCCTGTATCCGGATGGTGGGTGACTGGATGGTCGAATTGCACCGCTCGGATTGCTTTACCTGTGGCGATATCAATGCCCACGCCCACAGCGCCTTGGTGGAGGTTTGCTTTACCGTCCGACGCCGCCGTAGAACAGCGCATCATTGCCATAACAGGGTAGCCTTTAAATACGATGATTCGAACATCAGGCACGCCTTCATAACTGAAGCCATCAAAACAATCATCAAACTTAATCAGGTTCTCAACGACTGCGACGTCGTTTTTACCACCAAGAGAGAAAAGGCCTGCAAGCGCATTACTGATATGACGTTCAACTTCGTCCTTACCAATTGTAGAGCCGGAAGGTTTGGTATAGACCCCATCTTTATGCGAGGTAATAACCAAAATACCCTTACCACCACTACCTTGAGCGGGCTTGATAACAAAACCAGGCCAATCTTGCACCATCTTATGGATGGTCTTTACTTCTGCTTGGTTATGAATAACGCCGATCAGGGCAGGGACTGTCGCCCCTGCTGCCTGCGCAATAATTTTAGTCTTGAGCTTGTCATCAACTAATGGGTATTTAGAACGATCATTGTAACGGCCGATATAACTGTGGTTACGTTTGTTCATTCCCATAATGCCTTTATGGCGAAGCTTAGCTGGCGAAGTAAAACTTTCGAACATCGTTTAGTCCTCCGCTAGTGGTTTGAAACGACGTAACTCAGTTAGACGGTAACCTGTGTAAGTACCTAGCAATAGAATACCGGCCAGAACAATCAACTGTAGACCAATGAAGTTAAAGGTTAGATGCTGAATGTATGAGTTCGTCATCGCTAAGTAAACCAATACTGCGGTGAGCAGTGAGCCCCCACCTTGCAGAGCGACTTCTTTCGCGCCTTCTTCTTCCCATAGGATAGACATACGTTCAATTGTCCAAGACAAGATGATCATAGGGAAGAACGTAATTGTTAAGCCTTCCGTTAAGCCCATCTTAAATGCGACTACTGTGAACACCGAAATGATCATAATAACGGTAATAATGACCGCTGATATCCGTGCTACAAGTAGTAAGTTCAACCTCGATAAGTAACTTCGAATAATCAAGCCTGTGCCAACGATTAGTAAGAAACCGACAATACCCGTTAATAGCTGGGTTTGAACAAACGCAACAGCAATCAGTACTGGCATGAAAGTACCGGATGTTTTTAGACCGATAATCACGCGCAAGAACACCACAATAAGGGCACCGATAGGGATCAGCATGATGGTCTTAAACATCGCTTGTTCTTCAAGAGGCAAGCTATGAATTGAAATATTCAGCAGCCCATCAGCTTCTATCTTGTTGTTCGTCGCTTGCTGTGGAGTCATTTCTTGTTTGATCATTGAGAAATGAACTTGGCTATTTTTACCACCAACAAGATCAAGCAGGGATACATTCGACTCATCCCAAACTAATAAGTTTGGTTTCACGGCTTTCTGTTCGGAATTTGGTGAGAACAGTACCCAATCTTTACCTGACCAAACCTGAACCATTGGTTGAATGGTTTGGCGTCGACGGCCATCTTCTAGTTCGATAACACCGACGGTTTTGCTCTGTATACCTGCGGTAAGCAAAATATTATGTAGTGCATCAGTACGGCTGAAGTCATTCAGTAGTAGCGATGAATTTTGACTGTCTGGGTCATTAAGCGCTTTGATGAGTTCACGAGTAAAGGTCACATTGTCGGCAGAACGACTCATCGCACGCTCAACAAGGGCATTTGCCGCCGCAGCTTGTGGCGCTGATAGCGTTGGTGGCGTAATGTCTTCCGTTGGTGGTAGAGGCGTAACTTTAGCCTGAGGGTCCACTAAGAACTGCGCTTTGTAGTAAATGGTTTGAGGACCTTTGGCCTGACGAATTGACCACTCGGCACGACGTCCAGAATCAGAATTAATGTAGGAAACGCCATAACCAGAAGAGGAAGCGGATTCACCGATAAGCGTATAACCACTTTGTGTATGAGGTGCTGCGAGTGAAGCTTTGACTTCATTGCCGTTAGCATTGAACTCAATACGTGCCTCTACATCCCATACCTGACGAGTTTCGCCTGGTGTCCAAGGCACGCCGTAGTTTTCATGTCTGAAAACACTCAAAGCAATGCCCGCAATCACCAATAAGATGATTGAAAGGTAAAACGGTATTTTTGACGTCATAATCTACCTTATTATTTTTTATCTTCGTCCGTTTGGATATAGGTACGACTTACATCGACAAGTGCGATGTCGCGCATAAATTCTCTACCCAGTAAAATAGGATGGTTCATATGCGAGCGATCTGCCAACGTAAATTGCGCTTTTTCATGAATTTTTCCAACGCGCACCCAAAGTTCGACTACAGCGCGACGTTCTAGTTCTTCACTGGTAACTTGGCGAATTTTTACGTAACGAATGACTGGCGCTTCGATCCAAGTATTTTTTTCTTCTTCAGATTTACTGGTATCTGCCAGGTGGAATCGAACCCAGTTTTTGCCGTTTCTTTCGAACTCTTCAATATCAACTGCATTTAAAGATGAGGTTGCGGCACCGGTGTCGACACGTGCATCAAAAGTCTGCTTAATGGAGTCGATAGTGACCTTTTCAATTGAGCCAAGGACAATATCATGAGTTGGTGTTGGTTCCACAGGAGCAGGAGATTGGACAATAATCGGCTCTTTTGGCTTTTTCACTTCTGCCATTGCTTCATCGCGAAATGTCAGAAGTTCAACCTGTAGTTTATCGACTTGTTCTTCAAGGCTGTCGATATAGTCCGATTGGTTGCTGAGCTGAAGCTCTAAGTTAGTAATGCGATTATTGACATTCGCTTCTGAAGTTTGAATAGCCGCTAACGTTTCTTGGTGGTACTGTTCGCCTTTGGTTAGTGAGCATCCAGATAGTAAGGCGATGGCAACAATCGGGGTCAATCGTAATAACATTGAAAACCTTGGGATTGGATTAAGTTGTTTATTTTTTAGGAGTTTAGCTCATATCGATAAAGCCTCACAAGTAAGAATGTTTCTCTATTACTTATTGTTTGAGGAATAGTGATGAAAAGCTAAAAATCAAGGACATAAAAGCGCATCCTTATTTAGAGCGTGCTTATGTTTTGATGTAACAAATGGACTCGAAAAACAAACACGCTCAGTACGAGGAAAGAGGGTAATGTCTTAACTCGTAAAATGAGTTAAGACAATGTCAGGAATCTCAGCGAATTATGGTTTGCGAGCGACAAGAACCGCGCGGCGAGGGGCAGGGTAACCTTCTACAGTCTTGCTTGGGTTGTTCGGATCTAGATAGTCTGGTAGAGAGTTATGCGTCATCCAATCTGTGGTACGTTGTTCATCAACTGAAGTGACGTTTTCATCAACGATGCGCACATCTTCAAATCCTACCAACTCTAACCACACTTTCAGCGCTTTTGCTGAAGGGAAGAAATAGACATTACGCATTTGTGCGTAACGAGAAGTTGGAACCAACACTGCATTCTCATCACCTTCAATCACTAGTGTTTCTAGTACGAGTTCACCACCAGACACTAATTGATCTTTTAGCTGCACCAAGTGATCCAGTGGAGAGCGACGGTGGTAAAGCACGCCCATGCTGAATACCGTGTCGAACGCTTCTAACTTAGGTAGTTGTTCAATACCCAACGGCAGTAGGTGCGCACGTTGGTCATCTCCCATTAGTTTACGAATTGCTTCGAACTGAATTAGGAACAGGTGAGATGGATCGATACCGACGGTTAAGCGTGCACCTTCACCCAGCATACGCCACATGTGGTAGCCGTTACCACAACCAACATCGAGTACGCTGCGGTTCTTTAATGGAGAAATATGCGGAAGCACGCGGTCCCATTTCCAATCACTGCGCCACTCAGTATCAATATGAATGCCGTGTACGTGGTATGGCCCTTTGCGCCACGGATGGAATGTACGAAGTAAGTTCTCTAATTTCTTCAGCTCACCTTCATGGAAAGGTGTGTCGTTGCTGATGGTCACTGAATTCTTGATATCAATTTGATCCGGTGAGCCTTCTGGAATCTTGTTCAGTGCTTTCAACCAGCGCCCAAAGTCACCGTGCTCTGCATTTTGCCAATCCGTTAGCTGTTGTGGTAGCACATTGAGCCAAGGTTGAAGACGTGTGTCTTGAGCAATCAATTGGTAGAAGTTTGCAAAGTTAAACATAGTTAGTTAATCGCTGAGTTGATGGTATTAAAATTATTAAATAACAGCCTAAATCGGCGTGATTCAGGGCCTTTGTATGCAAGGTTTATTTAATTGCGAACATAGAGCCAAAGTTAAAGCATTGGAACCAAACATCGTAGCTAGAAAAGCCAATTTTAGCGAAACGCTCTTTATGCTCTTTCTTTGAATCTGGGCGCATTACGTTTTCTATCGCGCTGCGCTTTTGGCTGATTTCTAGTTCGCTATAACCATTTGCACGTTTAAAGTCGTGGTGAAGGTCAATTAATAGCTCGTTTGACACTTCATCTTCAAAGACGAATTTCTCCGACAAAATCAAAATTCCGCCTGGACGTAGACCTGCATAGATTCGTTCAAGCAGGGCGTAACGATCGTCTGGAGAAAGAAATTGCAGAGTAAAGTTCAGTACGACAACCGATGCGTTTTCAATATCGATATTACGGATATCCGCTTCAACCACATCTACAGGAGTATCGCTTCGGTACGCGTTTACATGTAATTTGCAACGCTCAACCATTGCAGGTGAATTGTCGACCGCAATGATCTTACAGCCTTCTTGTTTGATATGACGACGCATAGACAGCGTAGCAGCACCCAAAGAGCAACCTAGGTCGTAGATGTTTGAGTGAGGTTTTACAAAACGCTCTGCCAGCATACCAATTGCAGAAATAATGTTGCTGTAACCCGGCACCGATCGTTGAATCATGTCAGGAAATACTTCCGCTACGCGTTCATCGAACGTGAAATCCCCAATTTTATCGATTGGAGCCGAAAAAATAGTATCTGGATTGCTCTTAGGGTTCATAACCAAGTCTCTGCATACAAGCCGCCTGAAAACGTCAGGCACCAAAAAAGGCGCGTATTTTATGGGAATTTCACGCCTCTGTCATGTGTTGCGTTAGAACATCTGCAACTGAGAGTTGCCATCGTTAGCCGGGAAAGATGCCAAGTCAGGAAGTGTTATACGCTTTTGTATGTCTTTATACAGATTGGCTGCCAACTCCGGCGCAATTATATTGTCCGCAGTATGGATCATGACATACGGCTGCTTACCTTCGGCAATCCATTGCGGCAACTTGCTGAGCCATGGTGTAAAAAACTCGTAATTTTGCTGTTCTTCTGGATGACCAATAAAGCGAATCAAAGGGTGTGAAGCGGTAGCAATGGCGTGGACTGGTACTCTTGGTTTTTTCATTTGCGCATCAATGATCGCTTCATTGTCTGGCTTAGCGGCAAAGACAGGGCGGCTATCCATAATAATGCGGTCAATGTTATTTTCTACTAACCATTGGTTAAGCGCTCGCTCTTCTTCACCTTTGGAGAAAAATGCCATATGACGAACCTCAACACCAAGAGGGAAGTTAGGTGGAAAGCTCGCACAGAACTTTTTCAGTCGATCAAGGTGCTCAGGGCCAAATGCCGCTGGCAATTGAATTGTCCATTGCCCCACACGGTCATGCAACGGCTCCATGACTTTCATGAAGTCTCTCAGCTGTTCGCTGCAACCTCTTAGCATTTGCTCATGAGTGATGGCTTTAGGAAGTTTGAAAGTAAAGCGAAAATCATCTTGGGTTGCTGCTCTCCAGTTTTGCACCGTGTTGAGCGTCGGCGTGGCATAAAATGTCGTGTTGCCTTCTACGGTATGGAACACCTGTGCATACTTTTCTAAACGTTCAGCGGGCTTTGTCCCGCTGCCGTAAAAGCTTTGCTGCCATTGATTATGCGACCACATTGTCAATCCAAGTCGAAGAGGTAAGTTATCCATTATTCTTTACTGCTTGCTACTCGTGTGAATACTTTACGAGAGTTTTGCTGAAATAGGTAATTTCACGCTATAATCCCCACCAATTTTTTCGCTTTGGTGCGCTTTTGAACATTTGTTGTACTAAAAAGCACCAGTGAATGATAAAACACACTTAATTGTATGTTGAGTAGTCGATTTTCGTGGACATTCAGCGTATAACTGAATCTTTACTCTGCTTGGCAATGAGGCTGACAGAGCGTAGTTAACAACATTTGAGAGATTGGGAATTTCATTATGCGTACCCATTACTGTGGTCACCTGAACAAGTCCCTTGCAGGACAAACTGTAGAACTTTGCGGCTGGGTTAACCGTCGTCGTGATTTAGGCGGTCTTATTTTTATTGATATGCGAGATCGCGAAGGTATCGTTCAGGTAGTTGTTGATCCAGATATGGCGGATGCGTATGAAGTGGCTAACACACTTCGTAATGAATTCTGTATCAAACTAACGGGTGAAGTACGCGTTCGTCCAGAAAGCCAAGCAAACAAAGACATGGCAACAGGTGAAGTTGAGATCCTTGCGACAGGTCTTGAAATCATCAACCGCAGTGACGTTTTGCCTCTAGACTTCAACCAAAAGAACTCTGAAGAGCAACGTCTGAAGTACCGTTACTTAGACCTTCGTCGTCCAGAAATGAGTGACCGCATCAAGCTACGTGCTAAAGCATCTAGCTTTGTTCGTCGTTTCCTAGATGACAACGGCTTCCTAGATATCGAAACACCAGTACTAACGAAAGCGACACCAGAAGGCGCGCGTGACTACCTAGTACCTAGCCGTGTTCACAAAGGCAGCTTCTACGCGCTTCCTCAGTCTCCACAGCTATTCAAACAGCTTCTAATGATGTCTGGTTTTGACCGTTACTACCAAATCGTTAAGTGTTTCCGTGATGAAGACTTGCGTGCTGACCGTCAGCCAGAATTCACTCAGATCGATATCGAAACGTCATTCATGACGGCTGACCAAGTACGTGAAGTGACGGAAAACATGGTTCGCGATATGTGGCAAGAGCTACTAAACGTAGACCTAGGTCAGTTCCCAGTAATGCCATTCAGCGAAGCGATTCGCCGTTTCGGTTCTGACAAGCCAGACCTACGTAACCCACTAGAGCTAGTAGACGTTGCTGACCTAGTGAAAGACGTTGAGTTCAAAGTATTCTCTGGCCCAGCAAACGACGAGAAAGGCCGCGTTGCCGTTATTCGCGTTCCAGATGGTGCATCTTTGACTCGTAAGCAAATTGATGGCTACGGTGAATTCGTTGGTATCTACGGTGCGAAAGGTCTAGCTTGGATGAAGGTTAACGACCGTGCAGCAGGCATGGAAGGTATCCAATCTCCAGTCGCTAAGTTCCTAAACGAAGATGTGATCAACGCTATCCTAGATCGCACTCAAGCGGAATCTGGTGACATTATCCTATTTGGCGCTGATAAAGCGGGCATCGTTGCAGAAGCAATGGGTGCACTGCGTCTGAAGCTAGGTAAAGATCTAGAGCTAACTGACGAATCAGCATGGGCTCCACTATGGGTTGTTGACTTCCCAATGTTCGAAGAAGATGACGAAGGCAACCTACACGCGATGCACCACCCATTCACGTCACCTCTAGGTGTGACTGCGGAAGAGCTAAAAGCGAACCCAGCTGCGGCAAACTCTAACGCTTACGATATGGTTCTAAATGGTTACGAAGTTGGCGGCGGTTCTGTTCGTATCCACAACGCAGATATGCAAGAAGCCGTATTTGATATTCTAGGCATCACACCTGAAGAGCAACAGCTTAAGTTTGGCTTCCTGCTTGATGCACTGAAATTCGGTACGCCTCCACACGCTGGTCTTGCATTCGGTCTTGACCGTCTAGTGATGCTGCTATGTGGTACCGAGAACATCCGTGATGTTATTGCATTCCCGAAAACAACAGCAGCGGCGTGTCTACTAACAGACGCACCAAGCATTGCGAACCCAGCAGCGCTAGAAGAGCTAGCAATCGCAGTGACTGCAGCGAAAGAAAAAGACGCAGAATAAGCGCACAACATTTGAAGAAAGCTCCCGCAACTGCGGGAGTTTTTGTTTAAATAAACCCAAGAAACTTCCAAAGCAATTTCCCAAGCAACGCTTTTTAGCTCATGTTTGCTATTAAGCGTCAAAATACATTAAAAGGTGAATTATGGCAGGTCATAGTAAATGGGCGAATATTCGTCACCGTAAAGCAGCGCAAGATGCGAAGCGCGGCAAAATCTTTACCAAATTAATCCGTGAAATCGTTGTTGCAGCAAAAGAGGGAGGCGGTGAGCCAGAAAATAACCCACGTTTGCGAGCTGCAATTGATAAAGCGTTGTCTAACAACATGACGCGTGACACTGTCAACCGCGCTGTCAGTCGAGGTGCTGGTGGTGAAGGCGATGACAATATGGAAACCGTAATCTATGAAGGTTATGGTCCGGGTGGTACTGCGGTTATGGTCGAATGTATGACGGATAACCGAAATCGCACAGTATCAGGCGTACGCCATGCGTTCTCGAAGTCAGGAGGCAATCTGGGTACGGATGGTAGTGTAAACTATCTTTTCGACAAGAAAGGCGTGATCTCATACGCCCCAGGTTTAGATGAAGATGCGGTGATGGAAGTGGCGTTAGAAAGTGGCGCTGATGACATCGAAACATCAGAAGATGGCTCGATTGATGTTTACACCGTACCAAGCGATTTTGGACTCGTAAAAGATGCCCTTGATGCTGCAGGTTTTGAGGCGGAGAACGCCGAAGTGTCGCTTATCCCTTCAACGAAAGCAGAACTGGATGTGGACACTGCGCCAAAACTGCTTCGTTTGATTGACGCTTTAGAAGATCTGGACGATGTTCAGGAGGTTTATCACAACGGTGACATCTCTGACGACGTTGCAGCCTCTCTAGAGTAAACTCAATGTGCAGTGAGCGGTATTCGCTCCGAAATTAGAAAGTAATAATAAGAAATTGAGGTCGCATTCGGCCTCATTTTTAGGAACATTCATGTCAATTATTTTGGGCATTGACCCAGGTTCACGCATTACCGGTTATGGGGTCATTCGTCAAAATGGACGCCATTTGCAATACCTTGGTAGTGGCTGTATTCGTACTTCAGAAAAAGAACTTCCGGGCCGTCTTAAGCAGATTTACGCTGGCGTCACGGAAATCATTACTCAGTTTCAACCGGACGTATTTGCGATTGAACAAGTGTTTATGGCTAAAAATGCGGATTCAGCATTAAAGCTTGGCCAGGCTCGTGGCAGCGCAATTGTTGCTGCGGTGAATGCAGAGTTGCCGGTATACGAATACGCCGCGCGTCTTATTAAGCAAGCTGTAGTCGGTACTGGTGGTGCGGACAAAGCGCAAGTTCAGCATATGGTTCAGCAGATGCTTAAACTGCCCGCCAAGCCTCAAGCGGATGCAGCCGATGCTTTAGGTGTGGCGATTTGTCATGCCAATACGAACAAAACTCTCGTTGCCTTAGCGGGCAAAGCAACCAGTGCCAGAAAAGGGCGCTACCGATAAAATTAACTGGATGTCTATCCAGTTCTTTATTATCCTGTCGCAAATTCATTTCCAAAGAGTATTTATAGTGATTGGACGTCTTCGTGGCACACTGATTGAAAAACAACCACCTGAAGTATTAATTGAAGTTAATGGCATTGGTTATGAAGTCCAGATGCCAATGAGCTGTTTTTACGAGCTGCCAAATGTTGGCGAAGAAGCCATTATTTATACTCACTTTGTCGTCCGTGAAGATGCACAATTGCTATACGGTTTCAACACAGTAAAAGAACGAGCACTTTTCCGTGAAGTGATCAAAGCCAATGGCGTTGGTCCTAAACTCGGTCTTGGTATTCTCTCTGGTATGACAGCAACGCAATTTGTTACTTGTGTGGAACATGAAGACGTTTCTACGCTGGTTAAGCTTCCAGGCGTTGGCAAGAAAACCGCAGAGCGATTGGTTGTTGAAATGAAAGACCGCTTGAAAGGGTGGGGCGCTGGCGATCTATTTACACCATTTACGGATGCTGCTCCTGCGGATTCTCGTGCGTCTGACTCAAACAGCGCTGAAGAAGAGGCAATCAGTGCGCTGCTTGCTTTGGGGTACAAGCCTACTCAGGCATCGAAAGTGGTGTCTCAAATTGCTAAACCGGACATGAGCAGTGAGCAAATGATCCGTGAAGCTCTAAAATCAATGGTGTAACGCTGGTTTCACAGTGAGCATTTGTTCAAGATAACTCATTCTCTAAGGCTAATGCCAATCGCTTAACGATGTTTTTTTGTCTCATTCCAGCGAGCCTTGGCGAGACTAGGAATCTAATAGCAGCGCGCTGAGCGGTTAATGAAACAATTTTGACCATAAAGTGCTCGGATAGAAGATCCTGTATCACGCTCCTTCGTCGCTGTACAGGATGACGAGATACAGAAATATGCCACTTGCTGTTAAACGAGCGGCATTATTCTCTCAGGTAACCATTTTTCAAGGTAAAAAGATGATTGAAGCCGATCGTTTAATCGCTCCAGAAAACCCTGCCTTTCGTGATGAAGATGTCATTGACCGTGCTATTCGACCAAAGAAGTTGGCGGATTACCAAGGTCAGGACCACGTTCGTGACCAAATGGAGATTTTCATCAAAGCCGCTCAGTTACGTAGTGAAGCTCTTGATCACCTGTTAATTTTTGGCCCTCCGGGTTTGGGTAAAACCACGCTAGCAAATATTGTCGCCAACGAGATGGAAGTAAACATCCGTACTACTTCAGGGCCAGTTCTTGAAAAAGCAGGCGATTTAGCCGCGTTGCTAACCAACCTAGAAGAAAATGACGTTCTATTTATTGACGAAATTCACCGCTTAAGCCCGATGGTTGAAGAGGTTCTGTATCCGGCGATGGAAGATTATCAACTGGATATTATGATCGGTGAAGGTCCGGCCGCTCGTTCTATTAAGATCGATTTGCCACCGTTTACTTTGATTGGTGCAACGACCCGAGCTGGCTCTTTAACGTCACCATTACGCGATCGTTTTGGTATTACTCAGCGTCTTGAGTTTTATAAGATAAAAGACCTACAAGATATTGTGCAGCGCAGCGCGGATTGTTTAGGTTTGTCAATGGAACCTGAAGGCGCCTTGGAAGTGGCAAGACGTGCACGTGGCACACCACGTATTGCTAACCGTCTACTACGTCGTGTTCGCGATTATGCGGAAGTGAAAGGAAATGGTCACATTTGTGCAGAGGTTGCCGACAAAGCGCTGAATATGCTTGATGTGGATGCCGAAGGTTTCGATTATATGGACCGCAAACTGCTACTCGCAATTATGGAGAAATTTGGTGGTGGTCCGGTCGGACTCGATAACATGGCGGCAGCGATTGGTGAAGAAAAGGATACTATCGAAGACGTTCTTGAGCCTTATCTTATTCAGCAAGGTTATTTGCAACGCACTCCGCGTGGAAGAATCGCGACAGATCGTGCGTATTTGCATTTCGGAATTGAAAAATAAGATTCCCTCGCTGGGCCTTTGCTGCCCAGCGCTTCATTAAAGTTGACCAAACTCACATTTTTTGAATTTCTTCTCATACCAGTTTAGTAAGTAAAAAGCATTGATTGTTAACTCTATGTTTGCTCGCAACTGGTTAATTTCTCTCCTGATTACTCTCTCTTAACATCCGTATCTAATACTGGTTGATCTGGATCAATGTGATGGATTTTTGTGCAAATTCCGCGCATAAACATTGATGTATATCAAAGCGCATCCGGCTATAAACCTTTTGAAACAATCTGTTTTTACAAGTAATATTAGCCCTAGCTATATTAGCTGATGCTTAACAATTAACTAACCAATGAAGCACATTTTTGCAACAATGAGTTGTGATAA
The DNA here is from genome assembly GCF_024744415.1 of Vibrio sp. RM-41-2B. Classification (NCBI taxonomy): domain Bacteria; kingdom Pseudomonadati; phylum Pseudomonadota; class Gammaproteobacteria; order Vibrionales; family Vibrionaceae; genus Vibrio; species Vibrio sp. RM-41-2B. Next base: position 251,037 of record NZ_JAMQWD010000019.1, on the reverse strand, counting down.
TTCAACATTTTTCAAGTGTAAATAACACTTGAATATGGATTGCAATATGTAGAGAGTGTCATTCAGCCGACACATAGGAGTTACCATGATTGACGTAGTTGATCTATCGCGGTTGCAGTTTGCACTGACAGCGATGTATCACTTCCTATTCGTACCATTGACCCTTGGTATGGCCTTCCTTCTGGCCATTATGGAATCGATGTACGTAATGACGAACAAGCAAATCTACAAGGACATGACCAAGTTCTGGGGTAAGCTATTCGGTATTAACTTTGCACTTGGTGTGGCGACAGGCCTTACCATGGAATTCCAGTTTGGTACGAACTGGTCTTACTACTCCCACTATGTAGGTGACATCTTCGGTGCGCCGCTAGCGATCGAAGCCCTTGTCGCATTCTTCCTGGAGTCAACTTTTGTTGGTCTATTCTTCTTCGGGTGGGATCGTCTATCTAAACGTCAACACTTAGCGGTTACTTGGCTTGTGGCACTGGGCTCTAACTTCTCTGCACTTTGGATTCTTATCGCAAACGGCTGGATGCAAAACCCAGTAGGCGCGGACTTCAACTTCGAAACCATGCGAATGGAAATGGTAAGCTTCTCTGAAGTTGTACTAAACCCAGTTGCTCAGGTTAAGTTCGTGCATACGGTTGCTTCTGGTTACACTTGTGGCGCAATGTTTATTCTAGGCATCAGTTCATACTACCTATTAAAAGGTCGTGACATTGCGTTTGCTCGTCGTTCATTTGCTATCGCTGCTTCTTTCGGTATTGCGGCTATCTTATCTACCATCGTTCTTGGCGATGAATCTGGCTACGAGCTTGGTGAAGTTCAAAAAGTGAAGCTTGCTGCAATTGAAGCAGAGTGGCACACAGAACCAGCTCCAGCAGCGTTTACGTTGTTTGGTGTTCCTAACCAAGAAACCATGCACACAGATTACGCAATCAAGATCCCTTACGTAATGGGTATCATCGCGACACGTTCTTTTGATGAGCAAGTAACAGGTCTTCGTGACCTACGTGATGAGCACGTCGATCGTATTCGTGACGGTATGTACGCTTATGAACTTCTTGAGAAGCTTCGTGCGGGCGACAAGTCAGAAGAAAACATGACTGCGTTTGATGAAGTGAAGGGTGACCTAGGTTACGGTCTACTTCTAAAACGCTACACAGACAATGTTGTTGATGCGACAGAAGAGCAAATCCAAGCTGCTGCGGATGACTCAATCCCAACAGTATGGCCGCTATTCTGGTCATTCCGTATCATGGTTGCTTGTGGTTTCATCATGCTATTCGTTTTCGGTGCGGCATTTATTCAAACGTGTCGTCAGAAGATCGAACAGAAACAATGGATTCTTAAAGCTGCACTATTCAGCATCCCACTACCGTGGATTGCGATTGAAGCGGGTTGGTTCGTCGCTGAGTACGGTCGTCAGCCATGGGCTGTTGGTGAAATTTTACCAGTGCACGTTGCAGCTTCTGCATTAACTGCTGGCGAAATCTGGACTTCACTATTCGCAATTCTGGCGCTATACACGGTATTCCTGGTTGCAGAAGTTTACCTAATGTTGAAATTCGCTCGTAAAGGCCCAAGTAGCCTGAAAACGGGTCGCTACCACTTCGAGCAAAATGCTGACTCTGTTGAAGACAAAGTTAGTCGCCAAGTAGAAGCGTAAGGTAAGGAGATAACAAGATGTTTGATTACGAAATCTTGCGACTCATCTGGTGGGTACTAATCGGTGTTCTACTAGTTGGTTTTGCAGTAACAGACGGTTTCGATATGGGTGTAGGCGCGCTTGTACCTATTATCGGTAAAAACGACACGCAACGTCGCGTCATGATTAACTCAATAGCCCCTCACTGGGATGGTAACCAAGTTTGGCTTATCACTGCTGGTGGTGCATTGTTTGCAGCTTGGCCTTTGGTTTATGCAACGTCATTTTCAGGCTTCTACTTAGCGATGATTTTGACACTAGCAGCGCTATGGCTTCGTCCTCTGGGCCTAGACTACCGCTCTAAAATCGAAGATCCAAAGTGGCGTAATACCTGGGATATCTGTATCTCAATCAGTGGTTTTGTTCCACCAATCATCTTTGGTGTAGCGTTTGGCAACCTACTACAGGGTGTACCATTCCAATTGAGTGAGTTCTTGATGCCAACATACCATGGCTCATTCTTTGGTCTTCTAAACCCATTTGCACTGCTGTGTGGCTTAGTTAGTTTGTTCATGATTTTGATGCAAGGTTCGACTTGGCTACAAATGAAAACAACGGGCGAAGTGCATGTGCGTGCTCGCAACGTTGCTCAGTTGGCTGGTTTACTGACGGTTGCAGCGTTTGTAGCTGCGGGCTTCTGGATCCAAAATATTGATGGTTACGTCATTGTTGGCGGTATCGACACTAATGCAGCTTCTAACCCTCTAAACAAAGAGGTAATCCGTGAAGCTGGTGCGTGGATGAAGAATTTTGAAAACTACCCACTACTATGGGCTGCTCCTGTACTAGGTGTCGCAATGCCGCTTCTTGCCGTATTGGCATCTCGTCTTGAAAAATGTGCGATTTCGTTCATTACTTCAAGCTTGGGTGTTGCTGGCGTTATCTTTACTGCAGGTTTTGCGATGTTCCCATTCATCATGCCTTCAGACTTAATGCCAAGCCACAGCTTAACAATGTGGGATGCAACGTCATCTGAACTGACTCTGAACCTAATGACAGGCGTTGCGTTTGTTATGGTGCCAATCATCCTTGGTTACACGTCTTGGACTTACTACAAGATGTTTGGTCGCCTTGATGATCAGTACATTGAAGACAACAAAAACTCACTTTACTAAGGAGCATTTACTATGTGGTATTTCGCATGGATTCTAGGTGTACTACTTGCTTGTGCATTCGGTATCATAAACGCTCTTTGGTTAGAGCACTCAGAAATGATGGACAAAGACAGTGAGTAATCTCGCTGATAAGGTAGCGCAACTTCACGCTCCGATGGATAAGACTCTGTTAAGAGTCTTATCTCTCATCCTTGGCTTTATGCATGTAGGATTGGTGATGTGGGATCCTGAAGCTTACCATCAAGCAATTGGTGGTTTTAACTCAATCATCGCACCAGCACTGATTTGGTCTGTATGCTCAAGCATGGTTTACGGTGTGGGCTTCAAACCGAGAAACTGGTACTGGCAAGTTTTGTTTAGTCCCTATTTTTCGTTAGCTATCTTAATTTATTTAACGGCACTTTATTTCTTTTAGGCTGAAATACGCTGTAATAAAGTCGGTTACTAAATCATCGAATAAAAGCTAGGTATTTCGCCTGGCTTTTATTTTTTCTACAAATTTCAAAAATATTCCCTTAGCTCGGTACCAATTGCTGTCGCTTCAGTTATAGTAATTACTTTAAAGAATTGAATATATTGGGACTCCCTTGCAAGGCACATCAAATCTCTTTCGCTGGCCGATCACCGTGTACTATGAAGACACCGATGCGGGCGGCGTTGTATATCATTCTAATTATCTAAAATTCTTTGAGCGCGCGCGAACAGAGATGTTACGTGCTAAAGGCATTTCTCAACATGTGTTATTGGAACAAAATATCGGCTTTGTTGTCCGACACATGGATATTGATTTCAACCAAGGGGCAAGGCTGGACGAGCATTTGACAGTATTAACCCGAGTGTCAGAAATAAAACGTGCTTCCCTGCAATTCTGTCAAGAGTTGGTCAATGATCAAGGCAAGATATTGTGCAAGGCCTCTGTTAAGGTAGCATGTATCGATAATAAGAAAATGAAACCAATAGCTATTCCAACCTTTATAAATTCGGAGCTAACAAATAGTGACTGCTGATATTTCCATTTTAGATCTCTTTCTTCAGGCCAGTCTGTTGGTAAAGCTTGTGATGCTGACGTTGCTTGGCATGTCAATTGTGTCATGGGCAATGATCATCAAGCGCAGCAAAGTGCTTTCTCAAGCGTCAAAGAATGCAGAGCAGTTTGAAGACAAATTCTGGTCGGGTACTGATCTTTCTCAGCTTTACCAAAAAGTAAAAGCGCGTAAAGACGAAATTGAAGGCACAGAAGAAATTTTTTACGCAGGTTTCACGGAGTTTGCTCGTCTACGTAAGAGCAACGCAAACTCACCAGCGTACATCATGGAAGGCACTGGCCGCGCAATGCGCGTTGCTGTCTCTCGTGAAGTTGATGAGCTTGAAACAAGCTTACCATTCTTAGCGACAGTCGGTTCTATCAGTCCTTACATCGGCTTATTTGGTACCGTTTGGGGCATCATGCACGCTTTTATTGCGTTGGGAGAAGTAAAACAAGCTACGTTGTCTATGGTTGCACCGGGTATCGCCGAGGCATTGATCGCGACAGCGATGGGTCTATTTGCGGCTATCCCGGCTGTAATGGCCTACAACCGCCTAAGCAATAAAGTGAGTAAACTAGAGCACACTTACGCAACATTTTCTGAAGAATTCCACAGCATCCTTCATCGTCAAGCGATGGCTGGCCGAGACAGCGCGGATAAGGAATAAAGCATGGCGGGTTATCAACCTAAAAAGCGAAAAATGACAGCGGAGATCAACGTTGTTCCGTACATTGACGTAATGCTCGTACTGTTGATCATTTTTATGGCGACCGCTCCATTTGTGACTCAAGGCGTCGATGTTGATCTTCCGAAAACATCGACCGCTGAATCTATGCAAGACCTTGCTGGCGAAACTGACAGTAGTTTTATCATCATCGAAATTGATAGCGAGGGTAATTTAGGCCTAAGCGTAAATGATGAAGAAGTTCAGCGAGGTTTGTCGTTGCAAGATGTTATTGTGCGAGTGAAAGCGGAGCGAGAGGTTAAGCCAGATTCACCAGTTGCGGTAGGTGGCGACGCGGCAACACCATATGCCGATGTTGTGCTATTGCTGGATGAACTAAGTCGAGCTGGTATCCCTAAGGTAGGTCTAATGACCGATATCAGGGAATAGACATCAATTATCTATGAAAGATCACAAGAAGAAACCCAACCAATACGCCAAACCGATAGCAATATCGGTTGGTTTGCATGCAATTCTAGTTGCAGCCCTGCTTTGGGGGACGGACTTCAACATGTCTAAACCAGAGCCTACAGGGCAAATGGTTCAAGCTGTTGTCATCGATCCAAAACTTGTGCAGCAACAAGCGAAAGAAATTCGCCAGCAACGCGAAAAGGCAGCAAAAAAAGAACAAGAGCGTCTTGATAAATTGAGACGCGAAGCAGAGCAGCTAGAAAAAAACCGTAAAGCTGAAGAAGAGCAAATTCGCAAGTTGAAAGAACAGCAAGCGAAAGATGCTCAAGCGGCACGAGAAGCAGAAGCTGCACGTAAGAAAAAAGAGCAAGAGCGCAAGCAGGAAGAAGAACGCGTTCGCAAAGAAAAAGAGCGAGCTGCTAAGCTAGAAAAAGAGCGTAAGGCAAAAGAAGCCGCTGTGCGTAAAGCTGAGCAGGAGCGTTTAGCGAAAGAAGCCGCTATAGCAAAAGCTGAGCAAGAACGTCTAGCTCGTGAAAAGGCAGCAAAAGAAGCGGAAGAAAAAGCACGTCGTGAGCGTGAAGCCGCTGAAAAAGCTGAAAAAGAGCGCATTGCAAAAGAGAAAGCGGCAAAAGAAGCGGCAGAGCGAGAGCGCAAAGCGAGAGAAGCTGCAGAACGTGCGGAGCGCGAGCGTAAAGCGCAAGAAGCCGCGCTAGATGATATTTTTGCGGGCCTTGAGAGTGAGTCAGAACAGAATCAGCAAGCTAAAAATCAACATGTGCAATCTGAAGTCGACCGCTACGGTGCAATTTACAAACAATTGATAGAGAGTCGTATCATTAAGGACGATTATCTTGTGGGAAAGTCGTGTAGGCTTAATGTGAAGCTAGTTCCTACTGGGACTGATGGTATTGTAAGTAATGTTACTGTGTTAAACGGTGACTCTCGTCTTTGTAGTGCAGCTAAAAGTGCAGTTGCCCAAGTTGGTAACTTTCCGATGCCTAAAGACCGAGATGTTATTGATAAAGTTAGAGATATCAACTTAACCGTTGAGTACTAGAATAAGGAATAAGACGTGATTAGACGCCTTTTACTAGGAATGTTTGTACTGTTTAGCAGTATGACAAATGTGGCGAATGCCGCATTAGAGTTGGTCATTACCGATGGTATTGATTCAGCACGACCAATTGCTGTTGTTCCGTTTAAGTGGGAGGGTACTCAAGCGCTTCCAACGGATATTTCTGCTGTTATTGCCTCGGATTTGCAACGCAGTGGTAAGTTCAGCCCCGTTCCAACGAGCAAGATGCCACAAACTCCGTTCAGTGAATCAGAAGTCAATTTTGACGCCTGGACTAATTTAGGTGTAGATGCTCTGCTGACTGGCTCAATCAAACAAAATGCTCAAGGTGATTACGTTATCAACTACCAACTTGTTGATATTGTGCGTGGCCAGTTAACGGGCGGGAAAAGTAAAGCGCTTGGTAGCGATGGCGAATTAGTATTGTCAAAAGATCACGTGCTGTTCAATAAGGTCGCGACCGTTCAAGGCCCTCGCATGCGTGAGTACGCTCACCGTATCTCTGATTTGGTGTATGAGCAGTTAACGGGTGACCGTGGTGCCTTCATGACCCGTATTGCATACGTGGTGGTGAATGATAAAGACCGTTTCCCTTACCAACTTCGTGTGGCTGATTACGATGGCTACAACGAGCGCTTGGTTTTACGTTCTAAGCAACCATTAATGTCACCAGCATGGTCGCCAGATGGTAAAAAGCTTGCGTATGTTAGCTTCCAAAATGGTCAAGCAGAAATCTTTATCATGAACATCTACACCGGTGAGCGTGAGAAGATTACTTCATACCCACGTCATAATGGTGCGCCAAGATTTTCGCCTGATGGCAACAAGTTAGCGATTGTTCTCTCTAAGACAGGCTCGCTTCATGTTTATACATTTGACCTTAACACTCGTAAGCTGACGCAAATTACGCGTGGCAGATCAAATAATACGGAACCGTTCTGGCATCCGGATGGAAAATCGTTGATTTTCACATCGGATAGGGGTGGTAAACCACAGATTTATCAAGTAAATTTGGGCAGCGGTTCTATTGACCGTTTGACTTGGCAAGGCAGCCAAAATTTGGGTGGCCAGATTACTCCTGATGGGCGATTCCTAGTAATGGTGAACCGCAGCAACGCAGGATTTAACTTGGCGAAACAAGATTTGGAAACTGGTGCTCTTCAAGTCTTAACTAAGACCTTGCTTGATGAGTCTCCTAGTATTGCCCCAAACGGTGGCATGGTTGTGTATAGCTCGATTTACAACAAGAAAAACGTACTATCGATGGTGTCAATTGATGGTCGATTCAAAGCTAGATTACCGGCAACAAATGGGCGTGTTAGAGCGCCTGCATGGTCACCGTTTTTGTAGTAATAAGTTTGATTAATAAAGGAAAATAAGATGCAACTGAACAAGGTTCTAAAAGGGCTACTAATCGCGCTTCCTGTAATGGCTGTTACAGCGTGTAGTTCAAGCGACAACGCTGCTTCTAACACTGGTGCAGCAACAAACAACAATGGCGCAGTTGAAACAACAGTAGCTACGCCAATTGATCAAAGCGGTCAGCTAACAGAGCAAGAGCTAAAAGAGCAAGCGCTACGTGAAACTCAAACAATCTACTTTGCTTTTGATAACTCAACAATTGCAGCAGATTACGAAGAGATGCTTGCAGCTCATGCTTCTTACTTAAGCAAGAACCCAGCTCTTAACGTAACTATCGAAGGTCACGCTGATGAGCGTGGTACTCCTGAGTACAACATCGCTCTTGGTGAGCGTCGTGCACAAGCAGTAGCGAACTACCTGCAAGCACTAGGTGTTCAAGCTGACCAAATCTCAATCGTTAGCTACGGTGAAGAGAAGCCACTTCTTCTAGGTCAATCAGATGAAGTTTACGCTAAGAACCGTCGCGCGGTTCTAGTATACTAATTCGAGGTAATCCTCATGTTCAGTAACACTAAGCGCGCTGTTGCGCTTACGTTACTGGCAAGTGCAGCGAACTTTGCGTTCGCTGCACCAGCTCCAGTATCCGATCTCAACAGCACATCATCCGTCTCTAAGAGCCGTTCATCTGAAACGGAAGTAGAGCGTCTAGAGCGCTTACTACAAAACCGCAATCGCGTTCAGCTCCAAATGCAACAGCAAATTGACCAAATGTCACAAGAGATCAGTGAATTACGTGGTCAATTAGAGCGAAATAGCTACGAAATGAAGCAAATGTTGCAACGTCAACGAGAGTTGTTTGTCGAGCTAGATCGTGTGCGTGGAGAAATCAAATCCTCCGCGCCTGTGCAAGAAGCGAAACCGGCTAAAACAGGTGGTCAGTATACGCCAAATGTTGATGAGCAAACGGCATACCAAAATGCAGTCGACCTCATTCTCAAGAAACGTGACTACACTGGCGCAATTGCAGCGTTCCAGCAGTTCCAGAAAGATTATCCTGACTCCACATACTCAGCGAATTCTCACTATTGGCTAGGCCAATTGTACTTCGCTAAGAAGCAGGACAAAGATGCTGTAAAGAGCTTTGCTGCGGTGGTGTCTTATAAAGACTCCAATAAGCGAGCCGATGCTTTGCTCAAGTTAGGTGAAATCGCTGAGCGTAATAACAATGCAGCTCAAGCGAAAAAGTACTACCAACAAGTGGTTGATGAATACCCAGGTAGTGCATCTGCAAAACTTGCCAGCTCTAAGCTGTAAGACGTTATGTTTTAAAAAAGGAAGCTTCGGCTTCCTTTTTCTTTTCCGTTTCTTTATCGGTGGTGATCGAATAAATCGAGAGGAATGGCATCGAGCCTTTTATCCCCATCTTGCAACGGATCCTTTCAATCAGAAATGCTATCTGTAACAAAGATATACGGCTAGATAGCTAGAAATCCCCGCGACAAGTTGGTTTTTGAAAATTAACGAGGTTACAATACTCGGACTAAAGGAAGTTGCGTAGAGCAAGAGCAATGAGCCATATATTAGATAAAATCGACACTGTTTACCCATTCCCACCGAAGCCAGTTCCATTAAGCGAAGAAGAAAAAGCGTCTTACATTGAGCGCATTAAAAAGCTGCTAAAAGAAAAGGATGCGGTACTTATCGCGCACTACTATACCGATCCTGAGATTCAAGCCCTAGCGGAAGAAACGGGTGGTTTTGTTGGTGACTCGTTGGAAATGGCGAAGTTTGGTAATCGTCATCCTGCAAGCACACTGATCATTGGCGGTGTTCGCTTTATGGGCGAGTCGGCCAAAATCCTAACACCAGAAAAGCGAATTCTAATGCCAACGTTGGAAGCGGAATGTTCGCTCGATCTTGGCTGTCCAGCGGATAAGTTCAGTGAGTTCTGTGATGCTCACCCTGATCACACGGTTGTGGTTTATGCAAATACGTCTGCCGCAGTTAAAGCTCGTGCCGATTGGGTCGTTACATCAAGCATTGCGCTTGAAATCGTGGAACACTTAGACGCTGAAGACAAGCCAATCATCTGGGGACCAGACCGTCACCTAGGGTCGTACATCGCTAATAAAACTGGCGCAGACATGCTGCTATGGCAAGGTGAGTGTGTGGTTCATGATGAGTTTTCTGCTGATGCGCTACGCAAAATGAAGAGCGTGTATCCAGATGCGGCTATTTTGGTTCACCCTGAATCACCAGCAAGCGTGGTTGAACTTGCCGATGCCGTTGGCTCAACGAGTCAGCTGATCAAAGCAGCGAAAGCGCTTCCTCACAAACAAATGATCGTTGCGACAGACAAAGGCATTTTCTTTAAAATGCAGCAACTTGTGCCAGAGAAAGAACTTATCGAAGCTCCAACCGCAGGTGCTGGCGCAACATGCCGTAGCTGCGCACACTGCCCTTGGATGGCAATGAACGGTTTGAAAGCTATAGAGAAAGCGCTTAGTGAAGGCGGTGAAGAACACGAGATCTTTGTTGATGAAGAATTGCGTGTTAAATCGCTCATTCCGTTAAATCGTATGTTGGACTTTGCTGAGCAGCTAAATATGCAAGTGAAAGGTAATGCTTAAAAAGTAGGCGTAACTGAAAGTAAATCTCAAAAACCAGCCGAATATGGCTGGTTTTTTTGTGTCTTACTATCAATGAGTTACTATTGATGCAATCAATGAATGTCGAGGTTATAAATTTATGGCGGTGTGGTTAGTAGTTAAAAAGTGGCTTAGTTCACACCTTTTTAAATTGAGCAACCGAAGTCTTCTCATCTTTAGTGGCTTATATGTGAGCGTTTCTTGGGGGTTGCTCATTCTCGCTGGTGAAACCGCATTAACAGACAGCTTCTCTAACTTTATCTATTACCTTATGGTTACGGCGAGTACGGTTGGCTATGGCGATTATTCTCCAGTGACAGATTTGGGTAAATGGGTTGTTGTACTGTTTGTGATCCCAGGCGGCTTGAGCCTATTCGCTGCATTATTGGGACGTGTCGCTGGAGCAGCGATGGATTACTGGCGAGCGGGTATTTTAGGAAAACGGAGAGTAAGAGTGGAAAACCATATTGTATTGTTGGGTTGGAATGGATCGAGAACGATGCACCTTATTCGCATGTTACAACATGAAGAAGAGGGGAAGCGTCCGATTGTTTTGTGCAGCCGTTCAGAAATAGAAAACCCGTTACCAGGCGAGATCAGTTTTATCAAAGTGACCAGCTACACGGATTCACAAGAGATGAAAAACGCCAATATTGCTGAAGCAGCTTGCGTTATTGTTGATAACCTCTCGGACGATATCACGCTGTCAGCCGCGCTGTACTGTGCTTCTGTGAATCCTTCCGCACATTTGGTCGCTTACTTTAAAGATGAGGCGTTAGGCCGTCTTTTAAGTCAACACTGTCCTAAAGCGGAATGCATACCTGCTGTTGGCGCAGAAATGTTGGCAAAAGCGGCGGTAGATCCAGGCTCAAGTGCACTTCACCAAGAGCTATTAGCTTCAACACGAGGCATGACTCAATACTCGGTTATTTATCCTGAAAGGCTGCCAGTAACTACTGTTGAGAGTCTCTTTGTTTTTCTCAAAAGACGTCATCATGCCACGCTAATTGCTTTTGACATTGGCCATGGTATCCAACTCAACCCAGATTTAGATGCAGAAGTACCACCGAGTACCAAGCTGTTTTACATTGCAGATGAACGTATTGAAGATTTTGCATGGAAAGAAATGAACAAGGAACAATAATGCACATGATTGCTGACCTGTTAGCAGGTTTTCCCAACTTTTTACTCTATTTTTCTGTTTCTATTATTTTCGTTTTGGCGTTTAAGTTCATTTACGTCAAGCTTACGCCTTACGATGAATGGCACCTGATCAAAGAAAAGCAAAATACAGCGGCAGCGATTGCACTAAGTGGTGCATTTCTTGGTTATTGTATTGCGATTTCGGGGGCGGCAAAAAACTCAGTCAACATTGTCGATTTTATGGTGTGGGGCGTTGTTGCAATGCTGGCGCAGATCATTGCATTTGCGATTGTACGTTTTGTTTTACTTCCAAAAGTGACTGAGCGTATCGAAAAAGATGAGCTGCCTGCCGGTATTGTATTAGCGGCTGTTTCTATATCGGTCGGTGTATTAAATGCCGCTTGTATGACGTACTAGGAGGAACGATGAAGCGGAGTTCTAACGTTAAACGTTCTTCCATGGACAAAAGTTTAAAGCTTGGGAAAATTATTCCCTTTGCTGCTTTTGGCGGTATTTTCTTCTTTGCGACACAAGAATCGAAAACCGAAGGCTACATTTTTTCTGACGCTGATGAATGCAAATCAAACTCGCCAGAGTTCAGTGAGCAGTGCGATATTGCTTATCAAGAAGCTTTGGCTCGAGCCGAACGAAATGCCCCTCGCTACAACAATGAGTTCGAATGTAAAAATGACTTTTACGAAGACGATTGTTACTACAGTTCCAGTTCCCGATCTTATGTGCCTCACTTTGGGGGCTTCTTTTACAGTCGCGCACTGAGCGGTTTGAAAGGTTACAACAAGAGCTATTACTCTGAACCAATGTATCGCTATAAATCCAAATTCTATAATGGTGCCGGACAATTTTTTGGTTCCTATCGTAATCAGCCGACGAAGGTTGCGACCAGTAACCTAAATAAACGTGGTGGCGGAACTATTGGTAGAGCAATGTCTCGAGGCGGGTTTGGTAAAGCGGTATCGGTCAGCCGAGGCGGTTAATAAGCACTATGTTTCGACGAGAAATACAAGAACGAGAAAACTGGCGTGAGTTAGCACGCCAGTTTGGTTTTGGCTTCCATTCCATGTATGACCAACCGTATTGGGATGAGAGTGCTTACTATCAATTCACGCTTGAGCAAATAGAGAACGATATTGAAGCGCCCACTGAAGAGCTGCATCAGATGTGTCTGGCTATTGTGGACGAGGTGGTTCGTAGTGAGCGGTTGCTGACGCAATGTGCGATCCCTGAATTTATGTGGGAGCAGGTCGCTTCTTCGTGGCACCGAAATGAACCCTCGCTCTATTCGCGTCTGGATTTTGCATACAACGGAACTTCGCCAGCTAAGTTACTGGAAAACAATGCGGATACGCCGACCAGCCTGTTTGAAACGGGTTTTTGGCAGTGGGTGTGGTTAGAGGATGTTGTAAATAAAGGTCTAATTCACCAGAGCGCGGATCAATTCAACATTCTTCAAGACTTTTTGATTGAGCGTTTTTCCGAGATAGCCAAATATCAACCCGGGCAAACCCTTCACTTTAGCTGCTGCAAGTACACTGAAGAAGATAAAGGGACTGTCCAGTATTTAGAAGATTGCGCGCGCGAAGCTGGGTTAGCGACGGCGTTTGTTTATGTCGAAGATATTGGTGCGACGGAAGATGGTCTGTTTGTGGATGCAGATGACAGAGCGATTCGTTGGATGTTCAAGCTTTATCCGTGGGAGTTTATGTTTGAAGAGGAATATGCGAAATACCTAGCGACCGCGAAAGTGAATTGGTTAGAACCCATGTGGAAGTCGATTCTATCCAACAAAGCACTTTTACCGTTATTGTGGGAGCGCTTTCCGAATCATCCTAATCTTTTACCTGCCTATTTTGCTAACGATTCAAAAGCGAACACTTTGAAAGACTATGTAATCAAACCACTATTCTCTCGAGAAGGCGCGAATATTGAGATCGTCAAAGGTGGGAAACACATACTCAAAACAGCAGGGCCTTATGAATCTAAATTCAATATCGTCCAGCAGTATCATCCGTTACCCAAGTTTGGGCAAAGCCATACATTAATTGGCAGCTGGTTAGTCAACGATAGAGCCGCTGGGATTTCGATTCGGGAAGACACTAGCTTAGTCACGCAAGATATGGCGCGATATATTCCACATGTGATTTTAACATGATCAAAAAAGCTCTCCATCCAGAGAGCTTTTGTCTATTCAGCGGTTCAATCTTGATGGTCGACAGCGTTGTGTCTTATTGTTCTTCAGCTAATGCAACACCGCGCTGAGTAAGACCACATAGCATCACTGGCATGGCATTGAAGATCTCTTCAAACTGTTCTAAGCCTTCCATGCCTTGTTCTGCCAACGTTTCAATGGTCGTTTCTGGATCGTAAAGCATCGTAAGAGAAAGCAAAACACCGCCGAGCAGAGCATTATCTTCGCTGTCCTCTGGCATTAGCGTTTCCCAGTCATCACGAGCAAGTTGCCAACCTTGTAATACACCTTCACAGAAATCACGGGTCTGGCTTGTTACAATATCTTGTTCATCTAACGCGCATCCTTCAGGCCACTGCCAAGATCCTTCTAGAAGAGCAGGACGAGTTTGGTTCCACATTTGTACAATCTCATCAATGTATTGCTCTAATTGCTCACCGTCAGTAAATGGCGCTGTTTCTTCACCACCCCATAAGAATGGCAACCACTCTTGAGGCATTAATACGTTTGGCGCTGCAGCCATCGCTGTTACAAAGCCTTGAGTTTTTGCTAGGTTTAGTAGTTTACCGTCAAGTTCTGGGAGAGAAAGGATGTCTTGTAGTTTCAAAATAGAATACCATTTGTTAATGGGCTGGTTGATTGCGCTCATCTTACCAATCAATTTGTGATAAATCGATATTAGGGAATGATTCACAGACATCTATGGAAATTCGCTCATCACTTAGAAAAAAAAGCATTCTCGCCCTGACACTGTACCTGTGTTTCTTTATCGCAACGATTGGTTCTGTTGCCTATTTGGTTGTCGAGCCTCCGGTTAGGCAAAAGCTAGAGCAAAACCTAGAGTTACGCACCCAACTCCTTGCTCTAGAGATTAAAGAGCCTCTCCTTAGCTCTACCGGTGTATTGAGTAGCCTTGCAGGACTCGCCCAGGGGACTGAAAATATTCAATCTCTCAACACGACAATTCCGCATATTCTCCAATTGAGTGATGAGATGCTCGTCGGTGGTGGCGTATGGCCTAAACCAGAACTCAAAGCTGAACAATGGCGATATAAAAGCCTATTCTTCAATAAAAACAGTGATGGCGGTATTGACCAAATTCACTCCTACAATAATCCTGAATCTGGCGGTTATGACAATGAACCATGGTATAAGGCAGCAGCTGACGCGCCAGTTGGTTCTGTGAGTTGGTCTACGGTTTATATCGACACTTTTACTCAGGTTCAGATGATTACTGCGTCTTCCCCATATTATCAAAACGGTCAATTCGCTGGCGTTGTAACGGTAGACTTATCACTTGATGCACTTTTTCAGTTTATTCGAGAGCACACTAACCAGCATTCTTTAGGTGTGGTGGTTCGCGATGCTGACTCGAACGTGATTATTGAGCACAACTTCCAACTAACAGACGAAATTTATGTCAGTGAGCTTGATTTTGGAGAGTTTGATTGGCGGATGGAAGTTGTCAACGCGAAAGTTAAAGTAGCTGATCAAGTGTTTGAACAAGTCATGAGTGTTGAGGGGAGAATCATTCCATTCTTACTCTTGTGTGTACTGGTCGGGTATTACTTGCTGAATCGTTACATTGTCGAACCGATTGTCCGTATTGCGGCTAAGATTGATGACTCGAAAACTGGCGGGATCATAGACATTGACTACGATAGCGAAGATGAAATTGGACAGCTCATCGAGAAGTTCAATGAAAAAACCATCTATCTAGAGCAAGAGAGAATAAAAGCCCAGGCTTCGACGAACGCTAAAACGGCATTTTTAGCCACATTATCCCATGAGATTCGTACGCCAATGAACGGTGTATTAGGAACCGCTCAGATATTGTTAAAAACGCCACTCACCGATGATCAACGTAAGCACCTGAGAACACTTTATGACTCAGGTGATCATATGATGACGTTACTTAATGAGATTTTAGATTACTCAAAAATTGAGCAAGGACATGTTGAATTCGAAAATACGCCTTTCCCAATTGAGTCGATCATCGGCAGCATAAAAAGTGTTTATCAAACACTATGTGCAGAAAAAGGCCTTCGTTTTAGAGTCGTGTCTCATTTACCAACAGGGCGCTGGTACAACAATGACAAAGCCCGTCTGCGCCAAGTATTGTTTAACCTACTAAACAACGCTGTCAAGTTCACCGACCGAGGCATCGTAGAAGTAGAGCTGACCGAGAAATCGAGCAAGGCAGATACCAAGCTTATTCTCGCGGTGAAAGATACGGGTATCGGTATTTCTCAAGAAGCGCAAAAACGCATTTTCCGTCCTTTTGAACAAGCGGAGTCCTCGACGACGAGGCGGTTTGGTGGGACAGGGCTTGGTTTAGCGATAGTAAAAGAAATTGCCGAGCATATGGGAGGGCATGTGATTGTGCAGAGTCAAGAGAATGTCGGGACAACCTTTACCGTCGAGATCGCGCTTACGCCTTGTGAGCCTGGGAAAGTGGAAGCAGTCAATGCACATAAGCTGAATTGCAAAGGTTTGAAAGCGCTCATTGTCGAAGACAACCGAACAAATGCGATCATTATGGAAACTTTCCTAAGAGCCAAAGGCTTTGAGTGCACAAGTGCTGAAAATGGTCAGCTTGCCGTCGATGAGGTGGCCGTTCAGTCATTTGATTTGATATTAATGGACAATCATATGCCTGTTCTTGATGGTGTTGGGGCGATATCAGCCATTCGAGCGATGAGTTCGCCTGTAAAGTCGGTACTGATCTTTGGCTGCACAGCGGATGTATTCAAAGAAACACAAGAGCGCATGATAAATGTAGGAGCCGACCACATAATTGCGAAACCAATTGTGGAGTCTGAATTAAATGATGCGTTGTATCTCCATGCAGCACGGTTATACCAATACCAGTCGGACTTTGGTGATAATACAACGGATATCCTTGATGCGGAAAAGTGGCTACTAAACTTCTATGTTGCTCTAGATAATGGTCATCTCAACGAAGCGTTAGAGGCTATTTCAGCGATTATTGCTCAAGTCACCCCTGATGCTAATAAAGACGTTTCTTTAGTTGCCGAGCGAATAAGGCGTAACTTAAAGCGTCAGCAGTCTCCAAACCAAGATGATATCGACACCTTAACGCTCTTGCTCGCATCATCATAGCTTAATCCATATAGCGCGATTCAATGCAATCATGAATTGTCTTTACTCTTCATACCTAACCTTTAGCTGAATCGTCTATTTTTTCCTTACTTTCAATTAGCTTAGCGCTGCTGTTAGATTCTGTCATAAGAGAAACGGTGCGGCTCTCAGTTGCGATCACATCGGGAATACTCTGAATTTTTACAACTCAGTAGCATAAGTTATTAGAATGATCGTTTATTCCCCGAACTTTATCCTAACCCTCCATCCAAACAATCACTTATCCCACTTTTTGTGTAAGTTAAATCCGTATTTTTCTACCATTTTTACGTCATTTTAGGCGTTTTTAGTTGTTGGTGGTGGTATTTAATTTTAGGGGTTGGTTAATGAAGTCTCGTGGACCATTTTGTATTCGTCACGCCGCAGCGGATACCTTTGCTATGGTTGTTTTTTGCTTTATCACAGGGATGATTGTCGAGATTTTGATTTCAGGGATGACGTTTGAGCAATCTTTAGCATCACGTACACTATCTATTCCAGTGAATATTGCTATTGCTTGGCCGTATGGCGTTTTTCGTGATTGGGTACTACGTCAGGGTAACAAGGTATCGCCGTCTTCATTTATGAAAAACGTATCTGATCTGGTCGCTTATGTGCTATTTCAGTCTCCAGTTTATGCAGGAATTTTATTCGCAGTTGGTGCGTCTACAGACCAAATAGTGACCGCGGTGACAAGTAACGCCATTATTTCTTGCGGTATGGGAGTGTTGTATGGGTACTTCTTGGACATGTGCCGTCGTTGGTTCCGTGTTCCCGGCTATTCTCAAGGCATCTAAATGACCCAGTTTTGCTCAATTTAGTTACTTAGTGAGCAATCGAGTGGGAAAGGGCGCTTTTTTTTATGTTTAGCCTTGACCATCAGGCACATAATCATTAAATTAGCGCCTCGTTAGCCAATGATGCTAACCAAAAATTGATTCGGTGAGTTGTCCGAGTGGCTGAAGGAGCACGCCTGGAAAGTGTGTATACGGCAACGTATCGAGAGTTCGAATCTCTCACTCACCGCCACATTCTATAAGCCCTTGTAGTGTAAGAACTTCTTATAATACAGGGGTTTGGTGTTTTAATGTAAGCTGCCTACTGGTACAAAGAGTAGGTACAATGTCGAACATCATGGCAAGTCCTTATAAGCATCCTAAAACTGGTGTTTACTACTTTAGAATGGCTGTCCCCAAAAAGCTGGTTCCTATAATCGGTAAGACAGTCTTCAAGAAATCTCTTCAAACGAAAAACCTTTCTGAAGCTAAACCACGATTTACTGAGTGTCTATTCGATGCGCAGAAGCAGATCGCCGTTGCTCAGTTAAAACTATCTAATTCATCCAATGTCGAACTCAATGTTAGAGACTGTGCAATCATCGCAGAGCGTTGGTATGAACACGTAAAGAATGAAGTTGATACCTCTGGTAACTACGATCTTTTCCTAAAAAGGGATGTAGATGCGGAAGGCACAGTCCGTGAATTTGGCTTGTCTGATACTTTGTCCATATGTGGCAACGAGGTTGATACTGCTACTCCTGACCAGCTTCAAGAGCTAGCAGATGAACTAAAAGAGTTTATTGTTGCTCAACTAGATAGAGAGGGTTTAGTTGTCTCTTCTCACAGTGAGTCTTTCCGTCAATTAGCAGTAGCTTTCTATCACTACATTCATCGCATCGAAGCGCTATGTAGAGCACGTTACAACCGTGACTATGGCTACGAAGCAGTATCTAATCCTATTGCAGACAAACCTCTGTCAGTTAACCCTTTAGCTAACAAACACCAGCCTAAACGCAAAAAGGCATCTCAATACTCTATATCTAATGTGTTTAAGAGGTATCACCAGTCTGAAACTCTTAAGGACAAAGACGCTAAAGCATTGTATGAGGCAGGCCTTCAGATTGAGCGTCTAATCGAAGTTATCGGAGATCTGGATGTTACTGAAGTAACTCGTGCGCATATCGTTGAGTTTCGAGATACATTGCTTCAGTTACCTAAGTCTAAAATTGCAAGTATCAGGAATAGACCTCTTCTAGAGCAAATTGAACTTGTAAAGATACAAGGTCTAGAGACTTTAAGTGCTACTACGGTGAAGAACTGTCTACGCAAGACCTCTGTTGTGTTTAGCTATGCCGTTGAACTAGGCATCATCGACTCTAATCCACACGTAGGTGTGCGTGTTGCCACAGCGGAGAAGAAAACTGAAGCTAATGAGGGAAAAGGCTACACTGACTCAGAAATGCGTCGACTGTTCCAAGCTGACGTATTTAATGATGTTAATGCTCGTAAACCTTATGGTATGGCTTGTTATTGGGTTCCTTTGTTGTGCAGATATACAGGTGCACGCCTAGAGGAGATGTCTCAACTACATAAGTCAGATGTATCCCAATCAGACTCAGGCATACATTACCTCAATATCCGTCGAGGTGAGGGGCAAAGCGTTAAGAATAACTCTTCACTGAGACACGTACCTATCCCTGCTCATCTGATAGAACTAGGTTTCTTAGATTATGTTGCGGAGTCAGGCGGCTTCTTGTTCCCTGAGCTTAAAGAGAACAAATACGGCAAGAAATCAGCGGCACTCAGTAAGTGGTGGGGTCAAACAGTCAGGTCTCTAGGTATACACACAACCCAACCGGCTCATGCGTTTAGGCATACTTTCAAGACGGCTCTGCGCAGACTGGGTATTGCTGACACTGTTAGTGACGCTATTACTGGTCATACTCCAGCGGGTGTAGGCGGTTCATATGGTACGGTTGAGTTGGAGACGAAGAAAGAAGCTATCGACCGTCTCCCTCGTTTAGCTTTAAGCAGGCTATAAGAACATTACTTAGTTAGAGTTTACAGGTGCTATTGTTTAAACATCTTTTCTGAAAGGTTTTTGTTTAAGTTGTTGTTTTTAAAATATTAAATTTATATCTTTAAGTTTAAATACTCCTATAGTGACCACCTAGAGATCTCAGCGGTCACGAGTGACCACCCTAGCGTTTGCTCAAAGATAGCCACCAGCTTGGGGATACCGCTAAGATCTCTGTTGGTTTTGTCTGCTGTAATTCCTAGATTTTCGCTATGAGCCGTTAGAATTTCTCGTATCCATCACTTTCGCCGTACTTTAGAATGACTTCGTTTTCATCCCAACTACGCTTTACGACAATTCCTAAAGCTCTTTTATCTAAAGTATTTAATGCCTTTCTAAAGGCCATAGGGTTTCTTTGGATTAAATCCTTGAGGGACTCTTTCTGATAACTTATTTCATTGAGTTCTAGTTCTTCTTCAGATAAAGCAGCCTCAAACCTATTACCTTTATAAGCTTTTGATAATCTGCTGATAATTGGAAACCCATCCTTATCGAAATCGTCAGGCATTACCTCAAATCTCTTTAATAGCTTTTTTCTAAGCTTTTCTGCCGCCTTTTGATAATCACTCGACCACTCTTTCACATTAGGTAAACCAACCTCGATACAGGCTTTCTGAGCGTTCAAAATATGTAATCCTTGGGATTCACTGCAATCAAATAACTTAGCGGTTTTGCGCTTTGAAAGTGGTTCTAGGTTTTCCCCCTGCATCAAAGACTGCTTAAACTTGTTTTGCCATATCTCAGACTGATCTAAGGCTGTACCGTGTTCCACGTTCTTAGTAAGAGAATCCAGATAAGCCTCTGCTTCTGTATAGCCTCGATAAATTTTCACGGGGACTAAAAGGTTTTGGCTTGGGTTGTCTTTAAGGAACTTGTGGCATGCCTCTGTGCGGTGGAAACCGCTCACTACATACAACTCACCGTAAATATCATAGGCTTCTATTGGTTCCCTAATGCCATTACCGTTCTCTAAACTGGTAAGAATGTTTCTGAGTTGCCTTTGTCTACTGTTTTCTGAAGCTGCTCTGTCTGCTCTTTTAGCTATTAACTGTGTTTGTCTGCTTTGAAACCTTTCATCGAGAACAAGCTGTCTAGGGTCAATTTGCTCTAAAGTGCACTGTTTCATCATCGTTTACTGCTGGTATAACTCTATCTTGTGGTTGGTTAGTATGATTGAACCTCACAAACACTCTACCTCTTGATAATTGTGGGTAGGGGGGCGTTAGCTTCCGAGTTTGTTCCTACTTCGATTGCATCGCCCCCTGACGTTTACACAAAATGTGATTTACAAAAGTTCATTTTTTTAAGAGAGACGACCATACCAGTTGCCTACATGCGTTCGGATTACGGGTAGACCATCTTTTGCCGCTTTCTTTGCGTTTTTCACTGAACAGACAAACCATGCTTTGACTTCAGGTATGCGGTGGTAGTTGTCTATCTCGTTAAGTTCAACTTCTGGTAGGATAAAATCTTCAACTAATGTAGTTTGTTCCATGTTGTTATACCTTTGTAATTTTACTTTTGTGGAATAGCAGAGTAAGCAAGCATGTGAACTCTCTCGTTTAGAGGATGACCATTGTGTGCTTTTACCCACTCCCAAGAAACATTCATTGATTCGTTCAGTTCGTCCAATTTCTGCCATAAGTCTGCGTTAAGGACGGGTTTTCTGTCACTCCTACGCCAACCATTACGCTTCCAGCTACGTATCCATGTAGTAATGCCATTTTTTACATACTGGCTGTCTGTGTGGACTGTTATAGGGTTGTTCGGATATTTCTTATATATAACCTCTAACGCTTTAATTGCTGCCGTTAGTTCCATTCTGTTGCTGGTGGTCTTTCTTTCATGTCCAGAGCGTTCTAGTTTTTTGTCTGCTCTGGTTAGTATGAATGCCCAGCCGCCTATGCATTTCTGCGTAATACATGAACCGTCTGTGTAGGCGTTAATTACTTCTTTAGCGTTGCTAGTTACTGTTGTTTCCATTTTTCTCCTTACTCTTCTTTGATTCTGCGTAGAGGCGCTTAACCGTTGATTGAGAGATGTTAAGCTTCTCTGCGGTTTTGGATATGGACAATCCTTCATTCCTTAGCTTTGCCACTTTATCTGCACTTGCTTTGGCAGGACGACCAATAGTTTTGCCTTCAGCCCTTGCTCTTGCTTGACCCTCAATTGTTCGTTCTCTAATACGATCTTTTTCAAACTCAGCAAAAGCTAAAAACATTTTCAACATTAACTGACCTTCAGGGCTGTTTAGGTCGTTATGTGGTAAATCTAAACAGTGGATATTGATACCTTTGTCCATCAAAAGCTTGATCGTTTGTTGTACATCTATGTTGTCACGTCCCAAGCGGTCTAGCTTTAAGACCACCAGCGTGTCACCTGCAACAAGCTTGTGCTCAATAAGAATCCTGAAGCCTTTACGTTCCAAAGCACAAACACCACCTGATACAACATCTTCAACTACAAAAGCTTCGTTGACTTCATATCCTCTGTCTTTGAAGGCTTGTATTTGGTTCGCTGTTGTCTGCTCTGTTGTAGAGACTCGACAATAGAAATAAGTCCTCGTACTCATTAGCCCTCGCATACCACTCTGAAAAAGTAGTATGGATTTTATGAGCCTAGGTCAAAATGTCAAGGGGGTACTTATGAGACGTTTTTGTCTCATACTATGCGGGTAGGTTCGAAAACGAATGGTTTTTAGCTAGGGAGGCTTGTTGTTTTCGAATACAAGTTTTTAAACTACATTTTTCTGTTAGATATAGTCTGAATAGTAGCCCCTAATACACGTTGTAGAACGTAAGGGTTCAAGATTTTTCAAAATATTTCCTAGAACAGATCTTGCCAACCCTTTTAGGCCTTTGACAAAAGGCTTGATTGATAGAGTCAATTAAAGATATTAGCTCATCTTCTATAATCCAATAATCGTTTTTAGGGTAGTGTTCAATCTCAATCCCCAAGGCCTTAAATACAGGTCTCATTCGCTGCTGATGCTCAGCGTGCCTGAAGGGCCCGTTCGAGGCTGTTGTAGCTTTTTTGTTGGTCTTTTCAATTTCATTCTCAATATCTTTTAAGGCTTTAAAATAATTATCAGACACATCAATAGATCCTGAGATTGAGTCTTCAAATATTAAGTTAAACCAGTCAAAAACGTTAATTGCTGATAATTTAACTTTGTCCTTTTTAATAACTTCAAAGCTTAAATAATCTGAAAATGTCTTGAAGTGAGAGATGTGACTATTAAATGCGTTTGTATCTGCGGTATTTTTAAAGGTTTTTGCTGCAACAATAATACCTAAAGATGTGGCTATTGCAGCTAGGACTTCTACAGAACCAGTATAAAATGCTATTATATTGCCATAATAAGATTTTGCACGACTTAAACAGGCATCGTCGATACAGAAGCTTAATTCAAAATACGCGTTTTTGTAGCCTGTGTAGATAACAGAGATAATCGTAACAACGGTAATTATTGAAAATAGGATAATGACACCGTAGATTAATTTAAAAATGGCTGACTTTTTCATGAAGTTTCTTTAAAAGTTCTCTTTTGCTTGTTTGCTCGGAGCAATTTCTTTCAATTTACGTCTTATTTTCTGTGCTTCTTCCCTAAAACACTTTTTTCTACAGAGGACATTTAAACGTTCCTGTAACTTAAAAAAACTGGTTCTGTAACCTCTGGTATCTTTCTTTTCGGAGTAATTTCTCATCAAGCGATGATAGACAACTCTGGCTCGCTTTAAATCTTTTTCAGAAGGTAGAGGGCGTATATTTTGCAGTGTTTTTAAAAATTCTGAGTGTTTCTCGTGCTGTACCCTTTTGAGCTTATTAACTCTACCCATGCATCTCGCATAATCTTCTCGGTAGGAGTGGAGAGTTCTGTATCCGGGCTGGCTTGCTAGGATAGTTAAGTTGTGTACGGCTGCTCTAATTTTCCTTACTTCATTCGCAGGAAGTCTTGGTTCATTAAAGTTAACTCTTATACCGTGAATTGTTAGTGGCTCAGTTGATAGGTGATAAACCTTCGTTTTATCATTGTTTACTGGTAAATCTATTTCGTAGAGCATATTTGTTACAAGTTGCTGAACCATTGAAAAATCAAAGTTAGAAACATGCGAAGAGATGGATATATCGTCAACTAAACGAGTATACGTAAGGTTTTTTCTTTGAAGTCTTTTTACTAATTCAGGTTCGTGCTTCCAGAGTATTAAACTAGCTACATAACTTGAAGTTAACCCCCCTTGAACGATGTAATCACTCTTACAGCATAATTTAGCCAAAGTGAATGAAACATCCTTATCATAATGAAAGAAGTTAACGAACATATCTAAAACATGGTCGAAATGAATATTGTCAAAAAAGCTTTTGATATCCATTTTAAGTAGACTTTTAGCTCCGCAGTGTTGACCCGCACATGATATATAATCTTTCCTTTCTATTTGCTCCTTCGATATTTTTGTATTTGGTATAGATCCAAAAATGTAACTAGGCCATTTGACTAGTTTTTTGAATATATTATTGTTAATTTTTCTTTGAGCGCGTCGAACTTGAGGGTGAGGGCAGTATACAAGGCGTATCGAACCGTCCGATTTAGGCACTTTTTTTTCGAAATATTTCTGGCTTTCAGGCAGTGATATAATTGACTGGATTTCTTTAGCTGTCAGGCCTAGGGTCTTTTCTAGAGCTGCCATGGAGTTTATGGCATTTTTAGTGTTTAAACTTGGTTGTGATAAATACATTAGGTCACACAATATATTGAAGGCCTGACAATACTCATACTCCAGAGCACGTTATATAACTGTTACATTCGTTGGCTACTGTTTGGTTACTGCCAGTCATATAACAAAGTCAGGCCTAGTGAGGCTCTCTCGATACTCTACTCTAGGTAAGGCCGAGGGAGAGCCAAGGCGAGGGTGTGGCCTCCGCACATACTATCTGCACGAATGCAAACAGCGCTCCATAAAGAGCAAAGACCAAACAGCTTTTTAACCAATTGCAGTAAACTAAGCGGAACGCTAGTGCATGCTAAAGGTAGCATATTGTTGTGGTTTGTAAAATGCTTTCAATCATTAACTTGATGTAGTGCAAAAAATTGGTACAAAGCTAAAGAACCAACTATAATTAAATTATTGATATTAAATGGCTTTAACTTGGTAGCTTGCAATCGAGAGTTCGAATCTCTCACTCACCGCCACATTCTTGAATAAAGACGTCCTAGGACGTCTTTTTTTATGCCTATTATACTTCTAAATCAATAAGTTATCGTCCGATAACGTCCAAAGATGTCCTAGTTGGTTCGCCATTTTGGGGTATGACAAAGTGTATGTTTTAATCTTTCCCGACTTCGAGAATATACCATTTGAACCTGATTTGCTTAGCTCCTATTTAAGTGATTAGAAACTTAGGAATCACATGAGTTACAGCTTTGATTCTAAATAAATCAATAATTTAGGGTTAAGTGGTATGACGCGAAAAACCTAACTTTTTCTGAGTGTAGCTTAGTCATACCAGGGGGCAATATGTCGCACTTAATACATCGTCTGAAAGACAAGGAAATCGAACAAGCACAGGGCCGAGATCGAATCTATCGTTTACCTGATGGTGGTGGCCTCTATCTACTGGTGAAACCCAACAACCTCAAATACTGGGAGTTTCGTTACACAAAGCCAGGTACAAAAAACAGAACCTTCTTGGGATTGGGTAGCCTAGACATGCTCAAAGTTGATGGTGCTCGTGACAAAGCGTTTGAGATGCGCAAACTTCTGAAGGAAGGTATTGACCCTAAATTAGACAGGATCGAGAAGAGGACCCAGATTCAACAAGAGCAAGCTTGTACATTCAAGTCAGTCGCTGATGAATGGGTTAAGACCAAGACGAAACTAAAACCTAAGACCGTCCAAGGCAACTGGAGAAAGCTCGAGCTTTATGCATTTCCAAAGTTCGGTGAGATCCCGGTTAAATCACTGACGCCAATAATAGTTCAGGAGGCGTTTAGGCCAATTGCTCGTAGAGGCAAGTTGGGAGACAGTAAAACGCACCATCCAGTTGGTAAATGAAATCATGCGCTTTGCCATCAATAGCGGTTTGATCCAACACAATGTTCTATCTAGAGTTGGAGAAACGTTCGCTTATCCAGATGTAAAACATATGGCTGAACTTAAATCTGATGAACTAACAGAGCTACTACAGACAGTCGCAACTGCAAATATGCAGCTGGCTACCAAATGTTTAATTGAGTGGCAGATCCACACCATGACTAGACCAAGTGAAGCTGCTGGTGCTAGCTGGGATGAGATTGACACAGAAAATCGACTCTGGATTATTCCAGACACACGGATGAAAATGAAACGTGAACATCGCATTTATTTGGCTGAACAAAGGTACTGCCTTTGTGAATTAGTGAGAGCTGTATCTGTGTTTCAGTAAAAGTAGATGCAATCGCGCTGACGAGTTCTTCTGGTAAAATATCCCTAAGGTTTTGCTCAGCAAGAGCGAGTATTATTGCCTCGCGCGCAGCCAAGGTGTTTTTCTGGTTGCTGTGGCGACTGTAGCCATATGGTTTATCTCGCGTGTCTTTCTCTACGTCAAAGTACCGAACAACAACATCCAGATTACGCTGGATGGTTCGTATGTCTCTAACTAACCCGACTTCGTCAAGGCTTCTTTTGAGCTCTTGGGCTGTGACCTTTCTACTTTGTGTGGAATGCGCTTATACAGCTCAAAAGCAAAGCGGATGTGGTCCGCTGTGCTAGGTTTCGTGTATTTCGCCATAAGTGTTTTCTTTTCTTCAGGCAAAACAAACCAGTGCTTGACGCGTGTGCGAAAAACAATGGTGTAGTTATGCGTGGTTTTGAATAGAAACTAAATTACTTTGAGGAGCGGCATTACCTGCTGCATTGGATTGGGTATGACTGAAATGGTGATCGAGGATTCCTCTTGCAGGTGTATGTCCTCTAGGTGATATGTGTTTGAGATTGGTTTAATTCTGATCATAAAAACTTGATAGCATAGCTGATTATCCGAACTAGAGCTGCAGACATCTGTTTTTCCACTCAACTGATTTTGGTGGAAATATTTATTCTAAATGGATCAAGATATTGAATAAAAGAAGGTATTATTCGTAATGGCATGTTGTAGCATATATGCTAATCACTTGCTGTGAAGTAGTTGATGCTCATCAACCCCGCAAATGCTGCTCAAATATAGAGCAATCCGAAATGAGTAAATTATGAGATTAAAAGAAGCGCTGAGTGTACTGTCGAAATCATCTCCTTACGCAGTATCGACAGAGAGGGTCGAACAAAACAAAGGTAAACTTGACGAAGTAAAAGACTACCTTTATATCGACATGCCAATTGCAAAAGCTGTTGAGAAGCGAATCTCAAGTTTTTCAACTGATAAGCCAGAAGTCTTATTCTTATGTGGCAGTAGTGGTGATGGTAAGTCAGAGCTTTTAACTACTTGTAAGAAGAAATATAGAACGCGTGCACATTTCCACTTAGATGCTACACATAGCTTTGATCCTCGTGAAAATGCAATTCACACATTGGATAAGGTATTCTCGGACTATTTATCTCAATCAAAGCCTTTAGTTGTTGGTATCAATACTGGCATGCTTGGGAATTACGCAGAAGAAGGTAGTAATGAAGTCTTTAAGAACACGATTAGGGAGTACTTAGAGTCTGGCTCCGATGGCGATGGGATGTTCTTTATTGATTTTGAAAAATATCCCAAGTTTGTTATTGATGATAATGGATCCACTTCTGTCTTCGCGGAAAAGCTATTGAAAAAGCTAACCGCTGAAGAAGATAACTTGATTCGTCAGATTTTTGATAAAGATAAGCTTGAATACACAGATCTAGACTCTCGAAGGTTACAAGCAAATTATGAGTTACTGAGTTTACCCGCAGTGCAGCGTACCGTTGTTGATCTTCTTTTTAAAGCTCGCTTGATGAAAGATCAGTTTGTGACAGCTCGTTCCTTATTAGATTTCATATTCATGTTACTGGCTGGGCCGGGGTATTTGTTCGATAACCTTTTCTCCGGTGGGGACAATGAGCTAGCTAACAAGGTTGTCGAGTTCGATCCTGCTCACTTACGAACGAAGAAAATCGACAGATTCATATTAGCAAACGATTTAGACCTTCCTGATTCCGAATTTGAGGAATTTAAAAGCCACTTGAAAGAATTAGGTGTAGAAAAGTTAAAAGCCAGTCACTCATATTTGAGATTGTTTTATGTCTTGAAATATGAAAATTATGCTAACAATTATCATGAACGGTTCTCTCAAGACTTTAGTCAGTCATTGATAGAAGAGTACATTAGCATTTATCAAAAGCATCGAGAGTATGATAATAGTGATGAGTGTAGGAGTATAATTAGAGATTTTTGCAACAATACTTTGCGTACGGCTATTAGAAAATATAATAATCGTAACGCGCCTAATTTGCGTCAAAGTCAATATCTGATTTCAGAAAAAAATGGTTATCAGCTAGTTGTTAAATTGGATATAAAACCAGATTTGAAAAGTGTTCCTAGGCACCCTCCAACTCAAGTTTCTTACTTTACAGCCTGCATTAGTGTAAGTAATCAAAGCTTAACTTTACCCGTTAATATAAACTTACTGCAGCTAATGAAAAGAATAGTTGACGGGTATCGGCCAAATAAACATGACAAAAATACAGTAGTACTGCTGGATGAGCTTGTTGAAGAAATATCGAAAATAGCTAGTCAAGAAAAAACACTGCACATCATTAATGGTGAACAGCATATCACAGTCACCGATGATGAAGATGATAAGTATGAAGTGAGTGGTCTAAACAATGATTAAACAAAACCTTACTCCTCCTAGTAAGAATGCTTTTAGTTCATTTTTACCATTGAGAACGAAGGATAAGCACTATAAGTTTTGCTGGGACTCAGTATTAGGTTATTTCGTACACCTGTTATATAACAAATCTCTTTTTACAAAAAACATAGGTGACTTTAAATATTTGTGTGAAAAAAGTTTTTCTAAAAACTTGGAGAGTGACGATGCTGGTCTTTTGGATATTATAGAAAAGATGTATTTCCATAATGAAGAGTTATTTAAAATATCACCTGAGTTACTCATTTTTAAGGCGACTAAAGAAGAGCTTGATACTAATAGTAAGAAGCTAGGTGATATGTACGCAGGAATACTAAATGGCTTTACAGTAGAGAGTTCTTCGGTGGCTAACCTTAATTTTCTTGAACGAGAGATTAAAAATGAATTTGATAAATTCCACGTATCAGGGAAAAAAGAAACGCCAAAAGTAGCGGAAACCTACCTCCCTTTTATTTCTGAGTATTTCAAAAAAGATTTGCAATTTCTAAATATGAAACCCGACTACCTTCTCAATAACTTTATGGCAGTTATACGATTGTATGGATTTCTATATATATCTCAGATGGCACTAAATATTAAAAATTGGGCGCATGGTGAACCAGTAAGTAAACCTTGCTTTTTTATTGTTGATAATGAAAGAGCAAGTGAGGAACGGTCGCAAGTCAAAAATTACGGTTACGCTCAGCTGCATGATTGCTTGAGTTATTTATTTCCATATCTATTCATAAATGAGGCATTGCAAGAAAAAAATAACGTGCAGCCGTTGTGGAGGCTTTTCGAAAACATCAATGGTAGCCACATTGATAACTTAAACCAATTTGGTGAAGAGTTTATTGCCGACCGTACGGAGAGGAAGTGCTACAACATTGAATTAAATTGGCAGCATAGTGAAGATAAAGAACTTGTTCTAACTCAGCTTCTAGAGGCGTCGTATGTACAGTTTCATAGAAAGAAAGGTCGGCTAGCGACGTATAATGACACTGCTGTTAAAGGCACATTAAGGAGTATTCTCGATCCTTTTATCCAAAATAGGCGGCGTGGCGGGAACGTACTAGCAATCAATCAAGATTATATTGTCTTACTTACCAATTTAGTTATTGGTGAAAGAGAAAAACTTCGCTTTCATGAGGTGATTAAAGAGTTCGAAGCTAGAGGAGTTTACTTCGACAAACAGAGTCAACAGAATCTCGTTGATTTTTATGAGCGCATGGGCAACGTAGAGAGAATGAGTGACAGTGGAGATGCAGTATATGTCAGACCAACAGTTTAATAAGTTCCTAGTCTCCCACTTTAGCCAATGGGCAAAATCAGAGTTGAAGGTAGGCTTTCGTTATCAGTTTACTTGCCCCGATAATGGAAAAGGGCTAGGGCTATATAATGCATTCTTGGATATCGCTGATAGCAGTGTTGAAGTTAGAGGAATTGAATTAAAGACTATCAATTATGGAAATGTTGAGCTTATTCCAGTTTACGAAGGAAAGAGCTTTACCGAAAATTACATTGCTCATTTACGTGATGAAGTATCTGCGATGGAAGGCTCCGCTAAAGGTACGGCATTACTGATCATTCATAACTCTATGTTAGATACTCTTCGAAACTCTACTGAAGATGTCGCCCAGCCTGGCTTCGTGTGGCATCCCGAAAATATTAGAGACCTACTACATAAAGAAATTGATCAGAATAACGAGAAAGCAAAAATCTCTGAGTGTTTGCTTAACTATCATTTTAATGAAATTCAAGATGACAACGCTACAATGTTTGGTTTTGAAAAACTCTACGGTGCTATTGCCGACGGAGATCTTCAGTTTCAAGAACTAGGGTTACTCAAAGATGATCAGCTTTCAGAGGAAGGCTGGGAAGGTGATCAAATCGTTGAACGCCTT
This sequence comes from Vibrio sp. RM-41-2B, assembly GCF_024744415.1. Lineage (NCBI taxonomy): Bacteria > Pseudomonadati > Pseudomonadota > Gammaproteobacteria > Vibrionales > Vibrionaceae > Vibrio > Vibrio sp. RM-41-2B. The sequence goes on along the minus strand of NZ_JAMQWD010000019.1, from coordinate 220,871 downwards.
AAGGAAAACAAAACACTTAGTGACAAGATAGAGTTTATAACCCACCACTTTTCTAATGAGTTACAAGATAAGCTTGCATCGTTAGATTTTGGTGAAAAGTTTATAAAAGAGCACTTTCCTGATGAGAACATTGAGCAGTATAAAGAAAACCTAGACCTAGGTGAATGCTTTGCTGAACAAGAAAGAAATCGAACCAATTTATTGGAATTAGAAAGCGTTACGAGCCACCATACTGATTTCTTGAGTAAGTCTAAATCAGACAAAGGAGCTGGTGCTAGAGAAAGGCACATAGTGTTGGTATTAGAGCCGGAACAAGATGAATTTGAGTTAGATCTTTGCTTCATAAATCAGAAGTTAAGAGATAGCTTTTGCAAAATTCAACATAACTCAAAACAGCCACCTATAGACATCGTTATTAAGAATCTAGGCGGTGTTCGGAGTCGAGCTTTACTAACTGGGTCATTTGACGGGCAACCTCGGTTTTTTACCTTTCAAGTCAAAACAGACAAGCCAAAAGAAACTCATAAATTTCGTGTCTTAGTCATTAGGAAAGGTGATTTTTATGTGGATGCCTTTAGGCATACTTATCTCATTGATCCATTGAAAAAATGGATAACACTTCAAACGGATGAACAAAGCCTTAAAATTAGCGAGCTGTTAGAACAAAGTGTTTTGGCAGAAAATGATCAGGTATTTGAAACTACAGCTACGGGGTTAGTTGACTTCAAAATTTTCGCTAGAGACTCTGATGATATTACCTTTACAGTGGAAAGTGGGGGAAATCAGCTAAAATTTAATGTTGAAGGTGAAGTTGCAACCGATTCTCTATCGCTACCATTAATGTTAGATCAGAGCCGCTTCAAAGATCTTTTCGATGACGCTTACTTTGGTAGGTATAACCGTTCAAAAGAGAAAGTGCTTATCGATGAGAAAGAAGTTGCTCCAAAGGGAAAGCGTCTATCATTACTTCAGCAAGAAGCTAAGCTACTTGATAATAGAGTTATGGCATCATGTGAGAACGATGTAGATCTTCATTTATCTGATTTGAATGAAAGCTTCCGTGAACTTTACAGTGCCTATGAAGCTTTATTTAACTATTTAAGCCGGGAAAAAACACTACTTAGCTTAGCTAGTTGGGGAGGTAACCTTACAAAATTGGTAGATCGGGTAGTTGCGGCCTACCAAACAGAGATAGACAGCATACCGTATCATGCCCCACTGAATGCTGAGCATAAGCAGCTAATGGATATAGGCTTTGTTGATATAGATGGTGAAACCTTAATCACACCGTACCATCCATTGGTGCTAGCCTATAATGCGAACTTAGCGGCGGAGTTGAAAACAGATAAGTCTGGTGCAAAGAGCTTCATAAAATTACCACCAGTTACGATTCAGAGGTTAACTGCGCAAGGACTTCTTCCATTTGTTTATGACCCAGTTAGTGACTTTGCTTATAACCATTCGATTAAAGAAAACGTATTTTGGTCAAAATTAGTTCCTCAGAAAGATAGTAGCTATGATTATGTGCGCAGTTTAGTTAAGGACAAGGTTAGTAAATTTTCGGTCGCTTTTAAGCATCTGTTTGTTGCGGGCAACAAAACTACATTGATCATCAACTCTGTTAATAACGGTGAAAACAAAGAAGTTTTCTTAGGCTTGATCGACTTCATCAAACTTAAGAAAGACAAAGTTACTAAAATTCACGTCAACTTATACGATAAATCAGAAACTTATAGTTGGTTTGATCAGTTTGCTGATTCTGCAAGCTATGACGAATTAAAAGACTTATGTGAGCTCAATATAGGCTCTGCTAAAGGACAAGCAGATAGTATTATCGACCTGCTTAGGACGCGCTTAACGTATAGCAAATATAAGCATGAAGATGGAAAAAAAGAGCAATCCTACGCTCATATGAGCTTTTTCAAAAACAACGAACGTGTCCAAGCTACCGATGTTGATGTTTTACAACAAACTAGCGGCGTGGTCTGTAACGGCCTTATGCCGGGCGAGGCTGCAACCAATAAGAATGGCAGTTATTACACTTCGTTTGGTTTACAGGGTGTTGATTTAGACAGTGCTCCTCAGATAAAAATGGCTGCTAAATATGGCGGGCTAGTTAAACCAGCGAAACGTCAACATGAAGAGTATGGAGACGCTAAATCGCAAGCGTTAGTGGTTACAGAAAGCTTCAAAGTATTATTAGAGCGGGCGTATGAAAACTCTATTTGGACGACGATCATTGATCCTAAAGTGACACTGGAGTTTTTTGAAAGCCAGAAGAATATGGTTCTGATCCATTACTCTGATAACTACACGAATTCAGTCAATTACGACGCTATAACAGTAACTAAGCAAACTGACCTATATCATAAAGTATTAGAAAATGATGAAGGCGGAATCATCGAAGAGTTTAACGCGTTTAACGGAGAATGGCTTCTTAATTTAGTTACTGCATCAGATAATGAACGGAAAGAGAAGCGTGGAATAATATGTGCGTACAAGTATATTAATTGCTTAGTTGCCAACTCGAATATTACTTGGGTTCCCCTTTCTATAGCTGAGATAGTTCGTGTTGCTGGAAACCTTGGTCTGAACATGACTGATAGCGATTTGTCTCGCCATGCTCAAGGATTTAAGAAGGGAATAATCTCGGATGACATATTGTTTGTCGGCTTTAAAGATCAACAAATGATCTTATTGCCTGTAGAAGTAAAAACAGGCAAGAGGCAAACACACAGTAAAGGTGTAGAGCAAGTCCAGGAACTTAAGCGCTACTTTGAGTCATTGCTGGGGCAGCAAAACCTGGCAGGAAACCTTTACCGCGGTTTATTCATGCGTCAGGTTATGATGCAAATCGATAAATACAAGCTCTACAATGTTTACGAGAAGGGCTATTTTGACGTTATCGAAGATAACAATGCTTATTGGTTGCAGGGCGATTATCAATTAGCTGAGCTGGTGGATTATCCAGCAGGCTTCTTGTTCGTAAACGTCGAAGACAGCAATTTTAGTAAAGCTTCGTTCATGAAGGTTCATGACATACTAAAAGTTGAGTTACCTGCAGGCAATTTGGGGCACTGGGTCCGAACACCAATGCGAACGCTATTCTCAGAGCTAACACCAGCCAAGCTTCACCATATTGATGGTAGATATATCTTAGAAAGCGATTGCGAGATCCGAACTTTAATCTCTGAAGATTTACCCGGCAAACAAGATGACAACCTTGAAGAGTGTGATGATAAAGATTCTAAGTTGAAGAATCAGTCTGATAATGAAGGTGTGGAGTCTCTTGATAAAGAAGAACCGCCCAAAGTTGAGCCTGTAGAATCTGCTAGAAAAACAATGTCGATTGAAGAACTGGAATCAATATACCAGCAAATTATTGATTGCTATTACAGTCACAAAATCACTTTGCTTAAACCAGATAATATGGAGCCATTTATAGAAGGACCTGCATCTATATTGTTTAGAGTTGGTTTGAACTTAGGTGATAAGCCAGAAAATGTTTTTGCTAAGTCTCAATCGTTGAAATTGGCATTGAAGCTAGGGCAAGAGCAGGATATTGGTTTCGGCATTGATAGAGGTTGCATCACGATTGATGTTCCAAAGAGCCAAGAGCAGCGTTACTTTGTTGATCAGAATGATATTTGGCCTAACTGGGAACGACCTGAAAGTGCTCTGGAAGTGCCATTGGGTGAAGACCGCTTTGGCGACGTAATCAAGCTTAACTTCTCATCATCTAATTGCCCTCATTTATTGATTGGTGGTACTACGGGGAGTGGTAAATCAGAAGCTTTGAATACGATCTTGTACGGAATGGTAGAACATTATAGTGCTGATGAGCTTAACTTAATGCTGGTTGACCCTAAGGGGACAGAGCTTAATGATTTTGAGCGCTACCCTCATTTGTTAGGGCGAATTGGCTTTGACGATGAAGATGCGTTGGAGCTGCTTCAGCAAGCTGTCGAAGAGATGCAGTCAAGATATAAGAAGTTTAAAGCTCAAAGTGTTCGCTCGTTACCTGATTACAATGCAAAGGTAAGCGAAGAAGAGCGAATTCCTTGGTGGGTGTTGGTACTTGATGAATATGCAGACCTAACGTCTGATAAAGACATGAAGAAAGACATTGAAGCTGAGTTGAAACGTTTGGCACAAAAAGCCCGTGCAGCGGGTATTCATTTAATCATTGCCACGCAGAAACCAAGTGGTGATGTGATTAGTACAAATTTACGTTCTAACCTTCCAGCTCAACTAGCCTTAAGAGTTAAAAATGGTACAGAAAGTCGTGTTATTTTGGATGAGCTCGGTGCTGAAGTACTTAATGGTAAAGGGGATGCTTACCTTAAATCAGAAGGTAAGTTAGTTAGAATTCAATGTGCAAGAGTAGTGTTGTGAGCACTACTCTTTAACATCAAACAGCTTACTAACGAGAGAACTTTCGAACTAAAGTCACCATAAAGAGGCTAGTTAGCAACAGTCCCAATAAGGCTTGGGCTGTTGCCACAAATCTTACGGCCCCAACAGGGGAGAAGTCTCCATACCCTAATGTAGTAAATGTTACCAAAGCAAAGTACACACTAGTCCCAAACTCTCCTTTGATAGTTGTGTTTCCATCATGTATCCCAAATATGTAATAGATGACTACAGATATACCCATAACAATTAAAGACGTAAGAAACACACGCCAAGGAGACTCACCATAGAGAGCTGTATATTTGAAAAGTTTAAGTAATGGTTTTTTAAACCAAATACTTTCATAAGTCAAAATATCATTTTCTTTAATGAATATATCAGCAGCTTCTTGAGTTTGACCAGCACGCTCATATTGTAATCGACAATCTACTAGTAGCTTTTTATAATTTTCCTTCTCAGTCTTAGCACTGTCTTTTCCATAATTTTTATCTAATTCATAATAGTCTTCAGCATCTATAGCTTTTTTGAATGTTCTAGCCGATTCTTTGTACATATAGTTTTGTGAAAAAAGTCTAGCAGCAATAGAAAAATACCTTTTGGCCTTCTTTTTCTCATGTGTTTCTAAACATTTTTCGCCAGCTACCTCCCAGTCTTTCGCATTTACTTGATCATCTTTTTGCTTGAATCCTGATTCAGCTATTAATAGGGCACACTTAGCCTCTAAATCTCGGTCTCTATTTTCGAAAGATTCTAGTTTATTAAGAATCTGCTTAAGTTTTTCAAAGTCTGACTCACTTACCGAGCTAGGCTCTATAGTTAATAGCTGTTGTTCACTCTCTGTTATGTGTGAAACAATTTCCGAAGAAATACTACCTTTAGCATCTTTAGTACTGGAGGCTAGTTTCCAACTATGTTTAGATGAAATGGAAAGTTCAGGTTTATTATTTTTGACCCACTCTATGAGGTGGTCTAGTTCACCTTTGACTATCTCGGTGATTTCTTCTTCGCTCAAATCGTCAAATTCAGGATCTAGTTCATTGTTATCAAACTTTTCTATAATAAAGCCAATAAATCTTTGAGCACCATTTACTCGATTAGCGCGATTTTCTGATAAAAGACTTATTATCTCGTCAGAATAGTCAGAATAGAACTCTTTAAAATTCATTATCGATCATCCTCATTACTAATCTTACTATTAATGGACGAAATAAGCTCTTCTAGAGTTTCTTCCAAAGCAGAATCAAGGTCATCATTGGGAATGTTATTTATAAAGCTAATAAATCTATTAATATGAGCTAATTTACTTTTATTGCTCCTAGGAAGGTCTGGCAATGATGAGAGGGTTGCTTCTCTAGACTTTAAAAGAGCAGAATGCTCGGGGATTTCAAGGTGGCGGTTGAAGGTTCTAGCATCTGCTGGGTTATTGATTTCTGCTCTGATTTTTCCTTTTGTGGGTAACAAATGATCCAAAAGAACTTCATAGGTTTCTTCGTTAGAAAAGGCTTGCCCATTCCAATCTAACCATGCTCTAGATACTTTGTTTGATAGAAACTCAAGCAATAAAGCATAGTGTTTAGTTAAAGTTCGTGCTGGACGGCATTCTTTCATTTGAAGGAACGCAAGGTAACCTTCATATCTTCTTTCAGCATCAGATGAAGATATCCCAAGCAGTGAAGCAATTTCAGTAAATGTTCTGCTTTGTTTACATAGTTTATATACTAATTTAGCGGATTGTACACCTTGCCATTTTTTAGGGCCGGAGACATGCCTAATTCCCATAAGGCTGGCTGATAATGTAGTTATTTTATCAGGGTCTTTTGTAGTAATACAACAGACATTGATGTTACTAAACTGTGACTTTAACTCGTCGTCTATGTCAATCGTACCGGCAAGATAATCATTATAGAGCCCCTTTAATGCAGCAGTTCTTCTATTTCCTTCGATAACGATGTATAGCTTTTGAGTTGATGAAATAGTGTCTACTTCTTTTACAACTATTCTATCGACTTCTATAAATCCATTGTTGAGAATTGATTCGCGTAGCTCATCAATATTTTCGTACTCAAGCCTCTCTAAAGTCTCATTTTGATGAAGTAAATAATCTTCTTCTGGGATTGCGTCTTCTGTTAAAGCCACATCTAAACGTAGATTATTGGGATCCAAGAGTAGCTGTTTTATAGTAACAACTCTATTTTCGATATCCATAAAAGCACCTTAACTGTATGTTTATTATAACTATACAGTTAAGGTTATTTATTTTAAAGCGTCTTGAGGCTATAGAGACCTGTTATAGAAACCAATTCCACGGTTTAGGTGCAATTTAACAAATTCGCTAAATTGCACGTCTTGTAGGTGTGTACTTTGTTTTTGATAAGCTTCTCTCAACACAGCGAGGTAAACATCAGCGTATTCTCCAGCAAACACTTTCCATGTCATTTCCACGTTGCTATCAGCTGGTATCTCCTCAAAAGGCGGTACTGAGTCTTCTGCCAAAGACATGCATAGAGCCCAGCGACAAAGCACGTTCCAGTTTTCTATTCCAGTCTTCGATTTCAGTCGAATTAGCTGCTGCTTTTGTTTCTCAGAAAGCTTAATCATATCAATAGTATGTAGCATTAAAAGTACCCTTCTGAAATAGTCGAGGTTGTTTCTTGTTCGTCGTAACTAATATGGTATTCACGGTGGACAGAAGGTTTTAGTTTGCTGTAGTAATCACCCATGATCTCTTCATCAGTCGATAGAAGTAATACTTGGTTGGCAGCATACGGGAAATAGCTTTCAATCAGGCGCGTACGATGCTGCCCATCTAATCGACCTAGTGGTGTATCGATTACAGTTGGTAGTTCTTTACCAGAAGCTTCAGATAGGCCCCATAAAATCGCTATAGCCAATAACTGACGTTCACCTGCAGATAAACGGCTTGGGGATAGCGCTTCATTGCTTGTGGAAAGTAGGGTTAAAGAGAAGCTCTCTGGGCAAATAGATATACCACTAATTAACTGCTCTTTACGAGTAAGAGCAATGAACTTCTCGGTAATTTTTTCCTGTAATAGCTCAATGTTCTCTTTTACTAAGCTCTTTGCAAAACCTTGCATTGTTTCCTTCAGCTTACCGATATGTTCAACAACTTGGATAGAGCGCTTTTGCTCAAAGGTGTCTTTATTTTGTAATGTCAGCAGATTGGTATAACGCTGGTTCAATACGTTGCTTTTAGCCTGAGCTTGTTCCAACTCACCAGACTTGACACTAATTAGAGTGAGGGTATTTTTAAACTCGGTTTCATAATAAGCGAGTTCACTGAGTACGTGCTTAACGGTTTCATAATCTGGGATAGACTCTTCTTTTTTCTCAAATAGCGCTTTTTTCTCAAGTAGGAGCTCGCGCTGCTTAATCAGAGCTTCACGTTCAGATTGATCTTGAGTGATTTTTTCGTTCAGTCCGTCAAAAATATTGCTTGGCAACCCTACGTAATGAGGCGTGTTTGCTAGTTCATTACGCTCGTTAGCCATAGTTGCCATTGTGGATTCAAGGGCTTTACGAGCTTCTATTGGTAGCTCATGAGTGTCTAAAGCACTCAAAAGGGTAGTTTCATAACTTTGAATAGCCTTGTTCAATGCGTTTGCTTCAGCGGCTTGTTCTTCAAGCTTTGCTTGTTTTTGAGTTTGAATAAGTAGCTGCTGAATTAATCCTAGTGGTCCAATGCCTGAATCTAACTTAACTCGCTGCTGTTGGTTATCTTTTAATTGCTGAGCAATTGCACCTAACTCAAAGCGAATGTGGTCACGCTCCTCAATCAAATGAGCGCCTGATTCACGTACCTTCTTTCTCGCTTTGTTGATCTCAACATTTGCTTGGGCTTGTCTGCTCTTGAGTTTGGCCATTTCTACACTTAGCTTCTCAATGACCTCATTGTTACCTTCGATCTCTGCTTCACAGGCTTCTACTTTTTGTATAACGCCCGTATCTAGGTTATCTGACTTTCTCTTGCGCTCAATGTTTGTTAAGTCGAGGTGCAATTGGCTAAGTAAATCCAGGCCAAGCAAGTTCTCAATACCCGTTTTAATAAGCTCATTGCTTCGTTCGGGGTGGGCTAGGTTTTCAATCTTTTCACCGTCAAAAAAGAACAAATCTGAAAGTGACATTGGAATGAACTCATTTACAAATTCATCCCAGTAGTCACTAAGGTATAGATCAGGCTCTCCATTACATGAGACGCTGACTTTGTCTTTGGTGTTCTCGAGCTGCTTGGCAGTTTTCCATTCGCGGCGAACCGTAAAAATTTGTTCTTGGGTATCAGTTGTATGAGAGAACGTTAACTCCAACATTACTGAGTCACTTTTATCGACATAACGATTCAATGTACTAGATAGATATGTCCCGTAAGCTAGGTTGCCTCGATTTGAACATTTAGCGTGTTTGCCATACAGAACGAGTTGCAAAGCATCTAAGAATGTCGTTTTGCCACCTCCGTTTAGGCCTCCGAATAAGATCACTGGTTGGTCTTTTGTTACTGTTAAGTCAACAGTGTGCAAGCCTTTATAGATGCCAAAGTTTTTAAGAGTGAGAGACTTTAAGAACATCAGTCTATCTCCACTATTTCTGTTTCTAGCGGAAGTGAGCTATAGCCTTGTTCTTTTATACACTTAGTGATCATGTGAATCTTATCTTTAATTTTTTCTTGTTCGTCGGGTAATAGACTTTGATCGTTCGTCAATTGAATATGCAGACGGTGTCTTTCACGTTCTAAAGCAAACTCTTTTGCTTCAAACATACTATTGAACGCACCTTTATCTAATACGTCGTTAAGTTCTTCGCCCAGCTTAGCTCTACGCAGCTGGCTGCGATACTTGTTAGCGACACTCAGCGTTGCACGAATTTGTTGATAGAGTAGACCTTCTTTGTCTCCGTGCTGCTCGCAGTATGTTTGAAGTTTACTTAAAGAAGAACTGTTTAGGATCGGGTGATGAGCACGACGCTTACCCCCGTATGGCTGCTTAATCACTTGCTCGTATATTTTGGGTAAGTTGTCTTCGATCTCGTGTTTTTCTTCAAGCCAGATTTTTCTTATAGCTTCCAGATCTTCAAGAGTTAAAAGTTCTAGGTCTTTTACTTCCGGGGGCCCCATGTGTTGAACGGCTACTTGTGCTTCAAGTACCTTTTTAAGCATATGCTCTCTGAATTTCTGAACATATGGACCATGCACAACATCTGCGCCGTGCTTAGAAACATGAACGGTTAAAGTGCCATTCATACGTCTAAAGTCACGGTTATTCCTATCTCGGCGAAGCTTCTCTAGTTTTTTTTCTCTAACAGAGTCATTAATTTCAAGCTCATTACGAAGTGACACAAGAGGATACATCCACTCTTTCTCTTCGTCGTTTGCAATCATCGCGTTCATAGACTTGTCTTCTGTGACCATTGTGCATACGTAGCAGCCAAAGCGGCTATCACCACAGCTTTGTGTCGACTTATCTACAACTAATGGGCATTCCCCGCCTTCTGTAGCTCCTTGGTACATACCCATTAAGTCATGGTTTGGGAAGTTCCAAGGGTTTTTAACACTGTTTAGGTACACCCAGACATCGTCATTGCTCCACTCACTAATTGGTGTATATACCCAAACTCGATCTAGCGAACCATTCTCTGTTAGCCCTAAAGCTCTTCTAGTATTTGTCGTGGAGCTTTCAAATTTTTCCATATTGGCTGCGCGTGCAGTACTTTCTGCCTTACGCGTGCCAAGAATCAGTATCGCTTCCCCATTTTTATTTGCGAGATTTTGAATAAAGGTATTTGATGGCGATATTTTTAATCGATCAGTACACCAGCGAAACTTCATTCGAGGTGCAGGGTACCCTTTACCAATGAGATTGACCCAAAAGCGATCTTTAATCTCCGGTGTTAACCTATGTGGGATAATTGGTAAACTTTGAGTTTTAGCTGCTTCAGCCATTTTTTCCAAAGACTTGCCAACCCACAAAGCAACAATGGGGTTTTCTACTAAGGTGTCAGTACTTATAACATGAACATCTTTGTTCGCTTTGCCTTCGTCTGCGAGCTCCTTCAAGGCATACCATACAAGTTGAAGAGTTGCTGTCGAGTCCTTACCACCACTGTATCCCAGTACCCATGGAATACTGTCACTTAGGTATAATGTTTTTATATGTTGGATGCGTTTTTCTAGGCTATCTTTTAAGCCATCAGCGAAAGCAGATTTGGACTGTTGATATTTCTCAGTCATTTTTTCGAGCCTCTTGGAACTTCACTTCTTCAGCATGTTCCTTGGGAGTTAGCGGTAAGTTTAGTTGGGTTTTAATTGTCGATACTGTTAACAAAGCGGCACTGTTATTGTGCATCATTCGGCCTTGGCTGATACAGCGACCTTCCCAATTCGTTTTATTTGCGCGGCGCCAATCAATATTTCTCAACTTTCGTAATTTTTGTTTGTAGTTCTTCTGCTGTAGCAGCTGCCCGCCTACGATCCCCAGACACTTGAGTACAATGGCAGAGAAAACAACATAATCTTTTCTATCATTTGGTGTTATGTCGTTATTCTTAGCCAGTTTCCAAATGTTTAAGTTATCGATTACACAATTCCAAAAAGTTACGGCTTCGCTTATGTAGTGTTCAAAGTTCTCTTCGTTCAAGTCAGGAAACAGTTCTAAGTTAGCTGCGTGTAGCGAACTATGCTTAAATAATTTGGAGGACCTCGGTCCCAGGTTTCCATCTTCAAAGCTGATAACGCCATTGAAGAACTCGCATTGCTTGACTATTTGATTTGTCAATTGCTCCTCTGGTGAATTACCAAATAGAACACCATATGACTTTCCAGTTTTAACCGGGAAGAGGTTTAGATCGCGGAAAATTTTTTGCCTTTCTTGTAGTGTTTTACCCACGTAAAATACAACTGAAATGTGCTCATCCTCTAGGGTAGGGTCTTTCTCTAACGCATCTTTAATTGCTGCGGTTCTGTGTTGACCGTCGGTAATGTAGAATTCAGCATCGTCATCAACAAGCAACGTGCCGATATTTTGACCTGGTCCTGAATCATCGATCGCGATAAAACTGCATTCACCCGCAATGCACGCAGTTAAAGATGAGAACGTGTAGTCTTTTCTATTGGATTGAATGTAGTTACTGATCTGAGGAATTCGGTTTGGGTTTAGGCTACGTTGAGCTCTATCCTCTGGTAGTAAGTTATTTTCGTCAAAGGTGAAGATTCGCTTTAGTCTTTTTAGAGGACACATGACGGTGTAGTATTCTTTCTCAGCTTGAATTCCACGTATAGCTGGAAATGATGTGCCGGATATGATTCTATTCATCTTAGTACCCATTTAGTTCGTACGCTTTATGTTTCTGTACGTACGTACAAGAGTGGGCATTTTAGATCATTCTTGAAGTAAAGTCTAAAGGCTTTAAGAAAGTTTTTAGGAGTAGAAATTGTCAACTTATCTTGATTTTAATGCAACTAGTCCTGTATTAAGTGAGGTGGCAGACCTCGTGTACAACCTCATGGTTGAGGAGTTCGGGAATGCAGGAAGTCGTACGCATGAGTACGGTGTGAGAGCAAAAAAAGCGGTATCTTTAGCTAGAGAGCAGGTAGCGAGTATTGTTGATGCTGAACCTAACGACGTAATTTTTACAAGTGGTGCCACAGAAAGCAATAATATAGCGCTCCTTGGTCTTAAAGCCTACGGTGAACTTGAACATAAAAAGCATATAATTACGACAAAGATAGAACATAAAGCTGTTCTGGAGCCAGTAGAGCATCTAAAGAAACAAGGTTTTGATATTACTTATCTGGATGTTAATGAAAGTGGAGTAGTTGACCCTGAAGATTTGGCCTCAGCGTTGCAAGACAATACGTTGTTCGTGTCAATTATGCATGTAAACAACGAGACAGGTTCTGTTCAACCTATCAACCAAATATGTAGTGTTTTGCAACATAGTGAAGCGTACCTACACGTCGACGCAGCTCAAAGCTTTGGTAAGCTAAGTGATGATTTGAAAAATGAACGCATAGATTTAATCAGTGCGAGCGGTCATAAAGTATATGCCCCTAAAGGCATAGGGGCTCTGATTATGCGCAAGCGTGGATTTATTAGACCTCCGTTACAGCCAATTATTTTCGGAGGTGGGCAAGAAAAAGGACTACGTCCAGGCACCTTAGCTGTCCCGCTGATCGCAGGCTTTGGTTTAGCGTGTGAGATTGCAAAGAACAGTGCGCAGAAGTGGCAGGCACATGCTCAGGAACTAAAAAGTTCTTTAGTTGCTGAATTGGACAAGATTGGTGCTCATTACAATGGTGATAGCTCTTCTCCGTTCGTTCTTAACTTCTCCGTCCCAGGTGTAAACTCAGAATCTTTAATGGTTGTTCTAAAAGGGATAGCAGCTGTATCTAATGGGTCTGCTTGTACTTCATCTAGCTATACTCCTTCGCACGTCTTAACTGCAATGGGGTTAAGTGAAGATAGGATTAGTGGTGCTATTCGAATATCATGGAGTGGAATGCTGGAAAAACTACCTGTAATGGAAATAATGGCAAAAATCGAACAAGTCAGAATATGAATAAGGAACTATTGAGGTTGTTACTATTCAGCTGTAAGCGTCAACCCTTTTATCCTTTTCTGGTTTTTTAGTAAATATTAATGGGCTGCTAGAGTTTGGTTTAAGTATAATCTGTTGGATTTTTCATCATTCTTGTCACAAAAAAGACATATATGACAGAGTGTATATTCCCGAAAGTCGACTTGCTATAAGTTATTATTTTTCAAATAGCTACCCTAATTGGTCGACTCCTTCACTCACCGCCACATTTGAGCCCTAGCAGAAATGCTGGGGCTTTTTCGTATTACGCGACAAGTTCAATCCCAGAGCTGTATATCGTATTGATTCTCAATTACTCATTGAGTCGGCAAGCCCTTCAAAAAAGCCTCTTTTTTATTCATCTTTTGTTACACATTTTCCGTGCAGGTAGTGCGTTTTTATTCGCATGTTGTGATGAGCGTTCCTTATTAAATTTTCCACAGAATCAATTAATTGTTGAAATTAGAACGCTTGTCAAAAAGTCATCAGATAGCATGTTTAATAGAGTCTTTTACCTAATGGGATACTCTATTTGTTTGATATAATTTACGGCAGTTTGTATACCATAAATAAAGAGAGTCTATTCATGTTCCAGAACTTAACGATCAAGCAGAAGATAGTGATTCCGCTGTCATTGATTATTGGATTGTTTATTGTGAGCTCTGTATTAAACGTTATGACAAGTTGGAAGCAATCTGAATTGAGTGAGACACTCAACGAACAGATCGTGCCGAACTTATTAACGATTGAGGATGCTTATCGCGATCTTTACCAAGCAACATCTGCAATCCAAGGTGTTGCTCTTTCTGATACTCAAACCGATATTGACCACCACATCGGTGAATACAAAGACAACGCATACAAAGCGCTGCCTCGTATGGAGAAAATGATTGAGCTATCGCAAGCTGGCGTGATGCCTTCTTCGCACGCTAATGAAGTGAGAAAGCTTGTCTCCCTAGGTGAAAAATGGTTGGCGAGTTATGAAGCGATGTTGCGTTTACCTCAATCACAATGGCTTGGTTACTACAACGAAAACAAACACACCTTTGAAAATCAGTTTATCGAGGTAAGAGCGCAACTTAATGTTGTGAAAGATGCGATAGAAGAAAAACAAAGCCTATTGAAAGATGAAATCTCAGCAGCCGCAACAAGAGCTCAGGTAATTCTTGAAGCGGGCATTGTGATTGTTATTCTGGCCGCTATTGCGATGGCGTTTTTGTTGTTGCAAACCGTCGTGAAGCCTATCAACGATATCAAAAATGCGATGACAGAAATTGCTTCTGGTGAAGGTGATTTAAGCCAGCGAATCGATGTGAAAACACAAGACGAAATTGGCAATTTAGCGAACGCGTTTAATCAGTTTGTGTCTAAAATCCAAGCGACAGTTTCTCAAGTAATTGAAAGTTCGAATACCTTGCGTAATGAGATGGAAAATCTTAGCTCGTTGACCACGACCATCGCGAACTCGACCGTTTCACAGCAAAAAGACAGCGAGGCGGTAGCAGCGGCAGTGCATGAGATGCAAGTCACCAGCAGAAATGTCAGCGATAGCGCCAACGAAGCTGCGGTTGCAAGCCAAACAGCGAATGATGAACTTACCAATACCAATGTTATTTTGGATCAAACCGTTAGCTCAATTCGTAGCCTCGCAAGTGAAATCGAAAGTGCAAGCCACGTCATTAACACATTGGATCATGATGTGAGTAACATTGCTTCTGTATTGGATGTCATTCGTGGTATCGCAGAGCAAACGAACTTATTGGCGCTTAACGCAGCGATTGAAGCGGCTCGTGCAGGAGAGCAAGGGCGAGGCTTTGCTGTTGTCGCAGATGAGGTTCGCTCGTTAGCCAGTCGTACACAACAGAGCACGGGTGAAATCCAAACCATGATTGAAAAGCTACAATCTGGTGCGGGACAAGCCGTAGAAGTGATGCGTGGTAGCCAAAATAGCAGTGATGAAACAATTCAATCGGCAGGGAGAGCGAGTCAATCCCTTTCTGAAATCTTAAACGCGATTTCACGTATGAACGAGATGAACACACACATTGCAACGGCTGCAAGCCAGCAAAGTACGGTAAGTGACGAAGTAAATAGCAACGTACAAGGCATTGCAGATAGCAGTACATCTATTGTGGAAATCGTAAACCAAGCGCAAGCATCTTTAGCCATGTTATCAGAGCAAACCCAGCGCTTAGATCATCAGGTTAGTCAGTTCAAAGTATAAGCTTGAGAACTGCAGTCTCACTGACGAAATAACCCGCTTCTTAGCGGGTTATTTTTTAGATAAGGGTCGAACCTGACTTGTGAAGGCACGACTATATTTACATTCCTCTTTTACTTAACTTTGTATACCAGAGGTGCAAATAATCCTAGACAGCGGTGACAAACTCTGTACAGCGTGATGATGCTTTTATCATCACTTTTGCTGCTTTTTAACCATTGCAATTGCTCACAGGAAAGTGTGATTTCCAACCCAAAATCTTCAAATTTGAGAACTTCATTACACCTTTACCATAAACGTTTTTCGTAAGCGTATAGAACTGTAAATTTTGTTGTATGTACAACACTGGGTAATTATCATCCTAATTAATTTGTTCTGGATATACATCCGTTAGTCATCATTAAGTCATTCTAGAAGTTTTTAGCAAGGAATCTTGAAGGCTTGTAGGTAAAAGAGAGAAAAATTCATGAGACGTAAAACCACGCTATCTCTGCTGATTGCGTCGAGCCTTTTTGTGGTTGGATGTCAACCTAGCGAAGAAGGATCGAGCCAAGGTAGTGGTCCTGCGCCCGCAACCGAAGTTGAAGTGTTAACGGTGGAACCAACTCGCCAAGCGTTAACTGTCGAGTTGCCAGGTCGTAGCCGTGCATTCAAAGAAGCGGAAGTTCGTCCGCAAGTTACAGGCATTATTTCAGAGCGAAATTTTGTTGAAGGGGGCCTTGTTGAACAAGGACAGTCCCTATATCAAATTGATGATTCATCATTTCAAGCGGATTTGCTGAGCGCTGAAGCGGAATTAATCCGAGCTCAAGCAGCGGCAGAATCGACCCATGCCACAGTGAAGCGTTACAGAACCTTGATCACCAAAAAGTCCATCAGCCAACAAGATTTGGATGAAGCAGAAGCAGCATACAAGGAAGCGCAAGCACAGGTCCTAGTCGCAAAAGCGAAGATCAATACGGCAAAAATCAATTTAGATTACACGCAAGTGAAAGCTCCGATTAGCGGTGTGATCGGTAAATCGAGTGTGACGGCGGGTGCGTTGGTTACGGCTAACCAAGCAGCCAAATTAGCGACCATTCAGCAGCTTGATCCTATCAACGTTGATATTGTGCAATCATCCGCGCAACTGCTGCGTTTAAAAGCGGCTCTTTCCCAAGGTCATATGCAAGAAGATGACTCTGCGCAAGTTACATTGATGCTTGAAGATGGCAGCACGTACGAACATAAAGGCACGATGAAATTTACCGAGGTCAATGTGAACGAAAGTACGGGTAGCGTGACGCTTCGTGCTGAATTCCCAAACCCTGACGGTTTGTTACTACCAGGAATGTTTGTTCGTGCGACGGTTATTACTGGTGTTGACCCTGACGCGATTCTGATACCACAAAATACCGTTTCTCGCGATGCGACAGGCAAAGCGACAGTGATGATGGTGAATGGTGAGAACAAAGTGGAAGCGAGACCAGTGAAGACAGCCGAAGCGATCAATAATCAATGGCGTATTATTGATGGTTTGAAAGCGGGCGATAAAGTCATTACTGCTGGGTTACAAAAGGTAGGTCCAGGCAGCCCTGTAACTATCCAAAACGGTGAACAGGAGTAATCATGGCACGATTTTTTATCGATCGTCCGGTATTTGCTTGGGTTCTCGCGATTCTAACGATGTTGGCGGGGGTAATGTCATTATTCAATTTACCCGTCTCGCAATACCCAACGATTTCACCGACAACGATCACCATCAGTGCACGTTATCCAGGTGCATCAGCGAAAACTGTTGAAGACTCGGTAACGCAGGTTATCGAGCAAAATATGACGGGACTAGATTATCTTCGCTACCTATCATCGAGCAGTGATGCATTCGGTAATGCGACAATTACCCTGACGTTTGATAGCGAAGCTGATCCTGATATCGCGCAAGTACAGGTGCAGAACAAACTGCAATTGGCCTTGACGTCATTGCCGATGGAAGTACAAAACCAAGGTATCGTCGTGAATAAATCCAATACGGCATTTCTCATGGTTGTCGCGGTTTATTCTGAAGATCCCGACTTTACAGAAAACGATATCGGTGACTTTGTTGTAACGAATATTCAAGACCCTATTAGTCGTGTAACTGGCGTAGGACAAGTGCAGGCGTTTGGTGCGCAGTATGCGATGCGAGTCTGGCTGGATCCATTTAAGCTTACGCAGTTCAACTTGACCGCAATCGACGTAGCAAATGCTATCAGTGAACAGAACGCGCAAGTTTCTTCAGGTCAACTGGGTGCAGCACCTGCGCAGGAAGGTCAGCTGTTGAATGCAACGATTTCATCTGCAAGTCGTTTGAGCAGTGTGGAAGAGTTCCAAGACATCATTCTTAAGTCTGACGCCAGTGGTTCGAATGTTTATTTGAAAGATGTGGCTCGTGTTGAACGTGGTGCAGAAAGTTACGATATTCGAGGCCAATATAATGGCTTCCCAGCATCGGGTTTAGGTATTTCATTAGGTACTGGTGCAAACGCGCTTGAGACTGCCAATGCGGTGAAAGAGCGTTTAGAACAACTGAGTGCAACGTTCCCAGAAGGGTTGCAGATTGCTTACCCATTTGAAACGACGCCATTCGTCAAAGCCTCGATTCAAGAAGTGGTTAAAACGCTATTAGAAGCCATTCTTCTTGTGTTCTTAATCATGTACCTGTTCTTGCAGAACTTCCGTGCGACGATTATTCCAACGATCGCAGTGCCTGTCGTACTGCTCGGCACCTTCGCTATTTTGTACGCGACTGGATTTAGCGTAAACACGTTAACCATGTTCGCGATGGTTCTGGCTATCGGTTTGCTGGTGGACGATGCCATCGTTGTGGTGGAAAACGTCGAGCGTGTGATGCATGAGGATGGGTTAGAGCCCAAAGAAGCGACCAAAAAATCGATGGGGCAGATCACTGGTGCTCTGATTGGTGTAGGTCTGACGCTTTCTGCGGTATTCGTCCCTATGGCGTTTATGTCTGGTTCTACAGGGGTTATTTACCGTCAGTTCTCGATAACGATTGTGGCGGCGATGACACTTTCAGTTTTGGTAGCGATAATTCTGACTCCGGCATTGTGTGCTACGTTGCTGAAAAAAGGCGATGCTGAGCTTCTAGAGAAGAAAGGCTTCTTTGGCTGGTTTAACCGCAAGTTTGATGCGATGACAGCAGGCTATGAAACCGGCGTTGCCAAACTTCTAAAACGCACAGGTCGCATGTTGGTTGTATTTTTGGCAATGAGTGCAGGTGCTGGCTGGTTGTTTATGAATCTTCCAACGTCATTTTTGCCAGATGAAGACCAAGGCACAGTATTCTCAATGGCTATTTTGCCGCCTAACTCAACACAAGAACAGACGGAAAAAACACTTGAGAAAATGCGTGACTTTTACCTAGTAGACGAAAAAGACAATGTAAAGTCTGTCTTCTCCGTTGCTGGATTTAGTTTCGCAGGCCAAGGCCAAAACATGGGGATGGCATTTATCGGTCTGAAAGATTGGTCAGAGCGTGAAGCGCCGGGTGCTGATGCAGCTTCCATTACTGGTCGAGCGATGGGGTACTTCTCGACCATCAAAGAAGCACTGGTGTTTGCATTTGCACCTCCTGCGATTCAAGAATTGGGTAACTCGACAGGCTTTGATTTCTATCTTCAAGATTCGTTGAACAAAGGTCACGACGCATTAGTCGCTGCGCAAGGTCAACTGCTTGGCATGGCTGCACAAAACCCGAAACTTGTCGGTGTTCGTCCGAACGGCCAAGCAGATGCGCCAATGTACAAAGTGAACATTGACCACGTTAAACTGCGTGCTCTGGATGTTAGCATTAATGACGTCAACCAAATCCTGTCAGCGGCATGGGGCGGAGCGTACATTAACGACTATATTGATCGCGGTCGAGTGAAAAAAGTCATGATGCAAAGTGATGCGGAATACCGTATGCAGCCAAAAGACTTCGATTCGTGGTACGTGCGCAACTCAAAAGGTGAGATGGTGCCTTTCTCTGCCTTTGCGAGCGGAGAGTGGACGTATGGTTCACCTCTTTTGCAGCGTTTTAATGGTTTGCCAGCGATGAATATCCAAGGCGGCGCAGCTCCTGGCGTTAGTACTGGTGAAGCTATGGCAGAAATTGAAGCAATGGTAGAAAAGCTACCAGAAGGCTTCACGGTGAACTGGAATGGTATTTCGTATGAAGAGCGCCTTTCCGGAAACCAAGCGCCAATGTTATATGCGCTGTCTATCCTCGTCGTATTCTTAGTTCTCGCCGCTTTGTATGAAAGTTGGTCAGTACCTTTCGCCGTGGTGTTAGTTGTGCCTCTTGGTGTGCTTGGTGCTGTGCTCGCGGTAATGACGCGAAGTATGGACAACGATGTATTCTTCCAGGTGAGTTTATTAACGACGGTCGGCTTGGCAACTAAAAACGCCATTTTGATTGTTGAGTTTGCGAAAGATTACTACGAGAAAGGCGCTGGCCTTATCGAAGCAACCCTGCATGCCGTTCGTGTTCGTCTGCGCCCAATTATTATGACATCGCTTGCCTTTGGTCTAGGTGTAGTACCGCTTGCTATCAGCTCTGGCGTGGGCTCAGCAGGTCAAAATGCGGTAGGTACTGGTGTACTTGGTGGCATGATCAGTGCGACGATCTTAGGTATATTCTTTGTGCCAATCTTCTTTGTGGTGGTTGAGCGATTGTTTGATCGACGTGCGAGAAAAGAATCGGAGGCAGAGTTGTCTGAGACTAATCCTAAACCAGCTCAGCAAAGCGAGTAAGACTTGGTTGCTGTAACTGAGTTATACTGGTGATAATAAACACGATAAAAGGGCGCTTCGGCGCTCTTTATTTTATGTTTTCACTTGGTGGTTACCGTCTTTGACGCAAACTTGAAGGGGGGAGCGTTTTGCCTTATGCAGAATCTGTTTATCCTTCCGACCGAATGAAAGCCTAAAGAAGAACAAACGACGATGAAAGATCAGAAAATCTCCCCAATTTCCGTTTTGGATCAAAGCCCTATGTTTGTCTGCGGTGTGATGCAGCGAATGTATCGCAACCGTGCTCAAGCTGAGCTCTCTCGGCAAAATTTAATGACACTCGAGATGGCAAGTGCACTGGCCGCTTTGGAAGAGTTTCAACCCATGAGTCAGCAAGCGCTGGCTGACGCGGTTCGAACTGAGCGAAGTGTAGCAAAGCGAATGGTGGATAATTTGGAAAAGCGAGGGTTTGTTCAAGTTTCTAAAAGTAAATCGAATCAGCGTCTCAAAATGCTAAGCATGACAAAAGAGGGGGGAAACGCTTTAAAGCAAGTGCATCAAATCATGACGAACTTACAGAAAGAATTTTTTGCTTGTTTGTCTGAATCAGAAGCGAGTGAGTTTTTTCGTTTGGTAAGAAAGCTTACTTTTGCAAATCACGACCAGTAGCTTATCTTAATGCTATCTAGCGCGCCTTTACTGTATTGGTGAGCAATTATATTAAGTCGTAAAACTTAAGAAATAGAATGCCCAAAGTACACGTGACGGTAGAAAGTACCGTAGTGAGTGCGATGATATTTGCGGCTAATGTGGCATTGCCTCCCATCGAACGTGCCATGACATAACTGGCTGCTGCCACTGGGGAAGCGTTCATAAAGAAAAGAATACCTAACTCAATTCCTCGAAAACCTACTAAGTAAGCACCAATAGTGATCATTACGGGTGCCACGATCAGCTTGTAACTGCTTGCAAACCAAGATGGACCTTTCTCTTTTCTCATCAAGCTAAAATCGAGTGAGCCGCCCGTACACAACAGCGCTAAAGGTAATGTCATTTTGGACAAGTAGTTCCCTGCATCAATAACAACGTTCGGTACTGGAATAGCGAGTAAATAAAAAGCCATCCCTAGGACGATTGAGATTATCAGTGGATTCCTCGTCAGTGTTCGGCCCATCATTTTTGCGGCTTGTGGGACAGAAGTTGCGCCCTTGGGAGATAAGCAAATAACCGCTTGGACGTTATAAAGAAACGTGGTGACCGCGACATAAAGCGCTGCTAACGCTACACCTTGAGAACCATACGCATTGGCAACGTAAGCGATGCCAATAATACCTGTGTTTGCTCGGAACCCACCTTGGATAAGAACACCTTGGTCAGGTGATGCTTTGAACAGAAGCTTGACCGAAAGGTAGGTGAAAATAAAAAAAGAAACACTAGCGATAACGCCGAAATTGACAAAGCCACTTGCCGCTGAAAAATCGTGTTCTGAAGCCACAATACTGACAAATAACATCGCAGGTAGCGTAACTTGAAACACTAGTTTAGAGCCCACTTCGATAAAATTATCGTTGATCAGTCCAATGCGTTTGAACACCACGCCAAGTATTAACATTAAGCAGATAGGGCCGGTTATCGACAAAGAGAATTGCAACTGATGTAGAACAGCTTCCATGTAAGTACCCGCAGCAAAAGAAAAATATTCCTGCTGTCTATTAAGCCATAAACTCTGGGAGACAGGATAGAAAAGTGATGAAATTTTCCTCTTTTGTTGTTTCCAGAACCATTTGCATTCCAAGTTATGGACGAGGTCCCAGTTTAACAAAGCTGCACTGGTTCTATGCGCGATATGTTGGTTTACTACTTATCGTGATGCATCCACATGCGTATTAAATAAAAGGGTTGGTCATTGTGGTTATGGATAGGAGTTCATCGATGAAAAGGAAACACAACAAAACCGTACTTTGTGCATTTGTCTCAGGTTCGGTGTTTGGTGCAGCTTTAGTCATTGCGATGTCTTTACCAATGTAATCGTTTCTGTAGGCTCTTTGAATACTTACGCTAATTCAATACAAAAACAGATTGAGTTCAGTTCGATGTACTGTTAGTTTGAAAACATGAAAATACACGTTAGCCCTTCATCAACAACCTTCTTTTGGTGGCGCTCTAAATAGAGCGGCACGGAATACTCACATTCTTAAGCTGCTGGATGGTAGCTAAGAGTGTTTGATCTTTTTATCTCCAGTAGCGATCTATTAAATACTTGGAGATAAATATGAACACCATTCAAAGTACATCACTGCGTGAAATTATCCTGACTGGCGATCGAGCGACAGGTCCGTTACACCTCGGGCACTATGTCGGTTCATTGCAACAACGAGTCAAATTGCAAACGGAGCATGAGCAAACGATCTTAGTCGCAGACATGCAAGGTTTGACGGATAATGCCCACAATCCATCAAAGGTATCCTCCAATATTCTCAATGTCGTTGTGGATTATTTGGCCGTTGGTATCGACCCCACACAAACCACGATCACGTTGCAATCTCAAATACCAGCGTTAGCAGAGTTAACGATGTATTACAGCAATCTTGTCTCTATTGCGCGTTTAGAGCGTAATCCCACGGTTAAAAATGAGATACAAAGTAAAGGCTTTGAACGCTCTATTCCTGCTGGCTTTTTAACGTATCCAATTTCTCAAGCTGCCGATATTACGGGGTTCCACGCGACGTTGGTTCCGGTAGGTGATGACCAACTGCCGATGTTGGAGCAAACTAATGAAATCGTAAGAAAAATAAACCACCTGGGTGGAAAAGAGGTTCTTAGAGAATGCCGTCCATTACTTAGTGATGCACCTCGTTTGCCGAGTACTGATGGCAAAAATAAGATGTCTAAAAGCATGGGGAATGCAATTAACCTAGGGGCGTCTGAAAAGGAGATTTCTGCGGCGGTGAAATCTATGTATACCGACCCCAATCACCTGAAAATTGAGAACCCTGGCCAAGTCGAAGGTAATATCGTATTTACCTACCTCAATGCCTTTCACCCTGATAAAGATTACGTCGAACAGCTAAAAGAGCATTATCGACGAGGTGGGTTAGGTGATGGTTTGACCAAGAAAGTGTTAGAAGAATGCCTACAAGAGATGCTTCGACCTATTCGAGAAAAGCGCACTATGTATTTGAATGATAAAGCACAGCTGATTGATATTTTAAAACAAGGTAGTCAGCGTTCTCGTGAGAAAACTGAACAAGTGCTATTTGATGTGAAAGATGTATTTGGTTTGAATTTGTTCTGAATTAAAAGTAGAGAGTTGGACATAAGGCACGACGGCTTATTAGCAACGTGCCTTTTTTAGCTCCCAGTCAGTCAAAGCTGATTGTTAAGAAGAAAAAATTCACGACGAAAATCCGCTACTTCTTGTTGGTAATAGCTTTGCCATTCCGGTTCTGACAAATTCGAATGGCTTGTGGCTCTTTCTTTTCTGAGTCTGGACTCAAGTTGTTGCAATGCTTGTTGGTAATCTCTGACTTGCTCTTTTTGCTCGGCAACTTGTTGCTGACGATCGTGAATCTCTTCGCTTTCGCCCTTCGTTAAGTAAGTTTTTTGCAGCTCTGCGATGATAGTTTGGCGATCTGGAAAGCTCATGCTATTGGGTATCAGGGCGACTGCACGCTCATATTTTGCTTGGTCGTTTGTAAGCCCGATAGCCTCTGCATTTTCTTGCCAGTCTATGATGAGTTGCTCGAAAGCTTGCAAAAAGCTTTCTGGACTTTGCGTGTTGAGCTGTTGGGCCTCTAAATTGAAATCGTATAGGGCGAACTCATCCGAGAAAATAACATCAGCCAACTCGCCCCAAATGCCTCTTGCCTCGGCTTTAAGTTGTGCAATACGTGAGGCTAGTGGTTGTTGCTCATCAAACAACAAATTACCCACACTTTCTTGCCATTGACTGTTGAGTTGATGGTAGTTCGCCAAAAGCTGAAATCGTGCTGAAGATAAATAAGGCTCGAGCAAGGCTAACTGTTCCTCACAGTCGCGGTTCGACATGCACTCATGCCAAAATGACTCAAGCTCTGCGACGAGTTCTTTCCCTTTGAGCAGAGTTAGTCTCTCAGTCGTTATTTGAGTCGCAGAAGGGAGCTCTGCGGCCTGTGGTGAAGTATCTACACTGGGAGCGATATTGCTTGTTTTTAGTGATGTACTGGGGACGTTCTTATTTTTTGTCTTTGGAGCAGAAGCGGACACGGCTGCTTCTTGCTGCCCATCTTGACTGAAAGTTAAAAACATCATGCCCGCCATAATGGCGGACATGATTATCAACGCGATTTTCTTCATGGCTTGATTGTTGCGCTAACTGGGAAATGGTCAGAAAGGTTGTAGTGTTTCCATAAACTCTCAGCGGTTGTGCGCGGCACGTCTACACGGTTGTCATTGAATGATTTCACCCCGTATTCACTACTTACCATAACATAGTCAAGGTATTCCACGTTTTCGCCGCCTGATAACGCTTCACCTGCGAAGTTATTGATACGGGGATCAAAGGTTGACTCCGTGTAACCTGAATACTGAGGTTCGATGGCGCTTAAGTTGGCGATCATTTGTTGGTAGTCACCAGGGAACTTTCTTTTGTTTACGTTAAAGTCGCCGCTGTATACTACAGTTTCGCTTGAAGGAATGTTGAGAGATTTAGCGAGTGCGCGGATTTGTTTGAACTGGCGCTGACGATACTCGCGAGCGGTGTCTGTATCGAAAGATGCGGTATGGGTAGCAAATACATGGTAAGCCTGACCACCTTTAATAATTTCCGCATAATTCACGCCTTTGTCGGCAAAGCAGTCTGTGCCAGAGCAGTCGGGGAAGACATATTGCGCTTCATTCACGATAGGATAGCGACTGACAATGATCACCCCACCATCATGAATATTAACGCCTTCTTTATCTAACATTTTAGTTTGGTACGGATATTCCTTAGCTAACTCACGTAGGAATGCTTCACGACCGCTTGCAAACACTTCTTGCAGCGCTAATACATCATAACCTTTGACGTATTGAGGAATCAGTTCGTAACGATCACCGATGTGCGATGCAATAGCCGTAAGAGCCCAGATGTTGTATGTCATCAACTTAAGGTTTTGTTCTTCGTTATCGACAGATTCATTTACTTTGCTTGGTGTGATGGTGTAATAAACATCGTCGTATCGAGCGGTACTGTCTGACTTAAATGCCAGTTCGGTTTCTCGGATGCCAAAAGCGTTAGTGTTGGCACGATGAATATTACGATCATCTTTAAGAGATAAATCGACATCGGCCGCCGATAAGCCATATTCAATGGTTGAATTATACCAATGACCTTCCATGACCTGATTGAGTGTTATGCTTTCACCTTTAGGGCTAGAAACCACAGTTTCAAAACGGTAAGTTTGGTTTGATTTCACGCCTTCCCAACGATTGAAGCTCAATACAGGTTTGGTTTCCCACGGACCAAGTACTTGCACATGTTGCTGCCACTCTTCTCCGTATTGAAGTAAATCACTGCCTTCGTGCTTTACTTGAATAGTTAAAGGCTGATCAGAGTTATTGGTTAGATAAACATCTGTATCTGCAATGCTTGGCAATGCCACCAAGCCACTTAATAAAAGACCCCACTGCGATAATTTCATCTTATTTTTCCATCATTTGAACTAGAGCAATCATTCTTGTTTATAAATATTACTTGCACGTTAAATATGGATGACATCGAAGCCAGTACTAAAAATTGTTATCAGAATGTGATCTTTATTCAATGGTGAGGAGTCGGGGTAGAGAGTTAATGGTTGCTTAAGCGGTTGTAAATAATAGCGATGGTTAACGAATCGTACTCACTGCAATCAAGTTGTCATCTTCGCTCTATAAGTTGTGCGGCGTCATTCATCCAGCCACATGGCTAGAACTTAAATTGATAGATGGAGCACTATGGCTAGAGCAGTAAATCCAATCGATGAAACCATCATTAAATTACTACAAGACCAAGGTTTGATTAGAAGCGAAGCAGAAGCTCGTTTAAAGAAAGAGGTATACCGCTTACAGCCTAATGAGATTGAAAAAGTCAAAAATTATGCCCAGCACTTTGGCATCAACGCTAAAGAAAAACTCATCGATGAGATCTTAGAGTTGCGCCGGGAAGCGCTCATAAAAAAATGTAGACACAATACGGAGCATGCGAGCCTATCTCTAAAATAGCACGTGATAAAAATATCAATTACTGGTCAAGATTTGATCTTTCAGGCCGATGTATATAAGAGCGCTCAATGATATCGAGCGCAAAAAACAGTGTGTTTTAGAGGTTAAGCTTTCACTTAAGTGAGAGGTTTGGAAAGGCTGCAGGGAGAAAGTGCATGCGTATTAAAGACTTAAGTGTCGTAAAGAAAATATCGGTTAGTTATTTAACCGTTTTTGCCGTGTTTGGTTTAGTGTCAGTAATGTTGGTACAAGGTTTGTTAACACTGAATAAAGACATCTCAGTGCTAACAGATAAAAGTTTACCTTCTGTTGCGATTTTGAAAGGTATCCAAGTTGATATTACCAAAGTGCGTAAAGATGAGTTCTCTTTATTGCCAAACGCAAATCACCCCAAAATTGGTGAGTGGTTAAAAGGCCTCGACCAATGGCGTTCTGATGTGCAGGCTGGTATTGCAGAATACGAAAAGCTCGACCTTAATCAGCGTGAAACGCAGTCTTTTAACGTTTTTAAAGAAACTTGGAATCAATACATCAAGGAAACGAAGACTTACAACGTACTGCTAAGCCAAGGTGATGCTGAAAGTGCAAATGATGTGATTTTATCGAGTTTCAATACTTACTCAAAAGCGTTGAGCAGCTTGGATGATACCCTCGCGTTGAACGATGAGTTGGTGAACTTGATTGGCGAAGAAGTACAAAATGAAGCGGCATTTACACAATACAGCGCTGCTGTTGGTGCGCTTGTCGTCGCATTGGTCATGGTAATGTCTGCCATGTTGCTTTCTCGAGTCATTTGCGGGCCTGTTGATCGAGCATTGGAATTCGCTTCCAAAATCGCCAAGGGTCAATTGAATAATCAAATCGACGAAAGTGAATTGAGCAAAGACGAGTTAGGAACGTTGCTCAAAGAGCTTGTCGGTATGCAAACAAACTTACATTCGCTGGTTTCTGAGATTAATGACTCAACGATTCAGCTAACGGCAGCAGTAGAGGAGGTGAGTGCTATTTCTTCTCAGACCGCTTCTGGTATGCAAAATCAACAAATTGAACTTAGCTCGGTGGCTTCTGCGATGACAGAAATGCAAGCTGCTGTAAGTGAAGTGGCACAAAATACCGAAGTTGGCGCGACCTCCGCTTACTCGGCAACGGAAGTGGCAAAGCAAGGAACGGCGACGTTACAACAAACTATTGCAGTAATTGAGCGTGTATCACATACGATCCAAGAGTCAGATGAACTGGCACGTGAGCTTGAATCGAGCTCAAACAATATCAATGTGGTCGTAGATGTGATCCGCGGGATTGCGGAGCAAACAAACTTGTTAGCACTGAACGCCGCAATTGAAGCTGCTCGGGCCGGTGAACAAGGACGTGGTTTTGCTGTTGTGGCAGATGAGGTTCGTTCTCTGGCGCAACGCACTCAAGACTCCACTTCACAAATTGTGGAAATTGTTAATCAACTACAAGAGAGCAGCAGCAAAATAGGGCATTCAAGCCGTGATTGTCAGGAAGGTATTTCTCAGTGTGTTGAGCAAGTCAATGACGCTGATAGCCAGATAAAAGAAATTGAACATTCTGTCGATAACATAGCGCAAATGAGCACACAAATCGCAACGGCTTGTAGTGAGCAGAATTCTGTATCCGAAGAGCTGAATCGAAGTGTGGAGCATATTAATAGTGCCTCAACAGAGATGGCTGAGGGAGCTTCGCAAACGGCTGTGGCTTGCCAGCAGATCAGTAGCCTAGCGCACAACTTGAAAACTCGAATGGGTTCATTCCAGCTCTAGTTGTTGTGTTTCAGCTTTATTCCTAACCTCATTGCTACAAAAAATAAGCCGGATGAAATGTCCGGCTTATTTATTTCTCTGTCTATATAAATAAGCTCAGAGCATGCTCAATCTTGGGAGAATATGCTCGCTAGGCTGGAATACCACTATGGAACTTAAAATCTGTATCTGGCGTAGAAATTAAATCTGCCTCAACTCGGCCAAAATAGGCTACGCGTTCGCTGATGTCTTTGCCCGCGATTTGCTCTGCCAATACAAGATAATCTTGATAGTGGCGTGCTTCTGAGCGCAGTAAAGAAACGTAGAATTTTGCGATATCGTCATCCATATGTGGTGCTAGTTTGGCAAAACGCTCACAAGATCGGGCTTCGATGTACGCACCAATGATGAGCTTATCGATCAGCGTTTCCGGTTCATGAGTCTTCATATGCGAAATGAGCCCTTTAGCATAGCGACTTGCTGGAATATTTTTATACTCAATTCCACGACTTTCCATGATCTCTAAAACTTGATAAAAGTGGTGCAATTCCTCTTTAATCAAAAGCACCATTTTATCGATCAAATCTTGGCTGTACGGTGAGTTGGACTTAGCCATGATCGCTTTGGAAATATTGCTCTTACCTTTTAACGTTTCTAGTGAGCCTACATTGCGATAAGCAAAATCTTCATAGGGTTTAAACCAGTCAAGCAGAGCATGTGAACTGGATTGGTCAACGGCATATTTACGAATTAAAAACATCGCAGATTGGCCAGCTTTTAGCTCACACAGTAGGTGGTCTAATAAAATGGTTTGAAGGTTTTCTGGTTTCTTTGCTTCCTCTACCCATTCATCAGGTGTGCTGCATTGCAGAAATTGGTTAATGGGAGCAAGAAGATCTTGATAGGCGTCTAGATTCATCATTTTAGTTTTAGTACTTCACATTCTAATTGGGCATATCCGCTATCTTACGGATAGAAAAAAGGCTGCGATTGCAGCCTTTATTGACCTTAAGTGAATGTTACCACTTTTTCTTCTCGCCGAAGAGTGCTTCCATGTCATTGTCGCGCTCTTTATCGGCGATCTGCTGCATTTCGGCATCACTTTTATCTTGGCGTTTTTTATCTAGGTCGCCCAGCATGTCTTCAAGCTTCTGTTTCGCTTGAATAGAGTAGGGATCGCTCTTTGTACTCAATGCATCGATACCTTTGCGTAGCAGTTGAAGTGCTGTACCAGGTTGACCTCGAGCGATTGAGTCATTTGCTCTTTTAATGACGTTTTCGATGTTGATACGAATCTGCATCGTTTCTAAACGCGCATTTTCAGCGACATAAGTCTGGGTGTCGATACGGCCTTTATTGTGTTCGTTACGGATAGTATCGCGGAGGCGTTTCACCAACTTAAGCATGACGATGGCTTGTTTATCACTGCTCGGCATTTTGAACGTGGTACTCTCGCCAGTGGGACCATTCTCTTTCAGTTGATCAATCTGTTGCTTCATGTTTTCGATACGTTGAGCAAGCTGCTTATTCTTCGGGTCAAGCTCATGCATGCTTTCTAGCGCGTCAAGAATACGATTGTTTAGACATAGCAACAGCTCCTTGCTAAAAGGGATATGGTGCGCATGACCAATCAACTCTTCAGTGCCATCAATCAAGGCAACATAGCGTGCGGACTCCTGTCTTTTCGCAGTCTCTACCTTGACCTTATACTGCAACATAATGTTATAGCCTAGGATCAACACCAGTAGGATGGCTACCAAAGCGATTATTAAACCAATATTCATATCTTTGCGTCTGCTTTACTTTTCTACGGCTAGCGTTAAAGAATACATGAATCTTATCTTACTCGGCACCCTATTTGTTTGATTATTTTGTCTCTCCCACGTTTTAGCTACTGATAGAAGTCACATCATAGAAATTCAGTCATTTATTGGCTCAACTTTGTGCATATTGTTTCTATGTTGAGGATTATCAGTATGTGATTGAGGTATAAGTTAGAAATTACTGTTCATTTCGATTTGAACGCGTTATAACTAATTATTATATCGCTCGTCCGAGTGGCCAATAAATTATCTCATGAACAAGTAAGGGATTACGATGAAACTGCAGCAGCTGAAGTATATTGTTGAGGTTGTAAACCATAATCTGAATGTATCCGCGACGGCAGAAAGCTTGTATACCTCTCAGCCAGGTATCAGTAAGCAGGTTCGGTTGCTGGAAGATGAGTTAGGCATTCAGATTTTTGAACGTAGCGGTAAGCACTTAACACAGGTGACACCTGCTGGTGAAGAAATTGTACGTATCTCTCAAGAAATTCTCGCTCGTGTAGAAAGTATCAAAGCTGTAGCAGGGGAGCACACCCACCCAGAAATGGGGACGCTGAATATCACCACGACACATACGCAAGCGCGTTATGCTTTGCCGGATGTCATCAAAGGTTTCACTTCTCGCTACCCAAAAGTGTCATTACACATGCATCAAGGTACGCCGTCACAAATGTCTGAGGCAATTGCTAAAGGTACGGCGAACTTTGCGATTGCGACAGAAGCGCTTCACTTATATCAAGATGCCATCATGCTGCCTTGTTATCACTGGAACCGTTCAATTGTCGTCCCCAAAGATCATCCATTAGCGAAGAAAGATAAAGTAACGATCAGCGACCTTGCCGCTTATCCATTGGTCACTTATGTGTTTGGTTTTACGGGCCGTTCAGAGTTAGATACCGCATTTAATCGTGAAGGTTTAACCCCGAGAGTGGTGTTCACTGCAACTGATGCGGACGTTATTAAAACGTATGTTCGCATGGGTATTGGTGTTGGTGTGATTGCGAGCATGGCTGTGGATGAAGAGCAGGATAGGGATTTAGTCGCAATAGATGCGAGCCATTTATTCGGGGCTAGTACGACAAGTATTGGCTTCCGTCGCGGCACATTCCTGCGCTCATACATGTTCGATTTTATGGAACGCTTTGCTCCTCATTTAACTCGCCCAGTGGTAGAGCAGGCGATTTCGTTGAAATCTAATGCAGAAATCGAAGAGATGTTTAAAGACATCGAGCTCCCGGTGAGATAATACTTCATTGATGTTTCGATTCCCTCTACAATGCGCTCGTTGTAGGGGGAGTTATGAAAACGCAATTTCAATTTATTAATAACTGCTTATTGGAAAACGAATCGCTATGGCGGTTTGAACCATTTAAAAGTAGCATCCACACCTCATTACCTTGGCAAGAGCGACACCCTCAGTTGTGCCAGTGGTTAGTGTCTCTTTCTCCCTCTCAAATCGAAGAGTATAAAGCGGAACCTGAACTCGCCTTAAAAGCGATAAGCGCGTTTGTGCCTCAACTCGAACAACTCGCTTATCACACGCGTTTAGAGTCTTTAACCTTAAATGGTTTGGCACTCGCTCGTGGTTTAGACAACGGCATTCCCGGACGTAAGCTGGAGCAAATCAGCTCGATGGGTGAAGCTGCAATTCAACAACACTGTGGCGAAGAATGGTTAGAGTGGTGTTCAGGGAAAGGTTATTTAGGACGAATCCTGGCAACACAAACCGATCAGCCTGTGACCAGTTTCGAATATCAACAAGTACTGTGTGATTCGGGGCAACAAGCTGCGAATGAACACCATTGGAAAATGACGTTTATTCAAGGTGACGCGTTCGATAGCAAAGCAAAAGCGGTATTCAAGCCAACGCAACACGCGGTGGCACTGCATGCGTGTGGTGACCTCCATGTTCGTCTAATGCAGTACGGCAGTGAGAATGGGATTGCTGCGATGACTATCTCACCTTGTTGTTATCACTTGATTCAGTCGGAACAATACCAGCCGATGTCGAAACCGGGGAGGGTTTCTTCTCTCTCATTGTCTAAGCAAGAACTGCGTATCCCGTTACAGCAAACGGTGACAGGGGGAGAGCGTGTACGTCGCCATCGTCAGCAGGAAATGGTGTTTCGTCTTGGCTTCGATTTGATTACTCGACGAGCGTTAGGCATGGCAGAGTACCAACCTGTCCCCAGTATTCGTAAGTCGCAATTAAGTGAAGGCTTTGAATCTTTGTGTCGCTGGGCGGCGGAGCAGAAAGGTATCGTTCTTTCTCAAGAAATCGATTTCGATCATTTTGAAAAGTTAAGCGAACAACGCTTCTGGCAAATGGAGAGAATGAGCTTAGTGCAACTGGTTTTTCAACGTCCATTGGAGATCTGGCTCGCATTGGACAAAGCACTTTATCTTGAAGAACGTGGTTATCGTGTTAGATTGTCAGAGTTTTGCCCTAAATCAGTTACACCTAGAAATATTTTAATTTGCGCATATAAGAATTAGTTATTTTTTATAGCTAAACGCTCTATATGAAAAAGCCCACTTACGCGTGGGCTTTTGTAAACAAAACGTGACAAATTGTGTGTTATTTTGTCATTAATTGAACATAGCGATAGCTTGAGTTGGTTCAACGTATTCCAAGTCAAAGCTTTCTGCTACTTCTTTACATGTTACTTTTCCGTGAATAACGTTTAGACCTTCAAGGAAGCCTTTGTCTTCTAGAAGTGCCTCACGGTAGCCTTTGTTTGCGAGTTTCACAATGTAAGGGAGTGTTGCATTGTTCAATGCGAAAGTTGAAGTACGTGCAACCGCACCAGGCATATTTGCTACGCAGTAGTGAACCACTTCATCCACGATGTAAGTTGGATCTGCGTGGGTTGTTGCGTGAGATGTCTCGAAACAGCCACCTTGGTCAATAGCCACGTCAACCACTGCCGCACCAGGTTTCATCTTAGCAATGTGCTCTTTTGTTACCAGCTTAGGCGCTGCTGCTCCAGGAATTAGAACGGCACCGATAACAAGGTCAGCTTCTAGAACATGCTTCTCGATAGCGTCTTCAGTAGAATAAACCACTTTAGCGCGACCTTGGAATTCTTCGTCAAGTTTACGAAGTGTATCTACGTTGCGGTCTAGAATGGTTACGTCAGCGCGAAGACCAACAGCCATACGAGCTGCGTTTGCACCAACAACACCACCACCAACGATGACGACTTTCGCTGGCTCAACACCAGGTACGCCACCTAGCAGCAGACCACGACCGCCGTGTGATTTTTCCAATGTTTGCGCGCCAGCTTGGATAGACATCCGACCTGCCACTTCTGACATTGGTGCTAACAGTGGCAAACGACCCATATTATCTGTTACAGTCTCATAGGCTATACAGACAGCTTTGCTCTTGATTAGCTCATCAGTTTGTGGAAAATCTGGTGCTAGGTGTAAATAAGTAAATAAAATTTGCCCTTCGCGGAGCATTGCTCTCTCTACTGCTTGGGGTTCTTTTACTTTTACAATCATGTCTGCTTGCGCGAATACGTCTGCAGCATGAGGGAGAATGGATGCGCCGACAGCGATGTAATCATCGTCTGAAAAACCAATGCCGGCACCTGCATTGGTCTCAACTAAAACTTGGTGACCATGTGAGATGAGTTCTCTCACGCTTGCTGGGATCATACCAACACGATATTCGTGGTTCTTGATTTCCTTAGGTACGCCAATGATCATCCTGTATCCTCTTTCTATAATGGTTGTATTAACTGTTTGTAGGGTGTTATTGTCGAATTAATAACTAGTATAGTTATAGATTTGTAAAATTTGGCACCAAATATTAAAAAGTTGTAGTATATTTTTTTGCAAGGAAGTAATAAGG
Organism: Vibrio sp. RM-41-2B; assembly: GCF_024744415.1. Lineage (NCBI taxonomy): Bacteria > Pseudomonadati > Pseudomonadota > Gammaproteobacteria > Vibrionales > Vibrionaceae > Vibrio > Vibrio sp. RM-41-2B. The sequence goes on along the minus strand of NZ_JAMQWD010000019.1, from coordinate 187,238 downwards.
TGGAATAAAAAATGGCAGACAACTATAAAAAGCCGTCCAAGGAACTAGACCGTATCGACCGCAACATTCTTAATGAACTGCAGAAAGACGGTCGTATTTCAAACGTTGAGCTTTCAAAACGTGTGGGACTTTCTCCAACGCCATGTTTGGAGCGTGTACGTCGCTTAGAGCGTCAGGGTTACATCACAGGATACACTGCATTATTGAATCCGCAGTTCCTGGATGCGTCACTATTAGTATTCGTTGAGATTACACTAAACCGTGGTGCGCCGGATGTATTTGAGCAGTTTAACTCAGCTGTTCAAAAGCTAGACGACATACAAGAGTGTCATCTTGTATCAGGTGACTTTGACTATCTTCTTAAAACCCGTGTATCAGATATGGGTGCTTACCGCCGACTATTGGGCGATACGTTACTACGTCTACCTGGCGTAAATGACACTCGCACATACGTTGTAATGGAAGAAGTGAAACAATCTAACCAGCTTGTGATCAAAACTCGTTAATTTCTTGCAAAGAAAGCGGTATATGCTTCCGCTTTCGCCAGAGAGTAATTGGGTTTTTCTCTTTGATATGGTTAAATCAATTTACCGAGCGGCTTGATGCCGCTCGGAATGTTTTGCAATTTCCTATTTCATTTCCATATTCAAGTTGATTTATGTTCAAAGAGAACGCAAAGAAAGTCGAAACCATTATCAAAACCAGTGAAGAGCCCCAGTCTTCACGCTTAAATGGCTTCCAACGCTTAAAAGAGTGCTGCTTTATCGTTGGCGTTCTTAGCTCGGTATTGCTTGCGGTTGCACTATTTACCTTCAGTCCGGCCGATCCTTCTTGGTCCCAAACCGCATGGGGAGGGGAGATCGACAATGCTGGTGGCCTTTTCGGCGCTTGGCTTGCGGACACACTATTCTTCACATTTGGCTCTCTCGCTTATCCAATCCCTTTCTTGCTAGCGGCGGCTGCATGGGTGATTTGCCGTAAACGAGGAGAAGATGAGCCAATTGATTTCATGTTATGGGGTACGAGGTTACTCGGCCTTGTCGTCCTTATAATGACTAGCTGTGGTCTAGCCGATATTAATTTTGATGATATTTGGTATTTCTCGTCCGGTGGTGTCGTCGGAGATGTGTTGTCTAGCCTAGCTTTACCTACATTGAATGTACTTGGCACGACATTGGTACTGCTGTTCTTATGGGGAGCGGGTTTTACTCTCTTTACTGGCATCTCATGGCTTAACATCGTTGAGTGGCTTGGAGATCGTGCATTAGCGCTAATTGCGGCGCTTGCAAATAAGATAAGAGGCTCTGAGCAAGAAGTTTTAGAACCTCAGCTAGATGAGTTCGTGGAAGATAAAGTCTCTACGCCTAGACATAACGTAGACCATGACATTGATGATGAGCCGCTTCCTCATTTAACGGCGTTCGATGTCGATGAGCCGAAAGAATCGGCGCTTGCGCATGAATATCCTATTTATATGCCTCAAGCTAAACCTGAGAAGCCAGCGGAACAAATGATGGTGGAACCGACGCCGCCACAACACAAGGCTACGGTTAATGCTGCGTCAGTTTATGCTCAACCTGAGCACCAAACGCAACCTGTCCATGCGGTGAATACTGATAACGTTGATCCGCTTCTGGAGCGTACCAAGCAGCTGAATGTCACGATAGAAGAGCTTGAAGCTGCAGCGCAACAAGCAGATGACTGGGGAACTGAAGAACAGGCAGCCCCATCATTTGCAGACACTTACTCTTCCTATGTAGAGCAACATACAGCTACAGAAGAACCGATCAGTGTTGAACCAGATTATGCGGAGTACGAACAATTTGAAGCAGAGCAAGTACAGCAGCCAAGTATTGAGCATCCTGTGCATGAAGAGCCTGTAATTGATTCCGCTGCGCTAGATAGCATCACGGAGCAAACAGAATCGAGTCAACACATTGAACCTACGATCTCTGATTTTGACGTGTTAGACGATGAAGACGAAGTGGAGTCACAGTCTGTACAACAACTACAGCCAGCTCCAGCAACACCTCATCAGCAAGTGGCAACACCTTCAACAACATTTGAACCTGCACTTCAAAAAGCGGAGGTTGAAGAGGTTCAAGACGGCGACGAAGATGTAGCGGCATTCCAAGACATGGTTTCTAGTGCGCAAGCGAAAGTAGCAGCGACACAGAACCCATTTTTGGTACAGAAAGAAGAAAACTTGCCTGTTCCAGAAGAGCCACTTCCAACGCTCGAGTTGCTTTACCATCCAGAAAAACGCGAAAACTTTATCGACCGAGATGCTCTAGAGCAGGTCGCTCGATTGGTTGAGAGCAAGCTAGCGGACTACAAAATCAAAGCCGACGTGGTGGGGATTTATCCTGGTCCAGTGATCACTCGCTTCGAGCTTGATTTGGCACCGGGGGTAAAAGTAAGCCGTATTTCCGGTCTTTCAACTGACTTAGCGCGTGCCTTGTCTGCGATGGCGGTACGTGTTGTAGAAGTTATCCCTGGCAAGCCTTACATTGGTTTGGAACTGCCAAACATGAGTCGTCAGACGGTCTATTTATCTGATGTAATTAGTAGTCCTCAGTTTGAGCAAGCAACGTCACCCACAACGGTTGTGTTAGGTCAAGACATTGCGGGCGAAGCTGTTGTGGCCGATCTCGCGAAGATGCCTCACGTGCTAGTAGCAGGTACAACAGGTTCTGGTAAGTCGGTGGGTGTGAACGTGATGATTTTGAGCATGCTGTATAAAGCTGGCCCAGAAGATGTACGCTTCATCATGATTGATCCGAAAATGCTAGAGCTTTCTATTTACGAAGGTATCCCTCATCTTCTTTCTGAAGTTGTGACTGATATGAAAGACGCATCAAACGCTCTACGTTGGTGTGTGGGTGAGATGGAACGTCGTTATAAATTGATGTCGGCATTGGGCGTTCGTAATGTGAAAGGCTTTAACGAGAAGTTGAAGATGGCAGCAGAAGCAGGTCATCCAATTCATGATCCATTCTGGCAAGAAGGCGACAGTATGGATACGGAACCGCCATTGTTAGAAAAACTGCCTTACATCGTTGTTGTTGTCGATGAATTTGCTGACCTGATGATGGTGGTTGGTAAGAAGGTAGAAGAACTGATTGCACGCTTGGCACAAAAGGCGCGTGCGGCAGGTATTCATTTAATTCTTGCGACTCAGCGTCCATCGGTGGATGTTATCACTGGTCTGATTAAAGCGAATATTCCAACTCGTGTTGCGTTTACGGTATCGACTAAAACAGACTCCCGTACGATTCTAGACCAAGGTGGTGCAGAATCACTGCTTGGTATGGGTGATATGTTGTATCTACCGCCGGGCTCAAGTCATACAACTCGTGTCCACGGTGCATTTGCATCAGATGATGATGTTCATGCTGTTGTAAACAACTGGAAAGCGCGTGGTAAACCGAACTACATTGAAGAGATCATCAGCGGAGATCAAAGTCCAGAAAGCTTATTGCCAGGTGAGCAAATGGAAGCGGATGAAGATGTGGATCCACTCTTCGATCAAGTCGTTGAGCACGTAGTTCAGTCACGTCGAGGCTCTGTTTCTGGCGTACAGCGTCGATTTAAGATCGGTTACAACCGTGCCGCCCGTATTGTTGAGCAACTCGAAGCGCAAGGTATCGTGAGTGCACCGGGTCACAACGGTAACCGCGAAGTTTTAGCTCCTGCGCCGCCAAAAGATTAATGAACTTGTTTTACTCACTTCAGTCCAACTGAGGTGAGTAACTTTAGGTCTTTGACCCTCTGATAGGTATCTGAATGAAAAAACGATTTTCAGCGAAATTTTTCTCAGCGCTAGTTTTAAGTGTTTCTTTCTTCTCAGCTGCGAATGCAGCATCTCCCAAAGATGAACTCAATAAACGTCTCGCAATGAACGAAGGTTTCAGTGCCGATTTCTCCCAGCAAGTGATCAGCCCTGAAGGTGAAACGGTAATGGAAGGTGAGGGCACGGTTGAAATCGCTCGTCCAAGCTTGTTCCGTTGGAGTACGACTTTCCCTGATGAAAACCTTTTAGTATCTGATGGCAAGACGTTGTGGTATTACAGCCCATTCATTGAGCAAGTAAGCATTTACTGGCAAGAGCAAGCGACCGAGCAAACACCATTTGTGCTGTTAACTCGCAATAGAGCAAGCGACTGGGATAACTATAAGATTTCTCAGAAAGGTAATGAGTTTACGCTCATTCCAACGGCAATTGACTCTACTCAAGGCCAATTCCAGATTAATATTGATACAAAAGGCGTAGTGAAAGGCTTTAACGTCATTGAGCAAGATGGCCAGAAAGGGCTGTTTACTTTTAGTAATGTTAAGCTTGGTAAACCAAAGGTAGACAGATTTACATTCACAATTCCAGATGGCGTGGAAGTGGATGACCAAAGGAATTAATTGGTAGTGAGTAATTACACGTTAGATTTCTCAGGGGACGAAGATTTTCGTCCCCTTGCTGCTCGTATGAGACCACAAACAATCGAACAGTATATTGGGCAGCAGCATATTTTAGGTCCGGGTAAACCCCTACGCCGAGCGCTAGAGGCTGGACACATTCACTCGATGATTTTGTGGGGACCACCAGGCACAGGCAAAACGACATTAGCGGAAGTGGCAGCAAACTATGCCAACGCCGAAGTTGAGCGTGTATCTGCGGTGACGTCTGGCGTTAAAGAGATCCGGGCTGCGATCGACAAAGCGCGTGAGAACAAAATGGCAGGTCGCCGCACTATCTTATTCGTGGATGAGGTGCATCGCTTTAACAAATCACAGCAAGATGCGTTTTTACCGCATATTGAAGACGGTACGGTTACGTTTATCGGTGCGACCACAGAGAACCCTTCGTTTGAGTTAAACAACGCATTACTCTCGCGTGCTCGCGTTTACAAGTTGACTTCTCTTGGTCAGAGCGAAATATCGCTGGCGCTTGATCAAGCGATTAATGACAAAGAGCGCGGCTTGGGGAATATACCAGCACATTTCGCCGATAACGTACTAGATCGCCTAGCAGAGCTAGTGAACGGTGATGCTCGCATGTCTCTTAACTACCTTGAGCTGCTATACGATATGGCAGAAGACAACGCGCAGGGTGAAAAAGAAATCACGCTTAAGTTGCTTGCGGAAGTGGCGGGAGAAAAGGTCTCTCGCTTCGATAACAAAGGTGATATCTGGTACGACTTAATCTCTGCGGTTCACAAATCCATTCGTGGTTCAAATCCAGACGCCGCTTTATATTGGGCTGCTCGTATGATCGCTGCAGGTTGTGATCCGCTCTACATCGCTCGCCGATTACTTGCGATAGCATCGGAAGATGTTGGCAATGCGGACCCTAGAGCCATGCAAGTCGCACTCTCCGCGTGGGATTGCTTTACCCGTGTTGGTCCGGCAGAAGGTGAACGTGCGATTGCGCAGGCGATCGTTTACTTAGCGTGCGCGCCAAAGAGTAATGCGGTGTACGTAGCATGGAAACAAGCGCTCACAGATGCTCATAACTTACCTGAATATGAAGTGCCTCATCACCTTCGAAATGCACCTACCAGTTTGATGAAAGACATGGGGTATGGGGCAGAGTATCGTTATGCTCACGATGAGCCGGGTGCCTATGCAGCCGGTGAGCAATATTTGCCACCAGAAATGGCAGATCGTAAGTATTATCAGCCAACAAATCGCGGTCTAGAAACCAAAATCGGCGAAAAGTTAGATTACTTGGCTAAATTAGACGCAAATAGCCAACAAAAGCGCTATGAAAAGTAGGCGTTTTTGGATACATTTGTTCAGTAAATTTTTTTAACGCGTACGCTTGGAAAGTGCGCGTGATTTCACAACAAAAAGCATAGGATTAACAATGCTGGATTCTAAATTACTTCGTACAGAGCTGGATGAAACAGCTGCTAAACTGGCGCGTCGTGGCTTTAAGCTAGACGTAGAGACTATTCGTAAACTTGAAGAACAACGTAAGTCCATTCAAGTAGAAGTAGAAAATTTACAATCCACGCGTAACTCCATCTCCAAACAAATCGGCCAAAAAATGGCGGCTGGCGACAAAGAAGGCGCAGAAGAGATCAAGAAACAAATCGGTACTTTAGGTAGCGATCTTGATGCGAAGAAAGTTGAACTTGAGCAAGTAATGGCTCAACTAGACGAATTCACGCTTTCTGTACCAAACATCCCTGCTGATGAAGTGCCAGATGGTAAAGATGAAAACGACAACGTCGAAATCTCTCGTTGGGGTGAGCCTAAGACTTACGACTTCGAACTAAAAGACCATGTTGACCTAGGTGAAATGGGTGGCGGTCTAGACTTCGCAAGTGCAGTTAAGATCACTGGCGCACGTTTCATCGTGATGAAAGGCCAATTTGCTCGTCTACACCGTGCAATCGCTCAGTTCATGCTAGATCTTCACACAGAAGAACATGGCTACACTGAAATGTACGTACCTTACCTAGTAAACTCTGACAGCCTATTCGGTACTGGCCAGCTTCCTAAGTTCGGTAAAGACCTTTTCCACACAGAGCCTCTAGCGGAAAAAGTAAACGACGAAGAGCCACGTAAACTGTCTCTAATACCTACGGCAGAAGTACCTGTAACAAACCTAGTTCGTGACACGATTTCTGACGAAGCGGATCTACCAATCAAGATGACAGCTCACACGCCGTGTTTCCGTTCAGAAGCGGGTTCATACGGTCGTGATACTCGTGGTTTGATTCGTATGCACCAGTTCGACAAAGTTGAGCTAGTACAAATCACGAAGCCAGAAGATTCAATGAATGCGCTAGAAGAGCTAACAGGTCACGCTGAGAAAGTTCTACAACTTCTAGAGCTTCCTTACCGTAAAGTGGTTCTTTGTACAGGTGACATGGGCTTCGGCGCTCGTAAAACTTACGACCTAGAAGTTTGGGTTCCTGCTCAAGAAACTTACCGTGAAATCTCTTCATGTTCTAACATGTGGGACTTCCAAGCTCGTCGTATGCAAGCGCGTTTCCGTCGTAAAGGCGAGAAGAAACCTGAGCTTGTACACACGCTAAACGGTTCTGGTCTAGCAGTTGGTCGTACCATGGTTGCTATCCTAGAAAACAACCAAGAAGCAGACGGTCGCATTGCAATCCCTGCAGTACTTCAGAAGTACATGGGCGGCGCAACGCACATCGGTTAATGCATTAGCCACTAGAACACCAAACCCCAGCCACAGTGCTGGGTTTTTTGTTATTTGCGTCGAGTAAAAATACACTCGAATGTAAATCGTATCTCAAGTAATGATTAGCTCGTCCAGAATCTGACAGTTCGTGACAAATGATATTTTTCTAAGCGATTTTTAAAATGACAAGCTAAAGGCCTTATTTGTACTTATTGTTAAATGTTATGCCAGTAAATCACCTTTCATTGCTTGTTGCTTTTGCGCTTACCTTGTTCGTTAGCGAGAGTGTTATCGCAAGTGAACTTATCCAGCCTCAATACTTAGATAGCGAGCGAACTGACCTCTTTTTCGCGCGCGAAATAGCGCAACCTTCCAAAGAAAATATGCAACTTCGTAACTCACTCGATTGGGGCTATGAACTTGAATTGAAACGTGCATCTGATGAAGAAAAACTAGTATCTAATTGCCAAGACTTAGCAACGGCAAACTCTACGGGCTTTACTGCGGCAAAAGCCTATGAATACGGCGCGTTTAAAGCGTATTTAACGCAGTGCCAAACTTGGAGCGAGATAGCAAAGCTCATTGCCTCTGAACGTTCGTTTATATCGGATTTTAAGCTAGATGATAGCTTTCCTAAATTTGCGCCAAGTGCACTTGCTTTTGTTATTTCTAACGAAAGCGCTGAGAAAGCAAAGACACTATCAACGTGGGATGAAGCAGACCGTATCCAAAGAACTCAGGTCGTCAGTCAAGTGAGAGCAGAGTACTTCGACGCGACCGATGGTTTTCAAGTCATTACGATTGTGGCAAAAGGGGATTACAATGCTGACGGCATCGAGGATATCGTTATTGAGAAAGAGAATAGTGTACTCAGTGGCTCGTATTCTTCTTCACACGGCTATGTATTAACTCGCATGTCTGAGCAAGCGCGATTTACTGTGCTGGCTGAATGGTAATGACACGATTGGTGGCCATTTGGGGCTTAAGTGTTGCCATGATGAGCACGTTTGCTGTTGCTAACACCTTGCCCAGAAAAGTCTTTGAATGCTCAGTAAACCAAACTATGAACTTTAGTATTTCGATAGAGCAAGGCAAAGGTGGGATTATCTTTAATGAGTCCATTGAGAATCAAAGCCCTGTTTTACAGCGGATAAAACCTCAAGATTATCGTGTTGAACATTATCATCGAGCGTTGGTAGATGAGAAGTCACTGGAATTTAGTATTGGTGAGCGCGTCATATTAGTCAGTGAGTACTTTAGTGAGGAGTTTAATGAGGCTGAGAAGATACTCAGTGTTACTTTGAGAGAGCCTGAGCAAACGCAGTATTTTGAATGTGAGGAAGGGAATATGAGTAACCTTGCATTGCTTTTCCATGAGAGTGCCGAATAATCGATTACAGAGTGATTATTACCAAATCGTAATAGTGTTTTCGAGTTTACCCTAATTATTTTGTTATTTGTAAGCGATGTAATCATCCACCTTACCACGGTAAGTAGATTTTCTCATTCAAGTAACGAGGAGGGCTTATGGCCGTAGGGTGGGCAAACGACGATAGTGTCAGCCAACAAATTCAAAACACAATAGACGACGAGATTTCCCGTGTTCGTGGCAGTATCACAAAGGGTGAAAGCGCCCATTATTGCGATGAGTGTGGTGATGAGATTCCGGAAGCTCGTCGTCTTGCAATGAAAGGCGTTCGTTTGTGTATCGAATGTCAGTCAACAATCGAATTGGTGTCTCAACGCCAAGCATTGTTCAATCGACGAGCGAGTAAAGACAGTCCACTTCGATAGCTTTACTGCTCTGATAAATAAAGAGACGGTTTGAGTCTCATACTCAAACCGTTTTTGTATTGAATTCAACTATGAAGCGAAGCAGTCTTTACGTTGTAAAGCAGCATCAATCGCATTCACTAGCTTCTCAATTTCGTCTGGTTTGCTGATGAACGGCGGCATCATATAAATCAGCTTGCCAAATGGGCGAATCCAAACTCCGTGTTCAACAAACAAGGCTTGGATGGTTTCCATATTCACTGGACGATGCGTTTCCACAACGCCAATGGCACCTAACCAACGAGTGTTTTTCACCAAGTCGTATTTTTCAAGTTTTGGCAGTAGTTCAGAAAACAGCGTTTCAATTTGCTGGGTTTGCTGCTGCCAGTTGCCTTGTTCTATCAATTCTAAACTTGCGGTGGCAACGGCGCAGGCGAGCGGGTTACCCATAAAGGTTGGACCATGCATGAAACAACCAGCATCACCACCACAAACAGTATCCGCGACGTGTTTGCTCGCTAGGGTCGCAGAGAGCGTCATGTAGCCGCCAGTGAGTGCTTTCCCGACACACAAAATGTCTGGCTGGATATCTGCGTGTTCGCAAGCAAACAGTTTACCGGTACGCCCAAACCCTGTTGCGATTTCATCTGCAATCAATAACAAGCCGTATTTGTCGCAAAGCCTACGCACGCCTTTGAGAAATTCTGGATGATAGATACGCATGCCGCCTGCACCTTGAACGATAGGCTCTAGGATCACCGCTGCAAGCTCTTGATGGTGCGAGTCAATCTTGTCTTCAAAGTCAGCAAGGTCTTCTGGCTTCCACTCATCCCAATAACCACAAGTTGGTGACTCCGCAAAGATATGCTCAGGTAAAAAGCCTTTGTAGAGAGAGTGCATTGAGTTGTCAGGATCGGTAACCGACATGGCCGCAAAGGTGTCGCCGTGATAACCGTGTCGCAAAGTAAGAAACTTCGGTCGGCGTTCGCCTTTTGCATGCCAATATTGCAGTGCCATTTTTAAGCTGACTTCTACGGAAACGGAGCCTGAATCGGCAAGGAATACATGTTCAAGATTACTTGGTGCTAGGGATAGCAACTTCTTACACAAACTGATTGCTGGCTGGTGGGTAATCCCGCCAAACATCACGTGAGAGACCTTATCGATTTGCTGGTGAGCGGCTTGATTTAAGTGCGGATGGTTGTAGCCGTGGATTGTCGACCACCAAGAAGACATGCCATCGACAAGCTCAGTACCGTCTTCCAATTTAATGTGAACACCACTTGCTGATTCTACTGGGTAGCAGGTCAGAGGTGTTAATGTCGAAGTGTAAGGATGCCAGATATGCTGGCGGTCGAAGGCGAGATCCATGTGCGATTCCAATAATAATTAAGATTAAAAAACAAACAGGTGTAAACTTTGTTGTTTTGTGTTGTGTTGACAGTTTATCGAGACTCAGTAGACTGTCAACACAACAACAAAAGTGACTAAAGGAATACACGTGGAAGTTCGTCATAACTGGACGCATGCTGAAGTGCGCGATCTCATGGAAAAACCATTCATGGATCTCCTATTCGAAGCGCAGCTTGTACATCGTCAATATCAACAAACCAACCATGTTCAAGTAAGCACGCTTCTGTCGATTAAGACAGGTGCTTGTCCAGAAGATTGTAAGTACTGTCCTCAGAGTGCTCGTTACACCACAGACATCGAGAAAGAGCGTTTGATGGAAGTAGAACGCGTACTCGATGCTGCGCAAAAAGCCAAAAATGCTGGTTCTACTCGATTCTGTATGGGTGCAGCATGGAAAAACCCGAAAGAGCGTGACATGCCGCATTTGACCGACATGATCAAAGGCGTGAAGGGCATGGGTTTAGAAACGTGTATGACATTAGGCATGCTGACGCCAGATCAAGCAAAGCAATTGGCAACTGCTGGTCTGGATTACTACAACCACAACCTAGATACCTCACCTGAGTTTTACGGCAACATCATTACCACACGTACTTACCAAGACCGTTTAGACACTTTGTCTCACGTTCGTGATGCTGGCATGAAGATCTGTTCCGGTGGCATCATCGGCATGGGTGAAAGTGCTAACGACCGAGCAGGTTTGTTGGTTGAACTGGCTAATTTGCCAGTACATCCTGAAAGTGTGCCAATCAACATGCTGGTTAAGGTGAAGGGTACACCATTGGAAGAAGTGGACGACGTTGAGCCGTTCGACTTTATTCGTCTGATTGCAATAGCACGAATTATGATGCCCCAATCCGCAGTCCGTTTATCGGCTGGTCGTGAAAACATGAACGAACAAATGCAAGCGCTGTGTTTTATGGCGGGTGCAAACTCCGTCTTCTATGGTTGCAAACTTCTGACCACGCCAAACCCTTCTGAAGACAAAGACATGATGCTGTTCGACAAGCTCGGCATTAACAGCCAAGAGGTGTCTCAAAAACCTGATGAAATCGAAGAAAACGAGTTGCTGGATCGCGTCGTAGAGCGCGTTGCTGCTCGTCCGACAAAAGACGACCTTTTCTACGATGCCAGCGTTTAAATCTCGTATCGAGTCCGCCCTTGCCGATCGTAAAGCGCAGGGGCTGAATCGTTCGATGAATGTGGTGTTTTCCGGCAACCAATCGATTTTGGAATACGAAGGCAGACGCTACATCAACTTCTCAAGTAATGATTATTTAGGCTTGGCCAATGACCAAGCGCTCGTTCGTGCTTGGCAGCAAGGCTTGAGTGTATACGGCAGTGGCAGTGGTGCATCTCCAATGGTCACAGGTTTTAGTGCCGCGCACAGCAATTTAGAAGCGGCACTAACAGAATGGCTGAGTTACGAAAGGGCAGTCCTGTTTGGCTCTGGATTCAGTGCTAACCAAGCTTTGTTATTCACCTTGCTAGAAAAATCAGACGTACTCATCCAAGACCGTTTGAACCATGCCTCTTTGATGGAAGCGGGGGCGTTGTCACCAGCTAAGATGAAGCGCTTCAAGCACAATGACATCGAACACCTGAAGTCGCTGATTAATAGCGAAGACAACCATCTAGTTGTGACTGAAGGGGTATTCAGCATGGACGGTGATTGTGCACCACTTGCTGATATCGCTGACGTCACCGGTAATCATGATGCATGGCTTGCTGTAGACGACGCTCATGGTATCGGTGTTCTAGGGGAATCTGGCGGTGGCTCATGTGAATTAGCGGCGGTTAAGCCTGAGATACTGATCGTTACTTTCGGCAAAGCGTTTGGTATGTCTGGCGCGGCTATTTTATGTGACCACGCAACGGGAGATTTTTTAACTCAGTTTGCTCGTCACCATGTGTATTCCACGGCGATGCCTCCGGCACAAGCCTATGCGCTCACGCATGCTGTCTCGATGGTTCAAGAGCAGCCTTGGCGACGTGAAAAGCTCACAGAGTTAAGTGAAGTGTATCGAGATAGCCTCAGCGACGTTGAGGGCTTTGTTGAGACTCAAACTTCGATTAAGCCGTTTGTGATTGGTGAATCTGATTTGGCTTTGCGAGTAGCAGGTGCTTGTCGCCAAAACGGTATTTGGGTTACTGCTATTCGTCCTCCAACAGTTCCGAAAGGGACGTCTCGTCTGCGAATCACACTCACTGCTAATCACACTAACGAACAAGTTAAAACGCTTTCAATGGCATTGAAGCAAGCATTAGGAACGCAGTAATGGATAATGCAGAGCAAATGAAGTTGGATTGCTTACTGCCTAATAAACAAGCGATCGCCGCTTCCTTTAGTAAAGCAGCTAACACGTACGACAAACATGCCGCTTTCCAGCGTGATGTCGGCCATCGCTTACTAGACAAACTTCCGAATGACTTAACTCATAAACGTGTTTTGGATTTAGGATGTGGTACGGGCTATTTTTCTCAACTTCTTCAAGAGCGTGGCGCTGAAGTGTTTTGTGTGGACATCTCTCAAGAGATGCTAAGCAAAGCTATGGTGCGCTGTGGCAATGAACGAATGAATTATGTGCTAGCCGACGCAGAAAACTTGCCTTTCGACGATACAAGCTTCGACTACGTATTCTCTAGCTTGGCTTTGCAATGGTGTGCCGATTTAAGTTATCCCCTGAGAGAAGTTCGTCGTTTACTAAAAGCTAATGGGAAGGCGGCTTTTTCTACCCTAGCTGAAGGGTCACTGTGCGAGTTGCGAGCATCATGGAAAAAAATTGATGCATATCAACACGTCAATAACTTTCTGTCGCTCAATCAGGTAAAAATTGCGTTAGCGCAATCTCGATGTGACAACCATCAACTAGACTTGACCACCATCACAGTTTGGTACGACTCAGCATTTTCAGTTATGCGTGACCTCAAAGGTATAGGTGCAAATCACGTAAGCGGGCGCTCACATGGTTTAACCAGTCGAGAGACTTTGTTGCAAGTTGAGCATGAGTACCAAGCGTTTAAAAATGATCAAGGTCTTCTACCTGCAAGTTATCAGGTTTGTTTTGGAGTAATACATCTATGATTGATGCTTTTTTTATTGCTGGTACGGATACTGATGTAGGAAAAACGGTAGCGTCTAAAGCCATTTTGCAAGCGTTGGCAGCAAAAGGACTAAACACTATTGGTTATAAACCAGTGGCAGCAGGGAGTGATAAGACTGAAGCTGGATGGCGTAACTCTGACGCCTTACATTTACAAGCGGCCGCGACACTCGATGTCGCTTATGATGATGTGAATCCATACGCTTTAGAGTTGCCTGCTTCTCCTCACATCGCGGCAAAACATGAACATGTCGAAATAAAATACGAACTCCTCAGTGAAAAGCTGGCTCAACACAAGCAGCAAGCTGATGTCGTTCTCGTTGAGGGCGCTGGTGGTTGGCGTGTGCCTGTGTCAGATACCGACTGTTTATCTACTTGGGTACAAGTAGAGCAGTTACCCGTGGTCTTGGTGGTTGGTATTAAATTAGGTTGTTTGAGCCATGCTTTACTCACGGCAGAGAGTATTAAAGCAGATGGCTTGAATCTTGTTGGTTGGGTGGCAAACCGAGTGAACCCTGGCACCGAGCACTATGCTGATATTATCGAGATGCTTGAAGCGCGTATCGGTGCGCCTAAGCTTGGCGAAATCCCATACATTCCAAGTGCTAAGCGCAAAGAGCTAGGCAAGTACATTAATATCGAGCCTTTGCTAAATACTGACTGATTGTGTTTAAAATACTAAAAAACCAAAGGGCTGCGCAATGCAGCCCTTTTTTATTGGTGTAATCTATAACATCAGATTACTTATCTTGGCTAAGCCCCATCAATGCTTGCTGAGTTTCTGCAACACGCTGAGACATATGATGATCGGTTGAAATACCAAGTTGTTGCTTCGCCTCATCCTCTGAGATGCCTAGATGACAACGTAGTAAATCAATAGCCATTTGATAGTCGTTAGTTTCTACCATGGTTTTTCCCTCAATACATGGAAGTTTTGAGCTCACCTAATGTACCTTTTTAATGTACTTAGAGTGGCTCTGTTTTGTTCATCTCACTTGAATCTAGCATGTCCATGTCGCCGCACAATAAGACCAAAGTCTATAGCGGGGCTAACATACTGTTTTTGGTCTAGTAAAATATTTCTAGCTAAGCTGCCTAGAGGTGATAGATTTAACATCAAGGTCATCCATTCATTGATAGATGAGGTGCGATTCAAAGTGCTTTTCATCACGGTAAGGAATGAATATGAATGGAGGTAATGGCTTTTATCAGAACGTGCCTAGAAATCGCTTGAGCATGATCTTTCAGTCTCGAAAACAAATGTTGCAATTTATTGCTTAACCTTGTTTTTATCGCGGATAGACTATATCTATAACGCACGGAGCATAAAACTTAGCGGAATTGGCTTTTACAGCGATTACCACCTGTTCCTTATAACAATCCGTTTTAAAAAAACGATAAGCTTCCTCGGAGAAAAGTAATGAAGCGAATTATGTTATTCCTAGCAACTAACCTAGCTGTCGTGCTAGTGCTTAGTGTTGTTCTGAATATTGTTTACGCTACCACTGGAATGCAACCTGGCAGTCTTTCTGGTTTGCTAGTTATGGCCGCCATATTTGGTTTTGGTGGTGCACTTATTTCGTTGATGATGTCAAAGGGCATGGCACTGCGCTCGGTTGGCGGTATGGTCATTGAAAGTCCGCGTAACGAAACTGAGCATTGGTTAGTCGAAACTGTGGGTCGTCAAGCTCAGCAAGCGGGTATTGGTATGCCAACGGTGGCTATTTATGACTCACCAGATATCAATGCATTCGCGACGGGGGCAAAGCGAGATGACTCTCTTGTCGCGGTTTCCACTGGCCTTTTACACAATATGACTCGTGATGAAGCAGAAGCGGTACTGGCCCACGAAGTGAGCCATATTGCAAATGGTGACATGGTCACGATGACATTGATGCAAGGCGTTGTGAACACGTTTGTTATCTTCCTATCCCGTTTTATCGCCAATATTGTGGCATCGAACGATGATGAAGAAGGTCAAGGTACAAACATGATGGTTTACTTCGGTGTATCTATGGTGCTTGAGCTAGTGTTTGGTTTCTTGGCAAGCTTTATTACCATGTGGTACAGCCGTCATCGCGAATTCCATGCCGATGCAGGTGCTGCTCACTTAGTTGGTAAAGAGAAAATGATCGCGGCATTGGAACGTTTGAAGATGAGTCACGAATCTCAACTTGATGGCACAATGATGGCATTCGGTATCAATGGCAAGCAGTCATTGACTGAGCTACTGATGAGCCACCCTCCGCTAGATAAACGTATTGCAGCGTTACGTAGTCAGCAATACTAGTTGTAAAAAACTGACAGCGCACACGAAAGTAATCGTTAATTTCCTGAAAAGGCTTGGTTTTGACCAAGCCTTTTTTTTGATCGATTGATCGCTTGCGAGATTCATCACGTATCTACCTACAGAAACAAAGTTATACAAAATAATTTTTGTACAACTTTTAACGAATGAACTATCTTGTACATATAATAATTTTGTACAACTTGATGGGCATGTAGGAGTAAACACATGGACATACAGTCTGTTGGCAATATCTATCAAAAGCTGAATAAAGCGAACTTACATCTGCTTAAAGACGTATATCACCAAGATGTCGTCTTTGAAGATGCTGCTCATCGTTTAGAGGGGTGGCTTGCACTTTCAGATTACTTCACATCATTATATGCCAACGTCATAAGCTGTGACTTTGTTATCCACGAACATCAACAAGTCGGAGATACTGGCTTCCTAACGTGGACCATGGATCTTCAGCATCCCAAACTTCAAAAAGGTGCACCTATTCTCGTTAATGGTGTGTCGCATCTTAAATTCAGCGAAGGCCAAGTTATTTATCACCGAGATTACTTTGATCTCGGAGAAATGCTTTACGAAAACTTACCTTTACTTGGCTCAGTCGTAAAAACTATCAAGCAGAGGTTAGGACAATGAACAATACTATCTTAATCACTGGCGCTACCTCCGGAATAGGGAAGCAACTGGCTTTAGATTACGCGAACTCTGATTGGAGCGTTATTGCTTGTGGGCGAAACAAAGACGTTCTTGCTGAATTGGGGGCTGCTTCTTCTAATATCCATACATTGCAGTTTGACGTGACAAACCATGAACAAACTCAGCAGGCGCTGTCCAGTTTGCCTTTCACGCCGAGTACCTGGGTTTTTAATGCAGGGGATTGTGAGTATATGGACAACGGTGTGGTTGACGCGAAACTCATGGCGCGTGTGATGAATGTAAACGTCGTTGGTGTTGCCAACTGCGTAGAAGGTTGCCAACCACACTTAGATAAAGGGCATCGCATCGTTATCGTGGGTTCTATTGCTTCAGAAGTCGCGTTACCAAGGGCTGAAGCCTACGGCGCTTCTAAGGCCGCTGTGAGCTACTTTGCTCGCACATTAGCTGTTGATTTGAAGAAGAAGGGCATTCAAGTGGTGACCGTGTTCCCGGGCTTTGTGGAAACCCCGTTAACTGACAAAAATGACTTCGAAATGCCGATGATTATTTCTACGCGGCAAGCCTCCAACTCTATCAGAAAACAGTTGGCTGCCAACAAGACTCACATCTATTTCCCCGCGAGGTTTACCAGTATTTTACGTTTTATCTCGTTACTTCCATACAGTTGGCAAGCTCGCCTAACTGCTAAACTCGTGTCATAAGAAGGAATAAAAATGAAAACAGCAGGAAGAAAGAAGATAGCGATTGTGGGGACCGGAATTTCTGGCCTTACGTGTGGTTACTATCTACATAAAGAGCACGATGTCACCGTATTTGAAGCTAACGATTACATTGGCGGGCACACCGCGACGGTGGATGTAAAACTCGATGGTAAAGAATATGCGATTGATACGGGCTTTATCGTTTACAACGATCGCACTTATCCTAATTTCATCAAAATGATGAACGAGATTGGTGTCGAAGGATTGCCAACCCAGATGAGCTTTAGTGTAAGAAACGACGGCAATGGTTTGGAATATAACGGTCACACCGTGTCGACATTATTTGCTCAAAAGCGTAATTGGGTAAATCCTAAGTTCTATCGTTTTATCTTCGAGATCCTTCGTTTCAACAAACTTGCCAAAAGCGTCGCTAGCAAACAATCGAGTCATTCTCAGACGCTAGGTGAGTTTCTTGATGAGCACAACTTCAGTACTTTCTTTTCAGATAACTACATTTTGCCGATGGGCGCTGCAATTTGGTCTTCGACTTTAGCGGACATGCGCGCATTTCCGCTGATGTTTTTCCTTCGCTTTTTCTTAAATCACGGATTGCTTGATGTTACTAACAGGCCGCAATGGTATGTAATTAAAGGTGGCTCTCGTGAGTACATTCCACCTTTGACTCAAGGTTTTATCGATAAAATTCGACTCAATAGTCCGGTAGAAAAAGTGCTACGTAGTGAGAATGGTGTGGGTTTAAAAGTCAACGGTGAAATGCATTGGTTTGATGATGTCATCTTTGCTTGTCACAGTGATCAAGCGATGAACATGTTAGGTGACATTAGCCCAGTCGAGCAAGAGGTGCTGGGTAATATGGCTTATCAAGCGAATGAAGTGGTGCTTCACACTGATACGAGTTTACTTCCAAAGCGTAAAGCGGCGTGGGCTTCGTGGAACTACCTACTGGAGGGCAGTGAAGACGAACAGCAACGTCTCCCTTCGCTTACTTACAACATGAATATTCTCCAACATGTTCAATCTGAGCACACATTCTGTGTCACGCTAAATAGCACTGAGCAGATCGAACCGAGCAAAGTATTACGGACGTTTACCTATCACCATCCAGTGTTCTCCACCGACTCTATCGCTGCACAGCAACGTAAAGAAGAGGTGCAAGGGCTGAACAATACTTGGTTCTGCGGCGCTTATTGGTACAACGGTTTCCACGAGGATGGCGTTCGCAGCGCATTGGACGTAGTGAAAGGGCTTGAAGAGAAATATCGCGTTCAAACTGCTGTCAACTTAGAAAAAGGTGCAGCGTGATATGGATAGCCAAATGAACAGCCAGTTGTTTGTTGGCAACGTTCGACATCGCAGGTTCACGCCGATAAAACATGAATTGAACTACTCATTGTTTATGCCAGCTATTGACGTCGATGAGCTAAAAAAACTAGAGGAAAAAGTTTGGGGTTTTGGCTCTCGTTGGTGGCATTGGGCACGCTTTAAACGCAGTGACTATGTTGGTGAGGGCTGCTTAAAGGTGGCCGTGCACGACAAAATTGAAGAGTTAACAGGTGTTCGTTGTACCGGCAAAGTCATCGCTGTTTGTCATTTGCGCTATTTAGGACTTTATTTTAGTCCGGTGAATTTCTACTACGTTTATAACAAAGAAGGGGAATGGAAATACCTCTTAGCTGAAGTCAGCAATACACCTTGGAACGAGCGTCATTACTACGCAGTCGCTGCTGAGCAAAACGATGAAAACTTTGGATGGGAACAAGAGAAAGCCTTTCATGTTTCTCCGTTTAATCCAATTGACCAACAGTATCACTGGAAGATTAAACCACTGACGGACAAGTTAAGGATTCATCTTGAATGCCACAAAAGCGAAAAGCACTTTGATGCGACGATGACAATGAAAGCTCAAGTGTTTTCGAGCAAAAGCTTATCGAAGTGTTTGATCGTTACGCCAATACAGACGGTAAAAGTAATGGTTGGTATTTATTGGCACGCATTAAAACTTTGGGTGAAAGGCGCGCCTTTCTATTCTCATCCTAAATATTCAACACACGACGAAATAGAAGCCGACACTAAAAAAACAGACAAAAAAAATAAAAAGCACAAGGAGAATTCTGCATGTTAAATACCAGTTCTATGACATTGCCGCGCAAATTGACGACAACACAAAAGGCGGCTCGCGGAGTTATTTTTCAATGTCTGCAAAAAATGGAAATCGGCTGCTTAACTGTTATTGAAAGCTTTAAGACGGAAACGAAAGAAAGAAGCGAGCGCTTTAATGCGCCCAACGGTGAATACAGCGGTCAGCCTGTTGTGGCGACGATTGAGGTAAAGCATCCTGGCTTTTACTCGCGAATCTTGCAAGGTGGCAGCATTGCGGCGGGTGAGGCTTATATGGATGGTTGGTGGGACAGCCCGGATCTAACCTCGTTAATGAAACTTATGGCTCTCAATATGCGAGCGCTAGATAAACTTGAAGAGAAAGGAAGTTGGCTGACTAAAATACTGTACAAGTTCAGTCATTGGACCAACCGCAATTCTCAAGAGAACTCTCGTAAAAACATTCATGCGCATTACGACTTGGGCAACAATTTGTACGAGTCATTTTTAGACGACAACATGCTGTACTCATCGGCCTTATATGTGCAAGACAACGATACTTTGGAACAAGCGCAAATCAACAAAATGGATCGTTTGTGCCAGCAACTTGAGCTTCAACCATCCGATCGAGTGATTGAGATCGGTACAGGGTGGGGGGCTATGGCCATTTACATGGCAGAGCAATATGGTTGTCATGTAACGACAACGACGATTTCTGAAGAGCAGCATGCTTACGCTGAACAAAAAATTAGAGAGCGAAATTTGGGCGACAAGATCACTCTATTAAAACAAGACTATCGAGACCTTTCGGGTCACTACGATAAGTTAGTCTCGATAGAAATGATCGAAGCGGTTGGAAAACAATTTTTGCCTTCCTACATCAAGCAATGCCAATCATTACTCAAGCCGGGTGGTTTAATGGCAATTCAAGCCATCACTATCGCTGACCAGCGTTATGATTACTACAGTAACAACGTTGACTTTATCCAGAAATACATCTTTCCAGGTGGGTTCTTACCTTCGGTTACATCTTTAACTCAAGCTGCGACCAAATACAGTGACTTGGTTGTGAGAGACTTATTTGATATTGGTCTGGACTATGCGAAAACCTTGAGCGAGTGGCACTCTAGATTTAATCAAGCTGAAGATCACGTACGCTCTCTCGGTTATGACGACCGCTTTGTCCGCATGTGGCGCTACTACCTTAGTTATTGTGAAGGTGGGTTTTTAGCTCGAAGTATCAGTGCCGTTCACATGACATTCCAGCGACCTTAAACCGTTATGAAGTTGCTGATTGCCTCTACATGGTTCCAGCTCTGTTGGTTCTCTGCAGTGCTTGGGACCTATCAATGGCAGTGGCTAACACTGATCTTAACATTTATTACTCTTGTCTATTGTTGGAGGACGGACGCTTCTGCCTTGAAGCACATCGCGAGTATCGTTTTGGCGGGTGTAGTGCTCGATACGCTCAATCAACAGTTTTCTGTTTTTGTCTTTCCAACACAATGGTTACCCATTTGGTTGTTGTGCCTTTGGGTTCTGTTCTCTTGGTATGCCTATCAGCTCAAGCCTGTTTTGTACCGTTTCCCAAAAATCTACGTATCAATTGTAGGTGGCGTTGGAGGAACCGTCAGTTACTACGCCGGTTACAAGCTCCAAGTCGTTGAATATGGATTTAATACCAGCGTTACGTTGGTCATTCTATTTGCTGAATGGTTTGCCATGACGCTTTTAATACTCAAGGTATACGGATATGAAAAGCTTGAAGAGAGATTTAACCCAGAGGCTGATTAAGGTAGTTGCTTCTCTAGTAGTTATGGGCTCCTTTGCTCTACAAGCTCAGCCAGTTGGAAACAGTGAAAACGCAGATAAGATGTCGAGTTGGAAGGGGTGGAAAACCGTCGGTGAGGCACAACTCACATGGTTCATCTTCGATATATATCAGTCTCGACTAAGCGCACCTGATGGAAAGTTCATTGTAAATGGCGATGTATCACCACACCCTCTGGCATTGGAGATTAACTATCAAAGAGACATCAGCAAGCAGCAGTTGCTTGATGTAACTGATGAGCAATGGGCAAAACTTGGTTTTACTGAACCATATCGAAAAAGTTGGATCAGTGAACTAAACCGTATGTTCCCTGATATAAAAAAAGGCGATGAGCTTACTTACTTAACCGATGGTAAAACTGGTCAGCTTCTTTACCGACAAGCTGGCATTGCACAAATCAAGACAGTCGGCTTCGTTCAAGATGAGCGAATGAACGATGCGTTTTTGTCTATATGGTTGTCACCTAATACAGAGTTCCCGAAACTTCGAAAACAATTAATAGGGCAGGTTAGATAGTGCTTAAACTAATTTTAAAATCAGTCGCCTTGGCCGCTGCGGCCTTACTTTCAGCATGCTCAGCAGATATCGATAATTATCAATCTTCTACACCGACTTTTGATTTATTCGGCTATTTTGAGGGCGATACAAAGGCGTGGGGGATGGTCCAAGATTACACTGAACAACAAACTCGTCGTTTTGAAGTCGACATAGTGGGTACTGTGGAAGGTAACACGTTGACGCTGGTGGAAGACTTTGTGTTTGATGATGGAGAGGTTGACCAGCGAATTTGGGTTATTACCAAATTAGAAGATGGACGCTATGAAGGTAAAGCAGAGGATATTATTGGTGTAGCAACAGGGGCTGAGCAAGGCAATGCGTTGCAGTGGCGGTATGACTTTGAGTTGCAAATGGATGACTCAACAGTAACGGTCGCTTTTGATGATTGGCTTTATCGTCAGGACGAGAAGCATGTTTTCAACCTCACCAAAATTAAAAAGTTTGGTATAGAGGTCGGGACAATAACCTTATTCTTCCAAAAACAGCCATAATAGTTGAGGGATTTATCCTCTTGCATTACTACCAAATAACCGAAATTATTTCTTCCTAACTAAAAAGGTTGACGCTTTCACGTCAACCTTTTCAATTGCAGATAATCAAGGTGTGATTACAGCTTATCTGTCAGCTCAACCGCTTGACCAATGTAGTTCGCTGGCGTCATCTCTTTCAGACGTGCTTTCTCGTGCTCAGGGAGCTCAAGACCGTCAATGAAGTTGCGCATTGCTTCGCCGTCTACACGCTTACCACGAGTTAGCTCTTTTAGCTTCTCGTATGGCTTTTCGATACCGTAGCGACGCATTACTGTTTGTACTGGCTCAGCGAGTACTTCCCAGTTTTTATCTAGTTCAGCAAGAAGCGCTTCACGGTTTACTTCTAGCTTGCTGATACCTTTTAGCGTAGAAGTGTAAGCGATGATTGCGTAGCCAACACCAACACCAAGGTTACGTAGAACCGTTGAATCAGTTAGGTCACGTTGCCAACGAGAGATAGGCAGTTTTTGTGCTAGGTGGCCAAATACTGCGTTCGCAAGACCTAGGTTACCTTCAGAGTTTTCAAAGTCGATTGGGTTAACTTTGTGCGGCATTGTTGAAGAACCGATCTCACCAGCAATGGTTTTTTGCTTGAAGTGGCCTAATGCAATGTAACCCCAAACGTCACGATCGAAGTCAATCAGGATAGTGTTGAAACGAGCGATAGCGTCGAACAGCTCAGCGATGTAATCATGCGGCTCGATTTGTGTTGTGTAAGGGTTCCAAGTTACGCCTAGAGACTCTGTAATGAATTCTTCAGAGAACTTGTGCCAATCTAGCTCTGGGTAAGCAGAAAGGTGTGCGTTGTAGTTACCTACTGCACCGTTGATTTTCGCTAGGATCTCAACGTTTTCGATTTGCTTGAATTGACGCTCCATACGGTACGCCACGTTTGCCATTTCTTTACCCATTGTAGATGGAGAAGCAGGCTGGCCGTGTGTACGAGATAGAAGAGGAATGTCGCGGTATTCAACTGCGAGTGCTTTGATAGCGTCAATTAGGTTACGGATTTCTGGAAGAATCACTTGCTCACGTGCTTCTTTTAGCATTAACGCATGAGAGGTGTTATTGATGTCTTCAGAAGTACATGCAAAGTGGAAGAACTCATTAACAGCGTGCAGTTCAGGAACGTCTGCTACTTTCTCTTTTAAGAAGTACTCAACCGCTTTAACGTCGTGGTTAGTTGTACGCTCGATTTCTTTAATACGGCGTGCATCTTCTTCAGAGAAGTTAGCAGCAAGGTCGTCTAGGAATTGGTTAGCTTCTGCGCTGAATGCTGGCACTTCTGCAATTTCAGCAGTAGCCGCTAGCTTCTGTAGCCAACGAATTTCTACGATAGTACGGTATTTTAGTAGACCGTACTCGCTGAAAATTTCGCGTAACGCAATCGTCTTACTTCCGTAACGGCCGTCTACTGGTGAAACAGCAGTCAATGCTGACAGTTCCATGATGTTCTCCTGAATTGGGTTTCTAAATTTCGTGAGCGTTATACCAATAACTGTGGCAATTGTCACGAATATTGCGCAAACGTTTGCGCGGGATTTGTTTTATTCGAAAAAAAGTAGCTCGCGATAAACGCGAGCTAGCAGAGTATTCTACATTCTGGCTAACAGGATTTGAGCCTGTTCGACCATTTTCTTTCGGCCAAAAATTAGATGACGACGTTTACCGCCTACTTGGCGCCACAGAACAGCACTACGAATGCCAGATAGCAGTAGAGCACGGACTTTGTGTTGGCTGGCCGTTTGTTGCAGTACAGAAGGCGTGCCTGTTACTTGAATGCGTGGTCCAATAGGGCTAACAACATCCAAGTAGATGCTCGCTAAATTGCTGATCATTTGATCATCTAGCAGTTCAAAATGCTCTGACTGGCGCTTGGCCATCTGGATACGGTCACCAAGCTGGGACATGGCATCGTTGCGAGCGCTTAACTTACGTTCTAGCGCCATCAAGCTAATGATGTAACGAGTGATCTCACTGCCTGATGGGGTGCTATCAATCCCTTTAACCAGACACTCCAGACCGAGCTTTAGATCGGCTTCGCGACCGAATACGCCAACGGTGTTAGCAGGGTTTGTGTTCAAAATAGCGTTGATTGATGTTTCAAAAGCATCTTGATCACAATGCCCGTTTCTCGCAACTTGTTGAACCAAAGCGACAGCTTGGCAAATACCAGCGAAAGCGATAGTACGGTCATAAAGTGTATTCGCCACGTAACGACTCCTAAGCTTGAGAATATTTAATGCGTTGCTCGATGATGCCGCCACCTAGACATACGTCATCTTTATAAAACACTGCTGATTGACCAGGCGTCACTGCAATTTGTGGTTCATCAAAGATCACTTTAATGTTTTCATCATCGATCGGGATGATTGTACAAGGAATATCTTCCTGACGGTAACGAGTTTTCACTGTGCACTTCATAACATCGCGAATTGGCTCACGATCTACCCAGTGAAGTTGTGACGCAAGTAGACCTTCTGATTTTAGCATCGGGTGGTCTTTACCTTGGACTGCGATTAGCACGTTACGCTCTAGGTCTTTTTCACCAACAAACCACGGCTCTTCGTTACCACCGCCGCCTTTACGGCCACCGATGTGTAGACCTTTACGCTGACCTAGTGTGTGGTACATCAAACCTTGGTGTTGACCGATCACTTCGCCTTCTGGCGTTTCGATATTACCAGGCTGAGCAGGAAGGTAACGACCTAGAAAGTCGGTAAATTTACGCTCACCAATGAAACAAATACCTGTCGAGTCTTTCTTCTTCGCTGTTACTAAACCTTGCTCTTCCGCAATACGGCGTACTTCAGGTTTCTCTAAATCACCAACAGGGAAGAGGCTACGGCCAATTTGTTCGTGGCTTAGTGTATATAGAAAGTAGCTCTGGTCTTTGTTGCCATCTAGGCCACGCAACATCGCTGGTTTCTCACCGTTATCCGGGAAAGAGCGACGTACGTAGTGACCCATTGCAATGTAGTCAGCATCAAGCACTTCATCAGCGAATTCTAGGAATGCTTTGAACTTGATTTCTTTGTTACAAAGAATGTCAGGGTTCGGTGTACGACCCGCTTTGTATTCAGCAAGGAAGTACTCAAATACGTTATCCCAGTATTCGGCAGCAAAGTTGATGGTGTGTAGATGAATGCCTAGCTTGTCACATACTGCCTGAGCATCAGCAAGATCTTCTGCTGCTGTACAATATTCTTCGTTGTCATCTTCTTCCCAGTTCTTCATGAACAGGCCTTCTACTTGGTAGCCTTGTTGCTTGAGAAGATACGCAGAAACAGATGAATCAACGCCGCCGGACATACCGACGATGACTTTCTTTTGGCTGTTATCAGACATTACTAAACACCACTTAAATAAACGGGATGCAGATTCTATCAGAATCCACAGACCGGTGACAGATCCGAGATCGAAATCACAATTCGTTTCGCTGCATTTTTCTTCAACAGAAATTCGAACGGGCAATTTCGCAAGTATAGAAGAGGTATATATGGCATAGTTGGCAAAAATCCAAGAGGAAAGTCCAAATGACCGAAGAAAACCAGTTTATGCAAGAAGCCGAGTTGATTGAAATTGTTGAAAACCAACTTGAGGACGGCAATCCATTAAAAGTTAAAGAGACGCTAATGCGCTTAATGATGACAGGGACACCTAGAGAAGAAGCGGTTGCAATGATGGCATGTGCCATGTCGATTGAAATTTTCGATGTGATGAAAAATGAAGGTGAGTTCAACCTAAAGCGTTACTGCGAGCACCTTGAGCAACTGCCAGATCTAAGTTTTATGGAAGGTGAATAAGGAGTCTAGAAGAAAAAAGTGGCTAGCAAACGTTTGCTATAATTGCTTTTATTGCCGCTTTATTATTAGCGGTATAGAATCCGTTCTCCTTTTCATCCCCTTACTCAGACTTACAATATGAAATTTCCTGGACAACGCAAATCGAAGCACTATTTTCCTGTTCATGCTCGTGACCCGCTGGTGAGCCAAGCACAAGAAAGCAAGAAGATGACGCGCACTCACATCATTGGTATTGACCAAACTTTGGTTGATATTGAAGCTAAAGTTACAACGGATGTGATTGAAAAGTACGGTCTGAGTAAAGGTCACTCTTTGGTTATTGATGACGAAAGAGCAGAAGAGTTGTACCAGCAACTTAAAGAAGAGAACTTAATTACCAATGAGTATGCGGGTGGCACAATTGGTAACACGCTACACAACTACTCTGTGCTAGCAGATGATCGCTCTACGCTGCTTGGAGTGATGAGCCAGGATATCAAAATTGGCAGCTATGGCTACCGTTACCTTTGTAATACATCAAGCCGCATGGACTTGAACTACCTACAAGGTGTTGATGGCGCTATCGGTCGTTGTTTCGCTCTTATTACAGAAGATGGTGAACGTACTTTTGCGATCAGTGAAGGGCAAATGAACCAACTGCATCCTGATAGCATTCCAGAAAAAATCTTTAAAAATGCATCGGCGCTTGTACTAACGTCATACTTAGTACGTTGTAAAGAAGGCGACCCAATGCCTGAAGCAACAATGAAAGCGATTGAGTACGCGAAAAAGAATGATGTACCTGTTGTTCTGACTCTTGGGACTAAGTTCGTTATTCAAGATGACCCGAAATATTGGCAAGAATTCATTCGAGATAACGTTTCAGTCGTTGCGATGAATGAAGATGAAGCAGAAGCTCTGACGGGTGAGTCAGACCCACTTGCTG
Organism: Vibrio sp. RM-41-2B; assembly: GCF_024744415.1. Taxonomy (NCBI): domain Bacteria; kingdom Pseudomonadati; phylum Pseudomonadota; class Gammaproteobacteria; order Vibrionales; family Vibrionaceae; genus Vibrio; species Vibrio sp. RM-41-2B. The sequence continues at coordinate 160,373 of NZ_JAMQWD010000019.1, read as the reverse complement.
CATCTGATAAAACACTGGAGTGGGCAGATCTAGTATTGTGCACCGCGGGGCCTGTAGGCCTATTTATGGCGGGTTATACGGAAGACAGCGCGAAGCGCGAAACTTCTTTGCCATTACTTCCGGGGTCAATCGCTGAATTTAATCGCTATGAATTTAGTCGTCCGGCGAAAAAAGACACATGTGAAACACCAATAAAAGTGTACTCACATATCTCGCCATATATGGGTGGTCCAGAAAAAATCAAGAATACCAATGGTGCAGGTGATGCTGCGTTATCTGCTGTTCTTCATGATATGGCGGCAAATAAATACCATAAAGAAAATGTGCCTAATTCAAGCAAGCACAGTAACGAATATTTAACTTACTCTTCTTTTTCTCAAGTATGTAAATACGCAAACCGTGCGAGCTACGAAGTTCTCGTGCAACATTCTCCACGTTTGTCACGTGGGCTTCCTGAGCGAGAAGATAGCCTAGAAGAAGCATACTGGGAACGTTAATACACAGTAGTTTAATTAACCATTCTATAACTAAAGTAAAAGGCGCATTAAAAAATGCGCCTTTTTTATTTGTAATGAACCAAATAAAAAAGGCTCCCATTGGGAGCCTTTTAAAAATAGCGCGGATTTAGATCAGGAAATCATCCAGAGATTTACCTGCATCAAGTTGCTCTTGAATTGCAGAAGGTGTACGACCTTGGCCAGTCCAAGTCTTCTCATTACCGTTTGAGTCTGTGTATTTGTATTTAGCTGGACGAGGTGCACGCTTCGCTTTGCCTTTCGTCTTAGTTTCGCCAGATAGCGCAGTAATAAGCGCTTCTACGTCAATACCGTCTTGAGCAATTTTCTCTGCGATCTCTGCTAGCTTAGCTTCTTGCTCAGCTTGTGCTGCACGTTCTGCTTCTTCTGCTTCACGACGCTCTTCTACAACAGTAGTTAGTTTATCTAGAGCTTCTTCCAATTGTTCTAGAGTCAGCTCACGAGAAAATGCACGAAGGCTACGGATATTTAGAAGGGTTTTAGTCAGCTCTGACATAACGATTCCTATTAAAAGGTTAATGTGTTGGGCACTTTTTATCGTTACGATTAAATAATGCCAATCTATAAATAAACAAAGAGTCCTTATATTTAACTTTATCTTTTCCTTATGTGCAAATACTAAATCAAGATTTTGTTTAAATTTAGCTATTTTTTTAAAGCAATAAATATTATTACACTCGAAATAAATCTTATTAGATGAGAATTGAAATCAACACTCGTTATTGTATAGAGATAAAGCCAGCTTGGTTTTTATAAAAAAAGTTGAGTTATTACTTAAAAATATGAAGCGTCCATCTTTGATGGAGTGTCATATATCCTTAATTTATTGATACAAGATAAACCATGATATTTTTAAGGTAGTAATAATGTTTCATAAATAACAAAATTGATGTGATTTCAGTTGCACAAAACTAACTTGAAGTAGACAAGGTTTATAAATTATCTCAGTCATTATTTATTTGTTTAATTTAGTTTGATGTGTTGCATTGACTCTCATCATAAGTACAATGGCTGCTACCTGATGCAATATTGCAGACAATTTGTTGTTAATTTGTACAGTTAGTGGTTAATTGTTTGTTGTTGCCGTAGAGGCGCGGTCTCGAAGAGTAGCTATTATTGGGGTGATGCCAATGAATAATAGTGGAAGGCGAAGATTGCCGAAGTAAGTAACTCATCAAAGTTACTTGCTGGGGTTGTATCTGAAAGGAACAACACTGCCATAGTATATATTCACATTAAACTATGGAGCGCTACTGTAGGGTTGGGTGGAGTGTTCGCTTCCCTGTCGCTAAGTTCAACATGAGCACGTATCGTATGCTACGTGACTTGTCTGCAGTAGATCTCTAGCCAAACTTTGGTTTTTGAAGATCATGAATTTAATAGATTTTTCTAGTTCTCCTGTTTCATTATTGCCACCTATTGTCGCTTTGACTTTGGCGATTTTGACTCGACGTGTATTAGTCTCCTTAGGTGTAGGTATCGTGCTGGGTGCGGTTCTACTTAATAGCTGGTCTATCGGTGATACCGTTAGTTACGTGAGTTCTCAAGTTTCTTCTGTCTTTATTGAAGATGGTGGAATTAACACTTGGAACATGAGCATTGTTGGTTTCCTAATCTTATTAGGTATGACAACTGCATTATTAACGCTATCTGGTGGTACTCGTGCATTTGCCGAATGGGCACAATCTCGAGTGAAGAGTAAACGCGGCTCCAAACTTCTTGCTGCCTTTTTAGGCGTATTCATTTTTGTCGACGATTACTTTAACAGTCTTGCTGTTGGTGCCATTTCTCGTCCAGTAACCGATCGTTTTTATGTGTCTCGCGCGAAGCTTGCATACATTCTAGACTCAACTGCTGCACCAATGTGTGTGATCATGCCTGCTTCTAGCTGGGGTGCTTACATTATTACGATTATCGGCGGTATCTTAGTCTCACATGGGATCACTGAGTATTCGGCTCTTGGCGCGTACGTTCGTCTTATTCCAATGAACTTCTACGCAGTTTTTGCACTGCTTATGGTGTTTGCTGTGGCGTGGTTTGGCCTCGATATCGGTAAGATGCGTGAGCATGAAATCTCTGCATCTCAAGGCCGCGGCTTTGATAAAGACAAAGAAAACGACTCGCAAGAAGCGCATGATCTAAACGAAGAGCTAGATATCCGTGAAAGCGAAAAGGGTAAAGTGTCAGACTTGGTACTTCCTATCGTGACGCTGATTATTGCGACTATCGCTTCTATGCTTTACACGGGTGGCCAAGCATTGGCTGCTGACGGCAAAGAGTTTGCGCTTCTAGGTGCGTTTGAAAATACAGATGTAGGCACATCACTAATCTACGGTAGCTTGCTTGGCTTAGCTGTCGCATTATTTACTGTTGTGAAGCAAGGTCTTCCAATGGGTGAAATTGCACGCACACTATGGATTGGTGCTAAGTCTATGTTTGGCGCGATTCTAATCCTAGTATTTGCCTGGACTATCGGTTCGGTTATCGGTGATATGAAGACGGGTTCGTACCTTTCTACAATGGCTCAGGGCAATATCAATCCACATTGGCTACCGGTTATCCTATTCTTGTTGTCTGGTCTAATGGCATTTTCAACAGGTACTTCTTGGGGTACGTTCGGCATTATGCTTCCAATCGCGGGTGATATGGCTGGTGCAACCGATCTTGCGCTAATGCTCCCAATGCTAAGTGCAGTTTTAGCCGGTGCCGTTTTTGGTGACCATTGTTCACCTATCTCCGATACCACTATTCTGTCGTCGACTGGTGCACGTTGTAATCATATTGATCATGTATCGACCCAGTTGCCTTATGCATTGTCCGTGGCGCTAGTTTCCTGTGTTGGCTTCATTACTTTGGGGATGACTGCGTCAATTGCATTCTCATTCATCGCTGCATCAATCACATTTATTATTGTATGTGGAGCACTTTCTTGGTTGTCGAAGTCTAAAATGGCATCGTGCCAAAATGTCTAGTACAGCTCAGTGTTTTTAATAAAGAGGAAGCTCCGCTAAATTTAGCGGAGCTTTTTTTTAACGCGATTTAGGTGAGGGGGGCAATCGCGTTTTTGGGGATAATCGTTTCGTGTTAAAAGCGAGCTATTTGTGTTCTGAGCACTCCTTTCTGTGCTGTGATAGAAAATCTATCAACCGACTTCTTCTTAGCTCTAAGCAAAGACTATGCCTGGTTTAACTTGTTGATTTTAAAGACGGTAATGTCAAGAGGTTTATGATGAGGGGCTAAGTAAATGATATATGATGAGTTGTCTGTTACACAGTGTCACGTTACACCTGTACAGCAACTAAACATTTAAGTTGTATTTCTTTATTAGACGATAAAGCGTTGTTCTTGAAATACCAAGATGACGTGCAGCCGCACTCATATTGTGCTTATTTTCTTCGATAGCTTGCAGTAGGTAGTCAAGATCAATTTGGTCCACTGAAGGAAGTAATTGCCTTTCATTATTATCAAGGCCCAAGTCAGCGACGAGAAGCGTGTGATCTTCACACATGACAATCGCTCGTTGGATTACATTTCGCAGTTCTCTTACGTTACCTGGCCAACGATGCTTGAGGAGCTTGGCTTTTACTTTATCCGACATTTTTTGTACCTGACCATGAGACAAATCTGTTAAGAAGTGTTCTGATAACATAAGGATATCTTTCCCACGCTTTCTCAGTGGAGGAATAGTTAATGGCAAGATATTAAGCCGATGGAATAAATCTTCACGGAATCCGCCTTGTACAACCTCATTTTTCAAATCCACGTGGCTCGCAGCAATGACTCTGCAGTCCACGTCAATGAATTTATCAGCGCCGACTTTATGGATTTGCTTACTCTCTAAAAAGTGCAGAAGGTGGATTTGTAGATCCGGCGGCATATCACCAATCTCATCTAGGAATAGGGTACCTTTATGCGCTTTTTGAATAAAACCGATACGATCTGAAATCGCTCCTGTAAATGCTCCTTTTTCGTGACCGAAAAGTTCTGACGCAATAAGACCACTTGGAATTGCGCCGCAGTTAACTTCAACAAAAGGTGCCGAGTGTCTGTTCGACAACTGATGAATAAGACGAGCACAGAGACCTTTGCCCACCCCTGTTTCACCCTGAATGAGTACTTCAGCATCACATTGAGCGTACTTTTGGATTGCCGTGCGAAGTTCTTGGATACATGCACTATTGCCGATTAATGGGTATAGTGTTGTATCGCTGAAATCCACAGCTTGTTTGTTACTACCGTTACGCAGTTTCATGGTTAATCACTATTTTTTGCCCCACTAAAATAATAGTTTTGAATGAGTCGTCTCAAACGTGAGCGGATGTCTCTTTATTGAGAATGATGTCAATTACTAAGGGCGGTGAGATCTAAATAGTTGTTTTGATGAAAATTCATACTATTCTTCTTTTTCTTTAAGAATAGGGTTGAATAGAAACCTAATTTCTACCCATATACTCAACTGAAATTAAATTTAAATCCTTTAAAATCAAGTTATTATAAAAAATAGCCAGAAAATTTTAAATTCAGTATTGAAAAATATAGAATCCTTGGTTAGTGTGGTTACTAACGAAGCAACTCAATAGAGCCTTAAATAAGTATGCGTAATTTTGTAATGAACATTCATCACCATCATCACCCAATCTAGTCTTTCGGGCGATGTACGCATACCCGGGAGGCAGGAAACTCCCGGAGGTGAAATCAAAGTAAAAGCAGATTTTAAACCCTCGGGAGACTCCAATCTCTCGAGGGTTTTTTAGTTTTATTAATTCAAAAATTACTTAGATATCAAAATCTTGCACAGGGAAAAAGCAATGCAAACACAACGCTTAAGAATCGCAATTCAGAAAAAAGGTCGCCTTAGCAAAGAGAGCCAAGCTCTGCTAAAACAGTGCGGCGTAAAATTTAATGTAATGGGTGAGCGTTTAGTGGTTCACTCGGAGAACATGCCAATTGATTTGCTTTTGGTTCGTGACGATGACATCCCTGGCTTGATCATGGATGGTGTTGTTGACTTAGGTTTCATTGGTGAAAATGAATTGGAAGAAGTTCGTCTTGATCGCAAAGCTCTGGGTGAACCATGTGAGTTTGTACAACTTCGTCGACTTGACTTTGGCGGTTGTCGCTTGTCTATCGCTATCGACAAGGATGAAGAGTACAACGGTCCACAAGACTTAGCCGGTAAGCGTATTGCCACAACTTACCCTCAACTCCTAAAAGCTTACATGGATGAAGCAGGCGTTCCATTCTCCACATGTATGCTAACTGGCTCTGTAGAAGTTGCACCTCGCGCAGGTCTAGCTGACGCTATTGCTGATTTGGTATCGACTGGCGCAACGTTAGAAGCGAATGGCTTAAAAGAAGCGGAAGTGATCTTTAAATCTAAAGCGACGCTGATTCAACGTATCGGTGAGTTTGATGCAGACAAAACAGCACTGATTGAAAAACTACTGACTCGCATGCAAGGCGTACAACAAGCGAAAGAGTCTAAGTACATCATGCTTCACGCGCCAGCTGAAAAGCTCGATCAAATCAAAGCACTACTTCCTGGTGCTGAGGATCCTACTGTTCTTCCTCTTTCTGCAGATAAGCAGAAAATGGCTGTTCACTTAGTGAGTTCTGAAAACCTGTTCTGGGAAACCATGGAACAGCTAAAAGAGTTAGGTGCTAGCTCAATCCTAGTGCTACCAATTGAAAAAATGATGGAGTAAACATCATGAGAACAGTCGTTTGGCAATCTTTAAGTGAAGAGCAGCAAGATTCGATCTTAGAACGTCCTGCTATTGCAGAAGGTGCAAATATCACTGCAGCAGTGTCTGAGGTTATCGCTAAAGTTAGAAATGAAGGCGACTCTGCTCTCAACGAGCTGACAGAAAAGTTTGATCGCGTTAAACCTGAGTCCATTCGTGTTTCTTCTCAGGAAATTAAAGCCGCTTCAGAGCGCTTGTCTGAATCAATGAAAAACGCATTAGAGCAAGCTTATGCCAATATTTCTAAATTCCACAAAGCGCAAAAGCCACAGCCAATTAAAGTCGAAACTCAACCGGGTGTGCTTTGTGAACAGGTAACACGTCCAATTCAAAAAGTGGGTTTGTACATTCCTGGTGGTAGCGCGCCATTGCCATCGACGGTTTTGATGCTGGGCGTGCCTGCGAAAATTGCTGGCTGTCGTAAAGTTGTGCTTTGCTCTCCGCCTCCAATCGCTGACGAGATCCTTTACGTAGCAAAATTGTGTGGCATTGATGAAGTGTACAACGTCGGTGGTGGTCAAGCTGTTGCTGCAATGGCATATGGTACAGAGACCGTATCAAAAGTTGATAAGATTTTTGGCCCGGGTAACGCTTACGTGACGGAAGCAAAGCGTCAGGTGAGCAATGATTTCCGTGGCGCAGCGATTGATATGCCAGCGGGTCCTTCGGAAGTTCTTGTGATTGCGGATGAAACAGCGGACCCAGATTTTATTGCGGCGGACCTCCTAAGCCAGGCAGAGCATGGACCTGACTCTCAAGTTGTACTTGTGACGCCATCAGCCATTATTGCAGATCAGGTGACAGATGCCGTTCGTCGTCAATTGAAAGAGTTGTCTCGTTCAGAGATTGCAGAAAAAGCGCTCGCATCGAGTTTAATCATTATTGCTGAATCGATCACCCAAGCGATCTCTATTTCTAATTATTATGGCCCTGAGCACTTAATTGTTCAGACTAAGAACCCACGCGAGCTTCTGCCTCTATTAGACAACGCAGGTTCGATCTTCCTTGGTGATTGGTCGCCTGAATCTGCAGGTGATTACGCATCGGGCACTAACCACGTTCTTCCTACTTACGGTTACACACGGACATATTCAAGCTTAGGTTTGGCTGATTTTTCTAAACGAATGACGGTTCAAGAGCTTTCAGCTGACGGTCTTAAAAATCTTGCGCCAACGGTTGTCACCATGGCTGAAGCAGAAGGTCTGGACGCCCACAAACGTGCTGTTACTATCCGTGTAGAAAAATTAGCAAGTAAGTAAGAATAAGAGAGTAAAGAGATGGAAAAGCTAGCGCGTAAACAAGTCCAACAACTAACACCTTATCTTTCGGCTCGCCGAATTGGTGGTACAGGTGACGTATGGCTGAACGCCAACGAATCGCCATTCAACAATGAATACAAAACAGACTTTGCTCGTCTTAATCGTTACAGCGAATGCCAGCCGAAAGAACTGATTTCTGCTTACGCCGCGTATGCTGGAGTGAAGCCAGAACAAACGCTGACTTCTCGCGGTGCAGATGAAGGTATTGAGTTATTGATTCGTGCTTTCTGTGAACCGGGTGAAGACGCGATTTTATACTGCCCACCGACTTACGGTATGTACGCCATCAGTGCAGAAACCATCGGTGTAGAGCGCAAAACGGTGCCGCTAACGTCAGATTGGCAACTAGACCTTGCAGGCATCGAAGCGAATCTAGATAACGTGAAACTGGTTTTCGTATGCTCGCCAAACAACCCAACGGGTAACTTAGTTAAGCGTGACGATATTGTCTCTCTGCTTGAGATGACAAAAGACCGCGCAATCGTGGTCATGGACGAAGCGTACATCGATTTTTGTCCAGAAGCGTCAACAGTAGATTTATTGGCAGAATATCCAAATCTAGCGATTCTGCGTACTCTGTCGAAAGCTTTCGCGCTTGCTGGTCTTCGTTGTGGATTTACGCTAGCAAACGAAGAACTGATTAACGTCCTTCTTAAAGTGATCGCACCATATCCAGTACCGGTTCCAGTTGCTGAAATTGCTACTCAAGCGCTCTCTGAAGCAGGCCTAGCGCGAGCGAAGTTCCAAGTTCTCGATTTGAACGCGAACCGAGCTTACTTACAAGTTGGTTTGTCGATGATTCCGGGTCTGGAGGTTTTTGAAGGGTGGGGTAACTACTTATTGGTGAAATTCCCAGATGGCGATGCTCTTTTCAAAGCCGCTTGGGATACGGGCATTATCCTGCGTAACTCGCCAATTGAGAACTGCGTGCGTATCAGTGTTGGTAACCGCGACGAGTGTGAAAAGACACTGGGTTTCATTAGAAACTACTATTCATAAATAGAATTCTCAACGTTCTCGGTTTATGCCGAGAACGAAACAAGATTAGTAATAAGGAAGTTCGAGTGAGCAAGCAACAAAAAATCCTATTTATCGACCGAGATGGCACCTTAATTGTTGAGCCGCCAGTTGATTTTCAAGTAGACCGTTTAGATAAGCTAAAACTAGAGCCATTTGTTATCCCAAGCCTGTTGTCGTTGCAGGATGCTGGATACCGTCTAGTGATGGTCACTAACCAAGATGGTTTGGGTACTGACAGCTACCCACAAGCTGATTTTGATGCACCGCACAACATGATGATGGAGATCTTCGAGTCTCAAGGTGTGAAGTTCGATGACGTGTTGATTTGTCCTCACTTTGAAGAAGATAACTGCTCTTGCCGTAAGCCTAAGCTAGGCATGGTGAAAGAGTACCTTCAAGGTGGCAAAGTTGATTTCCAAAACTCTGTCGTGATTGGCGATCGTCAAACCGATCTTCAACTTGCAGAAAACATGGCAATTCGTGGTATTCAATACAACCCAGAAACCATGGGTTGGAAACAGATCCTGAAAGATCTGACGGTGAAAGCTCGTGTTGCTGAAGTTATTCGTACCACGAAAGAAACGGACATCAAAGTTGCGGTTAATCTTGATGAGCAAGGCGGTAACGATATCTCAACGGGTCTTGGTTTCTTCGACCACATGTTGGATCAAATTGCGACGCACGGTGGATTCCAGATGGTGTGCAAAGTAGAAGGTGATCTACACATTGATGATCACCACACGGTCGAAGATACCGCTCTTGCGTTGGGTCAAGCATTGAAAGAAGCACTGGGTGACAAACGTGGTATTGGTCGCTTTGGCTTTAGCCTGCCAATGGATGAGTGCTTGGCACAATGTGCACTAGATCTATCTGGTCGTCCTTACCTTAAGTTCGACGCGCAGTTTAGTCGTGAGCAAGTGGGGGACCTTTCAACAGAGATGGTGGTTCACTTCTTCCGTTCTTTAACTGACACACTAGCGTGTACACTGCACCTTTCTTCTGCGGGCAACAATGATCACCACATCATTGAGAGCCTATTTAAAGCGTTTGGTCGTACTCTGCGCCAAGCAATCAAAGTAGAAGGCACTGAGCTACCGAGTAGTAAAGGCGTACTTTAAGGCTAACGTTAGCAAGGAGAAAAACAGTGACAGAACAGAAAGTTGTCATTATCGATACTGGCTGTGCCAACGTCTCTTCGGTGAAGTTTGCTATTGAACGCCTAGGCTATGACGTGACTATTTCAAAAGATCCGCAAGTCGTATTGTCGGCAGATAAGTTATTCCTACCGGGAGTGGGAACCGCCAGCGAAGCGATGAAAAACCTAGAAGAGCGTGACCTTATCAGCTTGGTAAAACAGGTAGAAAAGCCGCTATTAGGTATCTGTTTAGGCATGCAGCTGTTGGGCAAAGTGTCTCAAGAAAAAGGCCAGAAAGCAGACGAGTTAGTTGAGTGTCTTGGACTTTGTGATGGCGAAGTGAAGCTGCTTCATACCGGCGATTTGCCACTGCCGCACATGGGGTGGAATACCGTTTCTGCAAAAGCAGGCAATCCGTTATTCAAAGGTATTGAAGAGGGTGAGTACTTCTATTTTGTGCACAGCTTTGCGATGCCAGTTGGAGACTACACCATTGCCGAATGTGATTACGGAAATCCATTCACTGCTGCGGTTCAAAGCGGTAACTATTATGGTGTGCAATTCCACCCAGAGCGTTCTTCAAAAGCGGGCGCGAAGCTTATTCAAAACTTCTTAGAATTATAAAAGGGATTTAGTGTGATTATTCCAGCTCTTGATTTAATTGAAGGACAGGTGGTTCGCCTTTATCAAGGTGATTACGGCCAAGTAACCGAATACAAAGTTGACCCAGCAGAGCAGTTTAACTTGTACCACCAAGCGGGCGCTAACTGGCTGCATTTGGTGGATTTAACAGGTGCGAAAGACACAACAGCGCGCCAACTTGATTTGATTGCAAAACTACTCGCAAGCACGCCAGCGAACATCCAAATCGGTGGCGGATTGCGTACAGAGCAAGACGTGATTGATCTGTTAGAAGCCGGTGCTCAACGTGTTGTGGTTGGTTCTACAGCAGTAAAACAACCAGAGCTTGTAAAAGGTTGGATGGAAAAATACGGCGCAGAGAAAATCGTTCTCGCGCTAGACATTAACATCGACCAAGACGGCATACGTAAAGTGGCGATCTCTGGTTGGCAAGAAGATTCAGGCGTGACCATCGAATCGCTTATCAACGATTACTTAACGGTAGGTCTACAGCACGTGCTTTGTACGGACATTTCTCGTGACGGTACGCTAGAAGGCTCAAACGTTGAGCTTTACGTCGACTTATGTAAACAGTACCCACAAGTGCAGTTCCAATCTTCAGGCGGCATTGGCTCATTAGCGGATATCGAAGCACTAAAAGGCAGCGGTGTTGCTGGTGTGATTGTTGGTCGCGCATTGTTAGATGGTAAGTTCACAGCAGAGGAGGCGTTTGCATGCTGGCAAAGCGAATAATTCCATGTCTTGATGTTCGTGATGGACAAGTGGTGAAGGGCGTCCAGTTCCGCAACCACGAAATCATTGGTGACATCGTTCCTCTGGCGCAGCGTTATGCTGAAGAAGGCGCTGACGAGCTTGTGTTCTACGATATTACCGCTTCAAGTGATGGGCGTGTCGTTGATAAAAGTTGGGTCGCTCGCGTTGCTGAAGTGATTGATATTCCTTTCTGTGTGGCTGGTGGTATTAAATCAGCAGAAGACGCAGCGCGCATTCTTGAGTTTGGTGCAGATAAGGTATCTATTAACTCTCCTGCCTTGGCGAACCCTCAGTTGATTACTGACCTTGCTGATAAGTTTGGTGTGCAATGTATCGTCGTTGGTATCGATTCATACTACGACAAAGAGACAGGTAAGTATCAGGTTTACCAGTTTACTGGCGATGAAGAACGCACCAAAGCAACCCAATGGGAAACGCGTGATTGGGTGCAAGAAGTACAAAAACGCGGCGCTGGTGAAATCGTACTGAACATGATGAACCAAGACGGCGTGCGTAACGGCTACGATATTGAACAACTTAATATGGTGCGTGAAGTGTGTAACGTGCCATTGATTGCTTCGGGTGGTGCAGGTGCCATGGAGCACTTCGCAGAAGCCTACCAAAAAGCAAATGTGGATGGCGCGCTTGCCGCATCGGTATTCCACAAGCAAGTCATCAATATTGGTGAACTAAAGCAGTATTTGAAACAACAAGGCATTGAGGTACGACTATGAGTGTGAAAGCCGCCGAAGTAAGTTCGCTAGCTGAGCGAATCAACTGGGAAAAGGTGGATGGTCTGGTACCTGCCATCGTACAAGATTTCCAATCAAGCCAAGTGCTGATGATGGGTTACATGAACCAAGATGCGTTGGCAAAAACGGGCGAAACAGGTCAAGTGACGTTTTTCTCTCGTACCAAGCAGCGTCTTTGGACGAAAGGTGAGACCTCTGGCAACGTATTGCAACTAGTGAACATGCAGCTAGATTGCGACAGCGATACGCTACTGGTAAAAGTGAATCCCATTGGTCCTACGTGCCACTTGGGTAACACAACTTGCTGGGATGTGGACCCTCAAGAGGAGTCACAAATGGTGTGGCTTCATCAACTTGAGCAGCTACTGGCTGCCCGCAAGAGTGCCGACCCAGATTCCTCTTATACTGCCAGTCTTTATGCCCGTGGCACCAAGCGTATTTCGCAAAAAGTGGGCGAAGAAGGCGTTGAAGTCGCGCTTGCGGCGACGTCGGGCGATAAGGCGGAGTTAGTGTGTGAATCAGCAGATTTGATTTACCACTTAATGGTATTGCTTCAAGACCAAGGCTTATCGATGAATGACGTAGTGAACAAACTGAAAGAGCGTCATAAGTAAGCCTGTCATAGATAAATGAAAGCCTCTATTTCCGTGAGTCTAGGGGCTTTTTTTTAATGTAATATTGTTGATTCGGTGGGGAAATCTGAAAGCAGAGCCTACGGTGATTATATTCTGAATCACGCTTGTTCTTCGTTGTTGAGAATGACGATATATTTTCTAACGGTATTTGAAGTCGCGTTATCTATTTCAAACGAAAGTACATATTCACGTTATTCCGACGAGCTTAGGTGAGATCAGGAATCTCATTAAAGCGAGCTCAATAAGCTAAGCGTGGATGCCTTTACCCACAACACTTCTTAAACTTCTTACCGCTTCCGCAGATACATGGATCGTTACGACCTAGCTTTAGGCTACTCACTGGCTGGCTTAATCGTGGATCCTGTTCTTGTTCTTCTTCTGGCTCTTCTTCAGGAAATGTGCCGTCAATGTAGTACCAAAGCCCATTTTCTTTTACGAAGCGAGAACGTTCTGTCATACAGTAGCGTTTGCCGTCTTCATCAAAATAAGCGCTAAACTCGACAAAGCCTTCATTGTCATTACTGCCAGCCTCTGTTTTTAATATTTCAAGTTTGCACCAATCGCTGTCGATAGATTGGGCAATGCCTTCTCGTTGTTCTTCTGCATTACAGCTTGGGTGGTAGGTGTTCACCACGTAATCTACTAGACCTAACACATGCGCACTGTAACGAGAGCGCATTAACTGCTCCGGAGTGGTAACGTCAGCATGGTTATGGTGGGCAATTTCACAACACTGTTGGTAGGTGCGGTTAGAGCCGCAAGGACAAGAAGAAGCCATAAAATGAAATCTCGATTAATTAAGCGGTAAAAACAAACAACCTCACAATTGCGAGGCTGGAGGTGAGGCATTATAGCGGTTTAGGGCGTTTGAGACAGCAGTTCTTGAGCCCACTCGGTAGATTGATTAAAAGCGTCTGCTAATTGAGGCTCGGTTAATTTAAGAACGGTGCAATACCGCTCAGCTAATTCCCAGTCTGCTTGTTCGTAGGCGATCGTCATTGAAAGTAAGTGACCAAGTACGCCTTTTCGACTGGTTAATGCGAGTTTTATATCTTCGTCAACGGGGATATCTTCAATGACATCCGAGAGCGGTTGATCGAGCAAAGATCCGAGTAAAGAAAACATGCCTGTCAAAAAAGCCTGCCCAGGGTCATACCTAGTGTTCATTTGACTAAGTAACAGTTCACACATTCTTGCACGCTGAATCGCCAAGGAGTAAAGAGAATCTGGTTTATCTTCTTGAACGGACGCAATGGCAACTAAGGAAATAAAGCGTCGTAGTCGCTCTTCACCCAGATAAATAAGCGCTTGTCTGAACGACTTAATCTTAGTCGTTAATGTATATCCTGAATTTACGTAAGTAAGCAGCTTGTATGACAGCGTCACATCAATCGAAAACAGACGTTCAACCTCATTGAAGTCGATGGGCTTATCTGCAATCTCTTTACAAAGCTGGATGACTGTAAGAAACGCGGGGTTCAACCGTTTTTTCTGGATCATCTCAGGTTTGCTAAAAAAATACCCTTGAAAATAGTTAAAGCCGGCTTCTAAAGCTTGCTCAAACTCTTCGTAGGTCTCTACTTTTTCCGCAAGAAAGTCGATTTTAAATGGGCTTAATGCCTGAATAAAAATAGCGGCTTTCTTAATCGGTACGAGTCGAATGTCAAACTTGATCATGGAAACGTATGGAAGAAAACGTTTCCAAGCCTTCGTCGGCACAAAATCATCTAAAGCAATTTTGTATCCGCATTCATGAAGGTGCTTGATTGCTTCTAGCAACTCTTCTGTCGGTTCACAATCTTCAAGGACTTCAATGACGAGAGACTCTTTGGGAAACAGAGTTGGGACCAGATTCACCAAGCTTTGATGCGGAAAGTTAACAAAGCCAAGTTTGTTCCCTAATGTGTTGTAATGCGTCGACAAAAAATGATCGGATAGCAGTCGACTAGTAGCCAGCTCTGGTTCTACTTCAGGGAAGGTATTTTTAGGACCGTCTCGAAAGAGAAGTTCGTAACCTATGGTTCGTTTTTCTCTATCCAGAATCGGTTGGCGAGCTACGTAAGAATACTTCAATTAGGTACTTCGTTCTGTTTAACTTAGTATTATGATAATAGCGATTTTTTACAAAATATCTACGACTTGAGCGTGAATCTTCTACACGCTCTACATGCTTAACGCAAATTCTGTATGAATGGTCTCGTTTGTAGGTCAAAGCCATCAGAATTTACTTGTAAAACTGAGCCTTGCGTATACCAATCCCCTAAAACTATCCGGGTCTTTTTAACGCCATTGACGTCAAAAAAATGTGTATTCGGGCGATGAGTGTGACCATGAATCATTAAGTTGACGCAATTCTGAGACATCACTTTCTCGACTTCATTTTGATTGACGTCCATGATGTCTAAAGGCTTGCTCATTTTATCATCGCGAATATCGGATTGAACTTTTGAGACAATTTTCTTCTTAATAAACCAAGGAATGTGATTAAACAGCCACTGCAACCAAGGTTGATGAACAGTCTTACGGAATTTTTGATAATCAATGTCGTCAGTACACAGGGTGTCACCGTGGAGAATAACCGCTTTAGTACCATAAAGGTCTATGAGGCTAACTTCATCCAGTAATGTAATGCCTGTCTCTTTACAGAAGCGTTTTCCCAATAGGAAGTCGCGATTGCCCTGAATGAAATAAACAGGAACGCCAGTCTTTGTTAGTTGCTGGAACTCAGTACGGATTTGATTGGCAAAAGGAGTTTTGTCATCGTCTCCAACCCAAAACTCGAACAGATCGCCTAATACATAAAGTGCATCGGCTTTCGTTGCTTCTGTTCGCATGAACGTCACAAAACATTCCGTAATATCCGGACGCGATGGGGTGAGGTGAAGATCGGAAATAAATAATGTTGTCATAGAAATAAGGGGAAGCGATGCCTCCCCATTAACTTATCTCTTAGAAATAATTCTTACGAATTATTCTTCAATTGTTGTACCAGTGATTACTACGTCCTCTAGAGGTACGTCTTGGTGCATGCCGTAAGAACCAGTGCTAACGCCTTTGATCTTATTTACGATGTCCATGCCTTCTACAACTTCACCGAATACACAGTAACCCCAACCATCTAGGCTTTCGCTACGGAAATCTAGGAATGTGTTGTTGTTTACGTTGATAAAGAACTGAGAGCTTGCTGAATGCGGCTCCATAGTACGCGCCATAGCAAGTGTACCCACTTTGTTGCTTAGGCCGTTGTTTGCTTCGTTCTTGATAGGTGCACGTGATGCTTTTTCACGTAGACCAGGTTCCATGCCACCACCTTGGATCATGAAACCGTCAATAACACGGTGGAAAAGAGTGTTGTCGTAAAAGCCATCGCGGCAGTACTGAAGGAAGTTTGCGCTAGTCTCTGGCGCTTTCTCTTCGTTTAGTTGAATCTTGATGTCACCAAAATTAGTGTGAAGGGTGATCATGCTACTTTCCTTTACTGTGTTGTGTTGAGCCCGAGATTCTAGCCTAAGTTCTAGTGCTTTAAAAACTCAGGAAGAGGAAATTCTTCGTTTTGTGCTTGAAGTTTAGCCGATTATCGTTTTATCGGTTAATTGCTATTACCTAACCAGGTCGGAGTTGATATACTCGACCTTCTTTTATTCATTCACAATCATAGATAGAGATCATGTTAAAGATATATAACACACTCACAAGACAGAAAGAGGAATTCAAACCAATTACAGCTGGCAAAGTCGGCATGTATGTCTGTGGAGTTACCATCTACGATCTCTGTCACATCGGTCACGGTCGCACTTTTGTCTCCTTTGACGTGGTATCACGTTACCTTCGTTACCTAGGTTACGATCTAACGTTTGTACGCAACATCACAGACATCGATGATAAGATCATTAAACGTGCGGCTGAAAATGGCGAGTCTTGTGACTCATTGACCGAGCGCTTGATCGGTGAAATGCACGCAGACTTCGACGCATTAAACATGAAGCGCCCTGATATTGAGCCTCGTGCAACCCAGTTTATTCCAGAAATCATCGAACTTGTTCAAAAACTGATTGAACGTGGTTTTGCTTACGTTGCGGATAATGGCGATGTAATGTTTGAGGTTCGCAAGTTTGACGAATACGGCAAACTGTCTAAACAAGATTTGGATCAGCTGCAAGCGGGCGCGCGCGTTGATGTCGAAACAGCCAAACGCAGCCCACTAGACTTCGTTCTTTGGAAGATGTCTAAACCAGGTGAACCTACGTGGGAATCACCATGGGGCCCTGGTCGTCCAGGCTGGCACATTGAATGTTCTGCTATGAACTCTTCAATCCTAGGTGATCACTTTGATATTCACGGTGGCGGCTCTGATCTTCAGTTCCCACACCACGAAAACGAAATCGCGCAATCATGCTGTGCGCACGACACTAAGTACGTAAATACTTGGATGCACAGTGGCATGGTGATGGTAGATCGCGAGAAGATGTCTAAGTCTCTAGGCAACTTCTTTACTATCCGTGACGTACTTGGTCACTACGATGCAGAAACGGTTCGTTACTTCCTTATGTCTGGTCACTACCGTAGCCAGTTAAACTACAGCGAAGAGAACCTAAACCAAGCACGCGCTTCGCTTGAGCGTCTATACACTTCTCTACGTGGTTTGGATCTAAATGCTGCTCCTGCTGGTGGTGAAGAGTATGTATCTCGCTTTACAGCAGCGATGAACGATGACTTCAATACGCCAGAAGCGTACTCAGTTCTGTTCGACATGGCGCGCGAAGTTAACCGTCTGAAAACAGAAAACCTAGAGAAAGCGAGCGAGCTAGGTGCGCTAATGCGTGAACTAGCAGATGTGATCGGTATTCTTCACCAAGATCCAGAAGCCTTCCTAAAAGGTGATGCAGGTAACGATGATGAAGTGGCTGAAATCGAAGCTCTTATCAAGCTGCGTAACGACTCTCGCGCTGCGAAAGATTGGGCGAATGCAGATATGGCTCGTGACAAGCTAACCGAAATGGGCATTGTTCTGGAAGATGGTCCAGAAGGCACAACGTGGCGTCGTAAGTAATTGAATTTTCAATTTTAAAGGGCTGATAATTCAGCCCTTTTATTTTCCATTTCCATAAATTAAAACTTTAACTTTAGGTAATGCTCTGTGGCTCAGATGTATTTCTATTACTCAGCAATGAATGCGGGTAAATCAACAACGCTTCTTCAATCCTCTTTCAACTATCAAGAACGCGGCATGACGCCAGTTATTTTTACGGCTGCACTAGATGATCGCTTTGGTGTTGGTAAAGTGAGCTCTCGTATTGGTCTTCAATCTGACGCACACTTGTTTCGTCAGGATACCAATTTATATCAAGAGATCGCAGCTCTGAATGAGGTTGAGAAACGTCACTGTATTCTTGTTGATGAGTGTCAGTTCTTGTCGAAAGAGCAGGTTTACCAACTTACTGAAGTTGTTGATAAACTGCATATTCCAGTATTGTGTTATGGCCTTCGCACCGATTTTCTAGGCGAACTTTTTGAAGGCAGTAAGTACCTGTTATCTTGGGCAGACAAGTTGGTTGAGCTCAAAACGATCTGCCACTGCGGTCGCAAAGCGAATATGGTTATTCGTACCGATGAACATGGCGTGGCGATTAAAGAGGGCGATCAAGTTGCGATCGGCGGTAACGACAAATATGTCTCCGTGTGCCGTCAGCATTACAAAGAAGCACTCGGTAAATAATCCGTATTAATACAGAAAAGCCACCGTAATCGGTGGCTTTTTGTTGTCTGCTAGAAAGGGCTTAGACTAAGTCAAAACCAAATCTCTCTAGCAAAACCTGGTAAGACGATTCGACTTGCTGAGGGATGTTCTGCTCGGTTTGAAATCCTTTCTCTGGATAGCTTTTTACACGAGAGAAATCTTCCATTAGTGCTTCTAGCACCATCATTAATGGCATGTCTTCATTAATATACTCAAAAAACGGATGAGCCGTAGAGCTTACTTGGAGCTGGGAGTAGGGTGACTGCCACTGTTTTTCAAATGTCGCTATAGCTCTGCGTTCCATAAATGGTTTTTGCACCAGAATAAACGATGAGCAATTTTTTCCTTCCTTTTTCAATCGCTGCTCAGTAAAGCGAACGTTTTCTCCACTGTTGGTGGATTCAGTTTCGAGCAAAATTGCTTCACTGGGCACACCTGACATCTTGGCAATCTCGGCAAAAGTTTCCGCTTCGCTTTTTTCAAACAGTCCATCGGTAAAACGACCTTCTCCCCCTGAAAATACAATCAAAGGCGCTAACTTTTGGTGGTACAGATTTGCTGCATGTTCTGCTACACGCACATCGTTACTGCACATCACAAACAAACAGTCTGCGGGTTTCAGCTCATGTTTGAGTTGCATGTAATCCCAAAGTGTTTCTATGTGTCGATAGAGTTTCATAGCGCGTCCAAAGTTGAGTTGAAATGAAATTGATAGCCAAGTGAGAGTAGTTTGTCTGCGAGAATGCGCTTATCTGTTTGTTCTGTGACTGGTGGAAGAGGTATCTCACTTTCGCTCTTATTTATAGCGGCTTGGTAGAACTCCGCCTTGCTGACGGTATGCGGTGTGGTCACGTTAATAACTTGGTTGCTTAAATTATCTAAAGCAAATTTGACCGCCGATACTGCATCGTCTTGATGAAGCATATTAGCAGGCGCTTTACGACTGACTTGTTTTAGTCTCATAGCAAAGCGAGAAGGGTGCCTGTCTGGCCCAATTAGCCCGCTACAACGCATAATGACGAAGCTAATATTAGAGTCGATAACATGCTGCTCGGCTTGCAGCATAATACGTGCATTGTCAGAGAAATAAGGGCTGCCGGCTGCTAAAGAGAGTGACGCATCTGCTTCTTCCATATCAGAAGCTAGGTTGGGATACACCGTTGTAGAGCTAATCATAACGAGCTTTTCAACGTTGTTTTGCTTTGCTGCGTTTGTGAGCATTTGCCATTGTTGGGCGTATTCTTGTCCGTGTCCTTTACGAAAACCAGGGGGAAAAGCACCGACAACGTGAGTAATTTGATGTTGCTTAAGCAACTCATCTAGCCGTTTCGCCGCGTTAAGTTGATTAAAATCGAATAATGCGGAGTGAGTTAATGAAGCGGGTAACTCGTTTAACCGAGCTTGGTTACGACGAGTAACGACAACGTGGTGTCCGTCTTTCATCAAAGTTTCTGCTAGCGGAGTTCCGAGCCAGCCTGCACCTACGATCAATGTATTTGCCATTTGGGTCTTCCTACTTACTTATTTATGTCTGCTCGAATAGATTGAGCAGCTCTGCTTTGGCTTGTTGATGGAGGGGATCTGAATGCCATTTCTGATGTTGAATAAGGTCAACATTGACTTGCCAAGCCAGCTTTGTGAAATCATCCCCAACTCTTTTCAGTGTGTTCGGTGAATACGCGACTAAATGCTCCGGAAGAAAGCACCAACCAAACCCTTTATTCGCTAATTCCAACAAAATATAGTAGTTATCAGCGTACCAGATATCCGGGCTGAATGCTTGATTGAGACCACATGGCTCTGCGTTTTTGGAGCGTATGACCAGTTGACGATGTTGTTTGAGTTGATCAATGTGAGTGACGCGTTGCTGTGCCAGAGCGTGTGTTGAAGAGACATAGACATCGAACGCAATGTTACCAAGATTAGTGAAATCGATATGTCTTGGCATTTGTAAGTCACTCAAAATAATCCCAGTAGTGGCGCGCTCCGATTTGACTAATTCAATGATATCCGGACTTGAAGCTGTTAAGCATTCAACTTGCAAATGTGGAAAGCGTTGCTCTAAATTTTTTAGCACGTCGGGCAAGCGAGTCAGAGGAATCCCTTCATCAATGGCTAAAACCAATTTATTAGTTGGTGTTGAAAAAAGCTGTGATGCTCTGTTGTTCAATCGGTCTAGTTGGCTGATTGCCGCTTGTGCATAAGGTATGAGCGCGAGGCCACTCTCGGTTAATTTCGGATATCGACCAGAGCGATCAAATAGATCAACACCACAGTCGACCTCCATATTTATGATGTGTTGGCTGACTACGGATTGAGCTCGCCCCAGTTTTCTTGCCGCACCTGAAAATGATCCGGTTTCTGATGTAGCAATGAAAGCTTGCAGTTGTTCGATGGTAAACATATCGCTTTTGCCGATGGTATCTAACTTTTTTTTATCTGAATAATAGATAAAATTCTAAGCATTGAGTAGAACTATTTGGACAGAGAAATATGACTCGTAACGAACGAATTTTTCATGCAGTACTTTTTGAGTTAATCGCACTCGCGATCATTGTGCCAGCGGCTTCATTGATCACCGGAAAGGGATCGAGTGATCTCGCGTTAGTTGGGATTGGGTTGAGCATGTATACCGTCGTATGGAATTACATCTACAACTTGTACTTTGATAAGTGGTTTGGCAGCAATCGAACTGAGCGAAGTTTAGCGATGCGTTTTGGGCATACAATTGGATTCGAGGGAGGGTTGATCTTTATCTCTATACCCGTCATTGCTTGGTTCTTAGAAATTACGCTTCTCCAAGCTCTGGTGTTGGAAGCTGGCTTCCTAGTGTTCTTCCTATTTTATGCCACAGGCTTTAATTGGTTGTACGACAAGGTTCAGCCATTTAGCAAAATGAAAAAACGATTAGCACCGCAGGTTTCGGCAGGAACAAAATGCAGGGACCAATAAAAAACGCCACCGAATTCGGTGGCGTTTTTGTTCAAATTACACAGAAAGGACTCTTAAAATCTTATCTGCATGCTCTGCGACTTCAATACCTTCATCTGTTAAATAACCACCATCAGGCTGTGTACAAAGTTGCTTCTCGTATAGACGAGCAACGGCTGCCTGCATTTCTTCTGACGCGTCTGTATGAACTTTAATACCAGTTGCAGCACTACTTAAGTCGAACTGAAGAAGTAGGTTCAATTCGGCGATATGTTCAGCTGAATATTTCATAAATGATTCCTTTACGCTTTTTTTACCAAGCTAGTCTGAAAAGAAGAGTTGAGCAACATTAAACGATAAGAAGTGTTAAGTATGGCGCTATCAGGCTGATATAACGCAGGATCTTTGTTCGAAAGGCAGAATACTTGTTAAGTATCAATGATAGTTACGATTGCTAATGATAGTTGACCTTTATTGGTTGATCTCTCGATAACAACATTTTTAGTAAACATGTTAAATAGCGCTTGAAAAAGTAGGGAAATGGAGCGATTATCCGCGCCTCTTTAATTGTTTCTAAATGTTACACCACAATGAACTTCAATCAGTTTGACTCACTATTACCGCCTCAGGCTGCGGAACGCGCGGCTGAAGTGGGGGTAGGTAAAGCAACTAAAGCACCGATCAAATCTTTTTTATTGGCAATTTCTGCCGGACTTCATATTGGTATTGCGTTCATCTTTTACACCACGGTGACAACAGGTGCAGGCGACCTTCCATGGGGTATTACCAGGCTAATCGGTGGCCTAGCCTTCAGCCTTGGTTTGATTCTTGTTGTCGTTACAGGTGGTGAGCTTTTCACTAGCTCAGTATTAACATTGGTAGCGCGAGCCAGTGGAAAGATCTCGTGGCAAGCGCTAATCAAAAACTGGTTTGTGGTTTATTTCGGCAACATGGTTGGTGCTCTTTTGTTGGTAGCATGCATGTTGGTCACCAAGCAGTATATGTTTGATCACGGCCAAGTTGGCCTCAACGCGATGGCGATCTCTCAACACAAATTGCACCATGGTTTCTTTGCTGCTGTTGCGCTTGGCATCATGTGTAACGTGCTGGTGTGTATTGCTGTTTGGATGACGTTTAGTGGACGTACATTAACTGACAAAATAGCGGTCATGATTCTGCCAGTAGCTATGTTCGTGTCGGCAGGTTTCGAGCACTGTATTGCGAACATGTTCCAAGTACCCATGGCGATTGGAATCAAATATTTTGCACCGGAAGCATTTTGGCAAATGACAGGGGCGGATATTGCAAACTATGCGGACTTAAACATGATGGGGTTCATCGTAAATAACCTTATCCCTGTAACGATAGGGAACATCATTGGTGGCGGTGTATTCGTTGGTATGTGGTATTGGATGATTTATCTACGTGATGAAGACAAGCATTTACGATAAATCTAAAAGAATAAAAGAAAGGCGAGCCAAATGGTTCGCCTTTCTTTTATTCGTGTCGATAAGTTTCACACAAATCGAGTGAGTTAAATCAGCTCTTCATTGATGCCAAAATCGGTTGGGAGCCAATGAGAAGTCACTTCCTTTGGTTCTTGAACGAGCCAGTCCAGAGGTGCATCGGATAGGAGTTCATCGTAATTTTCTTTGATCATTAAGACATCCATGTACGTCTCTCCAAGTTTGTGGTCACTATCTTTACTCTAAAATTAGAATATGTCAGGCAAGTGATCAAAGCATGACGATTAGATTGATCACTTATGCTGCTATGTTTCTGGTTGCGTATGGGTTTAGGGTGTTTATCCACATTTTCTGTGGATAACCTGTCTCAAAGGCCGTGCGTATCTAAACTTGCAAAGAAAATTTCATAAAATTAGAGGCTTATACTCGAGAGAATTCTGTCTGACTTTTCTCCAGAAAGCGTCTTGATGAATGTTTAAAGAATGGATGAGTTATTCAGGTAAAAGTGCGTTTGACTTGATAATACAAGCCCTTTCACTGGCTTTGTTCACACGCTTAAACTATCTATGAGTTTTGGTAGGTTCTGGTTGTTGGATTTTTATTTTGATCCGGCCTTCTTTCGTTTGTACCCAGCTCAGTGTCATCTCCAGCGTAATAGCGACGGAGGTACTCAACATGACGAAAATAGCCAGCATAATCACCAACTGATATTTAATTGCAACCATCGGGCTTGCGCCACCTAGAATTTGACCAGTCATCATGCCTGGCAAGGTAACCAGCCCTGTAGTGGCCATAGAGGCTAAAGTTGGAGCAAGTGACTTTCTAAGGGCCTCTTGAATGAAGGGGAATGATGCATAACGAGGAGAGGCACCAAGTGAGATAGCAGCCTCGTATTCTGATTGTCTCTGTTCAAAAGCCGTAAATAAATTCTGCAGTGCGATGATGTTACTACTTAAGCTGTTACCCAATAGCATGCCCGCAAGTGGGATCATGTACTGGGCGTTGTAAATAGGGGATGGCTGCACTAGGCCTGCGGTAATCGCTATAAGAAGTGGAATTAGACCACAGGTTAAGCCTGTAAGAAGAGGAAGCATAAGTGGCTTTTTAGGCAGGCGAGCTTTTCCTGCAATTGAGCTTGCGCCAATCAGTAACATGATGGCAAGCCAAAGTATATTGACCAGTAAGCTGTTTAATTGAAAAAGATATTCTAAATACACGCCAATCAATATGAGCTGAAGTGTCATACGAATAACACTAATTATTGTGTCTTTCGCAATCCCTAATTTGTAGCGGGCATTAATAAAGAAGGGAACCAACAAAATCAGACCAAACAATGCCAGTTTGGTCCAACTTATATCCACCACGCTATCCATAATCGCTCCTCGAAAATCCGCGAATAATTGTAACTAAGCTCCTCCTTTATATGAACATCAATGTGCATTTTTTTGATGTTCTCAACGTAAACCTTTAGCGCTATTTTTGTCATTATTTCGCATCATTTTATTCACAATTGATTATCTTTTGACGGGTTTTTAAGCCAATTTATGACCCGTTAATTACTATCCAAATGTAACTTATGTTTGGTGAATGTTGTTGTTTTAACAATTGGTTAAAAGACTTATTTTGTCACATCTGTTCATGTTTTTTAATAAATAACATCAATCAATCACATCTCTGGATGAGCTCAAAAAAGTGTTGAATTACAAGGTCTGAGAGCTCTTATTTGATTGAACCTTACTATTAGTATGGTCTAACATTTTCCATTAGAGATTGTAAAAAACTTAAGCTTGGTTACGCGGGCTTTTCAATAACACTAGATACAAAATAGGCAAATGTATGAGTGATGTTAATAAAATTGAGAGTGGTGAAAAACGCTCCCTGGAGTGGAAGTCGTTCCTCTTCATTGCAGTTGTTCTCTTCCCAATTCTGAGTGTGGCTTTTGTCGGCGGTTACGGGTTCATCGTTTGGATGTTGCAAGTGTTCTTCTTTGGACCTCCAGGCGCGCACGGCATGTAAGCCTGTGAGCTCATAACCACACTTTTGAAAAGATTTTAAGAGAGCAAATAATGAAATCATTAATCATTAAACTGTGGCGTACCATGACGCGCCCAGCTGTACATATCAGCCTAGGTGTGCTGACTATGGGCGGCTTCATTGCTGGTGTTATCTTTTGGGGTGGCTTTAACACCGCTCTAGAAGCAACCAACACAGAAGAATTCTGTATTAGTTGTCACACAATGCGTGACAACGTGTACGTTGAGCTGCAAGAAACGGTTCACTGGAAAAACCATTCAGGCGTTCGTGCTACTTGCCCTGACTGTCACGTTCCTCATAACTGGACAGACAAAATTGCTCGTAAAATGCAGGCGTCTAAAGAGGTATTTGCACAAGTATTTGGCAACTACGACGAACCGGGTGTGTTCGAAGAGCGTCGTATCGAACTTGCGAAACACGAATGGGATCGTTTCTCGGCAAACAAATCTTTAGAGTGTAAGAACTGTCACAATTATGAATCGATGGATTTCGAGCAAATGTCTCCAACCGCTCGTATCCAAATGAAGCAAGCAGCAGAGAAAGATCAAAGCTGTGTTGACTGTCATAAAGGTATCGCGCATAACCTGCCAGCAGGTATGGACAGCATCGGCGGTATCGTGGGTGACCTAGAAGGTATGACTTCAAATACAGATTACTCTGTAGGTCAGCAACTAGTGAGTGTTCGTCACCTACCTATTTACTTTGATGCACAAGGCACTAAAGAAGCCGGTCTTCTTAACCCAGCATCGACCGTTAAAGTTCTTGAAGACAAAGGCGAGTTTGTTGAAATCGAAATCGATGGCTGGCGTAAAGCGAAAGGTTTTGGTCGCGTAATTCAAGAAGACTTCGGTAAGAACATTGCGACTGCGTCTCTGATGAAAGAAGCAGCGACAGATAGCAACATTGTGACGACTGGTGAGAAAAAAGTGGATGAGCTAACGGGTCTTCCATGGGAAAAAGTGGCAGCGAAAGTATGGCTTAAGAAAGAGTCTATGCTGAACGACATCAATCCTGTTTGGGAAAAATCTCGTGAAGCGTACAAAACCAACTGTTCAGTATGTCACACGCAACCTGCGGAAGCGCACTTCGACGCGAACACCTGGCCAGGTATGTTCGACGGCATGTTGGCGTTCGTTAACCTAGATACAGACAGTGAAGCCCTGATCTTGAAGTATCTACAGAAACACTCTTCAGATTATGCTGAAGGTCACCACTAATAAGCGTCGGATTGGAGTAATTTAAATGGCTATTACACGAAGAAGTTTTCTTAAAGGTGTAGCAACCACAAGTGCAGCGTCAGTTATTGGTCCTAGCTTATTGGCGTCAGCCTCTGCCAATGCTGTTGAGACGACGGGTACTTGGAAAGTAACAGGTTCTCACTGGGGCGCGTTCCGCGCCCACATCTACGCGGGTAAAGTTCAAGAGATCAAACCGCTAGAGCTAGACAAAAACCCAACTGAAATGCTAAACGGCATCAAGGGCATTATTTACAGCCCTTCACGTGTGCGTTACCCAATGGTTCGTCTAGATTGGTTGAAGAAACACAAATACAGCGCCGATACTCGCGGTAACAACCGTTTCATCCGCGTGACTTGGGATGAAGCGCTAGATTTGTTCTACCGTGAACTAGAACGTATTCAAAAAGACTACGGTCCATGGGCGCTACACGCAGGTCAAACGGGTTGGAACCAAACAGGTTCATTCAACAACTGTACCGCGCACATGCAACGTGCAGTGGGTATGCACGGCAACTTCATCACGAAAGTAGGTGACTACTCGACGGGTGCAGGTCAAACCATCATGCCTTACGTACTTGGTTCAACCGAAGTTTACGCACAAGGTACGTCTTGGTCTGAAATCCTAGAGAACTCTGACAACATCGTTCTTTGGGCTAACGACCCAGTGAAAAACCTTCAAGTAGGTTGGAACTGTGAAACGCATGAGTCGTTCAAGTACCTAGCACAACTAAAAGAAAAAGTAGCGAAAGGTGAGATCAACGTTCTATCTGTAGATCCAGTGAAGAACAAGACTCAGCGCTACTTAGAGAACGATCACTTGTACATTAACCCGCTGACAGACGTAGCGTTCATGCTTGCTGTGGCGCACGTGCTGTACAACGAAGATTTGTACGATAAGAAGTTCATTGATACTTACTGTCTAGGCTTTGAAGAGTTTATTCAATACGTTCAAGGTAAGACAAAAGATAAAGTAGAGAAAACACCAGAGTGGGCTGCGGCTATCTGTGGCGTGAAAGCGGACAAGATTCGCGAATTCGCGCGTATGCTAGTAAGTGGTCGTACACAGATCCTGATGGGTTGGTGTATCCAGCGTCAAGAGCACGGTGAGCAACCATACTGGGCGGCGGCTGTGGTTGCTGCAATGGTTGGTCAAATCGGTCTACCTGGCGGTGGTATCTCTTACGGTCACCATTACTCAAGTATCGGTGTACCTTCAACTGGTTTCGCGGGCCCTGGTGGTTTCCCTCGTAACCTTGACCAAGGTATGAAGCCGAAGTGGGACAACAACGACTTTAACGGTTACAGCCGTACTATCCCAGTTGCACGTTGGATCGACTGTCTGCTAGAACCAGGCAAAGAGATCAACTACAACGGCGGTAAAGTGAAACTGCCAGACTTCAAGATGATGGTGATCTCGGGTTGCAACCCATGGCACCACCATCAAGATCGTAACCGCATGAAGAAAGCGTTCCGCAAACTTCAAACGGTTGTAACGATCGAGTTTGCTTGGACTGCAACATGTCGTTTCTCGGATATCGTTCTACCTGCGTGTACGCAATGGGAACGTAACGACATCGACGTATACGGTTCATACTCGAACAAAGGTCTGATTGCAATGCATCGTCTCGTCGATCCATTGTTCCAATCTAAGCCTGACTTCCAAATCATGAGTGAACTAACTCAACGTTTTGGTCGCCGCGAAGAATACACTCGTGGTATGAGCGAGATGGAATGGATCGAAAGCCTTTACAACGATTGTAAGAAAGCGAACGAAGGTAAGTTTGAAATGCCAGAATTCAACGAGTTCTGGGAGAAGAGCGTACTAGACTTCGGTGAAGGTAAACCTTGGGTTCGTCATGCGGACTTCCGTAAAGACCCTGAGCTTAACCCACTAGGTACGCCATCTGGTTTCATCGAGATCACGTCTCGTAAGATCGGCCGTTACGGCTACGAACACTGTCAAGAACACCCAATGTGGTTCGAAAAATCAGAGCGTTCACACGGTGGCCCTGGTTCAGATAAATACCCATTCTGGTTGCAGTCTTGTCACCCAGACAAGCGTCTGCACTCTCAAATGTGTGAATCTGAAGAGTTCCGTGCAACTTACGCGGTGCAAGGTCGTGAGCCTGTTTACATCAACCCAGCGGATGCGAAAGCGAAAGGCATCAAAGACGGTGACTTAGTGCGCGTATTCAACGGTCGTGGTCAGCTATTAGCTGGTGCTGTTCTTACTGACAGCTACCCACGTGGCGTTATTCGTATCGAAGAAGGTGCATGGTACGGTCCTCTAAACGAGAAAGAGGGCGCAATCTGTACTTACGGTGACCCTAACACGCTAACGCAAGACATTGGCTCTTCTGAACTTGCGCAGGCGACTTCTGCGAACACATGTATCGTAGACTTCGAGAAGTTCACCGGCAAAGTACCGCCAGTGACTTCATTCGGTGGTCCAATCGAAGTTGCTTAATGAATGCAATTCACATCAATCGAAATACCAGCCTTCGGGCTGGTATTTTTTTAACCAAAATTTCAGTGAGCGTTATCTCAATAATAAATTTGTGACGCTAAACGACAGTAGGATTCGTGACGTCGATAACGAATTGGGTGGGACAAGCAGGGGATAATGAACCAAGCTAAACAATAATAATTAAGTGAGTAGACTCTTTATGGCTCAGAGCATTCAATTGGCAAATCACATTGAGATCACTGTGAATAACAACGACTTCCAAGTTGAAGTTGAGGGTAATCAATTACATTTTTCTTTTGCTGGGCTTCACAATAAAACGTTTACCGACCGTGAAGTGTTGTTCGAGATGCCGTATTTGTACGAGCACGAGGCCAACGTGATTGGCGATGGCTTCCAAATGCTGGCGCAGACAGCGGGAACGGTTAGCCATCCCGTTGAGATTGGTCGCTGTCCAGACAACAACCCTTCTTATCGAATCTATCCCAAAGATGCCCCTAAGCGTTACTACAACTATTTAGTGGTGGAAGGCTCGGCTGGCTATACCTTGTTTGGCTTTACTTCATGTCACCGTTTTGCGGGCTATTTTGATGTTGTCCTGCGTGATGGACATTGGGTTTTATCGGCCGCGATTGATGGTGAGTTTACTCAAGTGGCGGATTGGGAAAGTAATCAACTTGAATCCGTGGCGGTACTCTGCGGCCAATCTCTGTCTGAGCTTTATCAAATCTATGGAGAGATGATTGCAGAGCATCATCCTGTTCGCCAAGGTGTGACACAAGATGCGCCTGTCGGTTGGTGTTCGTGGTATGCCTACTACGCAGACGTGACAGAGCAAAACATCATGCAGAACGTTGATTGCATGCAAGATAAGCTCGAAGACCTAGAATGGGTACTTCTGGATGATGGCTATCAAGCCTTTATGGGCGATTGGTTAACCCCATCGGATAAATTTTCTGGTGGTGTGAAAGAGCTCATTCATAGTATCCGTGCAAAAGGCAAAAAGCCGGCGATTTGGATGGCCCCCTTTATTGCTCAACCTGAGTCGGAGATCTTCAAACAACACCCAGAGTGGTTTGTTCGTCACAAAGATGGAAGCTTACTTAAAGCAGAAGATGTCACATACGGTGGTTGGCGCTGCACGCCTTGGTACATACTCGATACCTCAAACCCAGAAGTGCAAGACCATCTGACGAATGTGGTCTCTGTCATGAGACAAGAGTGGGGCGTTGAATTGTTCAAGCTAGACGCGAACTATTGGGGCACCTTGAAAGGTGTGCGTAAACAATCTGGTATTACAGGCGTTGAGGCGTATCGCTTAGGAATGGAAGCGATTGCTAAAGGCGCTGGTGATGCGTGGCTTTTAGGTTGCAACGCGCCAATGTGGCCATCACTAGGGCTTGTGGATGCAATGCGTGTTTCTGATGACGTAGAACGCCATAGTCGTCGTTTCGAGCAGATAGCCAAAGAAACCTTTTACCGTAGTTGGCAGCATCGAAAACTGTGGCAAATTGATCCGGATTGCGCGACATTCACGTCATTAGCTAATCAAGCCGCATCCAGAGAAGAGTATGAATTTCATCGCACGGTGTTATTGGCGTGTGGTGGTTTGCTGCTGTCTGGCGATCCGCTCCCTGAGATTACGCCATTTGCAAAAAAGACATTGGCTAAGCTCATGCTACGTCAACAACGTAACCAAGAGTCAGCAAAGTTCACGGCTTTGAGTTTAAATCATGCGTTTTTAAAACTAACGACGAAGAATGACCTTCACTGCTTGTTTAACTATACCAGCTACGGGGCGATGGAATTTACGCTGACGTCTGATCAACCGATGGATTGGTATGATTACTGGACAGGAGAAAAGCTAAACCAAGAACCTTGTCAGTTATTAATGGTGAGCGTGGATAAAGGGCTAAATGCGAAAGCGATCGTCACGGCATAACGTGAAGCAAATCGTTCGATTATAAAAACAAGAAAGGAGCCTACTGTGGCTCCTTTCTTGTTTTGACGTCCTGAGCGTTAGAACTCGAATAAAAAGTAATACCCGTATCCAACGATAAAAGCAGGAATGGACGAATAAATAGTCGCGACCAAAGCGGCTTTCGGTGCCATAGCAATGGCGGGGAATAGGGCGTCACCATCATTGGAAATCGCATTTGCCAGCTGTGCCGAAAGTGGAGCAGCACCAGAAATGTATAGGCTGGTGACTAAAATTTGCGGTCCGCAACCAGGCAGCATACCAATGGCTAGGCCAGCTAATGGCATCCATATCCCCCAATGAGAAAAGGTTTCTACGAGATTGATTCCAGAAAAATAGGTCGTCAGTTCAAACGCCAGAAACGCCACGATCACCCAAGCACTGACGAAGTTTGTGTCTTGAGCCGCTTTTTGAATTGGGTGCGAGTCCACAATTTTTTCATCTTCAGAGACCGTTGACTGATAATCGCCGAGCTCTTTTGTCATCGCCCACAACGACATTGTGATCACCGCGAAGATAGCGCCCAGCCATTCAATGGTATTGTCCTGCAAAGACAACAGCTGATTAATATCGATTTGGAAAGACATTAACACAGCAACGACGCTGGCAGGTACAATAAGCCATTTCCAAAACGCGCCTTGCAGATTGATTGCACGTTGTTCAAGAGGCGTGTGTCGGTCTGTCTGGTGTTGGCAACAAGCATGTGTCTGAGGTGCTTCTTTTGGCTCTGGGCGCAGAAAGTTATCAGCATGAAAAGCATTAACGACCAGCCCTGAAAGAGTACCCACGATTATGCCCAATCCAACCACGCCTAATCCAACACTTGGCTTGGCGGCAAGAAGTAAAAAGGCAGCGTCACCCATTGTTGAAGTAAGTACCGCGACAATCGCACCAAATCCCACTCGGCCACTAATAAATTGCGTTGTCACAACAATAGCGCCACCACAGCCAGGCAAAGCACCTAATAAAGAAGCAAAGAAAACCTGATGATTACGCGAGCGATGGTAGAGCTCGGTAATTCGATTGGTTTTCGACATAAAGTTTGAAAGATAATGATAAATTGCCAAGGTGGCGGCAACATAGCATGACACCGCCCAGAATGAGTCGGATAGCGTCTGTACGGCAACGTCACGTGTATTTTCATTGCCTAGCAAAATGAGCATGACGATAGGGATCAGCAATCGCTTATAAGCTAAACGAAACTGAGTAGGCTGAAACAACTGTTGTGCAGAGTGTAAAAATTGGGTCGCGTTCATCGTTTACTCAAATGCAAATAGGAATAATTATCATTATATGTAAATGAGATTTATTCGCAATAGCATTGTGAACTTTTCTTCGTGTCAAACTCTCTGAAATCAGGTAAAGTATCGGCCTTTGTGAGCAAACACGCCCTAATTAACTGTATTAGGCGGCGTATAAAATTGACTTGAATAGGAAGAAACATGATTCTAGTTGTAGGTCATAAGAACCCAGACAGTGACAGTATTTGTAGTGCACTCGTTGCAACTGAACTTCTAAAAGCGCGTGGCGTTGAAGCTATGCCAATTCGCCAAGGCGAAATCAACCGTGAAACTCAGCACATCCTAGAAGTTGCTGGCGCTGAAGTTCCTGAGCTTCGCACATCAGTTGCGGGTGAGACCGTTTGGCTAGTAGATTACTCAGATCTAGCACAAGCACCAGACGATATCGCAGAAGCTGAAATTGCGGGTATTGTTGACCACCACCGCCTAGGTGACGTGATGACAGTAAACCCAATGGAAGCATGGATCTGGCCTGTTGGTTGTACCAACACTGTTCTATTCAACATGTTCAAGATTGAAGGTCACGTGATTACTCCACAAATCGCTAAGCTAATGATGTCAGCAATTCTATCTGACACAGTAGGTTTTGCTTCTCCAACTTGTACACAAAAAGACAAAGATGCCGTTGCTGAGCTAGCGGTAATCGCAGACGTACAAGATGTTGACGCATTCACTAAAGATCTTCTAATTGCTAAGACAAACATCGAAGGTCTATCTGCGGCTGAGCTTGTTGAGAAAGACCTTAAAGGTTACCCATTCAACGGTCGTGACGTAGTGGTTGGTCAGGTTGAACTTGCAACTCTTGAGCAAGTTGACGGTATGATCGAAGCACTAGAAGCGGATCTAGAAGCGCGTTGCGAAAAAGATAATCTTGCATTTGCTGCTGTAATGCTAACAGACATCACGACTGCTCAAACTCGTCTTCTATACAAAGGTGAGTGGGCTGAGAAGCTTGTTAAACACGAAAAAGACGGCATGTTAATGATGGAAAACACGCTAAGCCGTAAGAAGCAAGGTTGGCCTTGGCTTCAAACTGAGCTAGCGTAATTTCATTATTACCAGCATATACTGTAAATGCCCGCTTAGCTGCGGGCATTTTTCTATGGGAAACAGGAGACGAATATGTCTGAGCAACTCACCCAAGAGCAGATGGATACCATCAATCGCTACAACGAAGAGCAACGCTTAAAGTACTGCGTAAAAGAGATTGTGGCGAATCGTAAAGTTTGGATTCTGAAAGATGAACATGGCTGTGTCATGTTAAATACAGAAGATGATGATTGTGTACCAGTATGGCC
The DNA here is from genome assembly GCF_024744415.1 of Vibrio sp. RM-41-2B. NCBI lineage: Bacteria > Pseudomonadati > Pseudomonadota > Gammaproteobacteria > Vibrionales > Vibrionaceae > Vibrio > Vibrio sp. RM-41-2B. The sequence goes on along the minus strand of NZ_JAMQWD010000019.1, from coordinate 127,390 downwards.
AAACGAAGAGTTTGCTTTGCAATGGGCTAATGGTGATTGGGAAGATTGCGAGCCAGAAGCGATCTCTCTAAACAAGTGGCACAGTCGTTGGACATCTGGTCTGGAAGATGACGAATTATCTGTTGTTGTATTCCCAAATCAAAATGAAGAAGGGGTGGTTTTGTTTCCTGATGAGTTTGATTTCGAACTTCGCAAACAAGCGAGCCGCCGCTAATTTTTCGATTCGTGTCCATTTAATAGAGCAGCCTGCTTTAACGCAGGCTTCTTTACATTTGCACGATGACATCTTTGATAGGCTATTTTGTTTGGTGGCTTGGCGCCTTATAGAAGTGGCTTTCGACTAGGCGTTGAGTAATAGGATGTTCGGGATGAGTCAATACCTGGTTAGTTTCGCCAAACTCGACCACTTCACCTTCATGCATCACCATCACTTTGTCAGTAATGTGCTTAACAATGCCAATGTGTTGAGATACATACACAAATGACAATCCCATTTCTTCTTGCAACTCGAGGAATAAGTTAATGATCTGTGAGCGCATTGCCATATCCAAACCGTTTAACGCCTCATCAGCGACAATGATGGAAGGTTGAAGAATAAGCGCACGAGCTAAACAAACGCGCTGTTTTTGACCAGCAGCTAGCATTTGTGGATAAAAATAGGCGTGCTCAGGCAGTAATCCTACGCGGAGCAGGGTGTTCTTTACACGCTGCATGCGCGCATCTGGCGGCATGTTGGTGTTTCGCTTTAATGGGCCTTCCAAAATACGGCCAATCTGGATACGCGGGTTGAGCGATGTGTTTGGATCTTGGAAAATCATGCGAATGAGCTTACAGCGTGTCGCGTAATCTTTGTGCTCCAACCGTTCGCCATTCACACGGATCTCTCCGGAGCTTGGCTCTACAACGCCAGCAAGCATACGGGCAAGAGTGGATTTTCCTGAACCGTTTTGGCCAATAAAACCGATAGTTTGCCCCGGCTCCAACGTAAAGCTCACCGGTTTGACAGCCTCATTAACCTGACGTTTGAATAGTCGGGAGCGCGTAACAAACTGCTTCGATAAATTATCGACTTCAAGTAACGCACTCATGACTTTTTCTCCGTGTTCAATGGAAAGTGGCAGTTAAATTTATGATTCTTAATTCGTCTGGTGTGTGGAATTTCAACACATTGTTTCTGCGCATACGGGCAACGTGGACCGAGTCGACAACCGATGGGCAGATGCTGCAATGGCGGAATCGATCCCGGTAGGGATTGGAGTTTTTGCTTGTGTGGTACCCAATCATTAAAGTCGGGCATCGCTTTAAGCAAGGCATCTGTATACGGGTGCTTGGGTGCCGCAATGATTTTACTGGTATCGGCAGACTCTACCGACTGACCACAATACATTACCGTAATGCGGCCCGCCCATTGTGTGATGGTCGCTAAGTCGTGACCGATAAGCAGAATGGTCGTGTTATTGAGCTGGTTCATACGGCTCAATAAACGCAATATTTGCGACTGGGTAATCGGGTCCAAGTCGTTCGTTGGTTCATCTGCGATTAGCAACTTTGGTTTGGTCGCTATCGCCATGGCAATCATGACTTTTTGGCACTCACCATCAGTCAGTTCATAAGGGTAGCTACCAATTAAACGCTTGTGATCTTTAATGCCTACTTTATGCAGAAGCGCGATGGCTTGTTTTTTACGCCATTTAAATCGCTCCCACCATTTCCCTTCAAACGCGCGAGATGGGATGGACTCGATCAATTGACGTCCCACTTCTTCTGAAGGATCAAGACAGGTTGATGGCTCTTGGAAGATCATCGCAATATCACGGGCAATGACACGTCGACGCTCTTTTGGCGTAAGCTGAAGCAAGTCAATATTGCCAAGGCGCATACGGTCCGCGGTAATGCGCCAGTTATCTTTACTTACCCCGACAATCGCTTTTGCAACTAAGCTTTTCCCTGAACCAGACTCACCTACAAGACCACGAATTTCGCCTTCATTCAAAGTTAGGCTCATTCGGTCCACGGCTTTGACCAACCCTTGAGGGGTTTCGATCTCAATAGTCAAATGTCGAATATCTAACAACGGCATTATTCGATCCCCGCATTAAGCGCTTGACGTACACCTTCACCTACTAAGTTTAGGGTAATAACGGTAAACATGATGGTTAGGCCGGGTAGGGTTACGGTCCAAGGTGCAATATAAATCAACTCGACAGAGTCACCTAATATCGCTCCCCACTCAGTACTTGGTGCTTGTGCGCCTAAGCCAAGAAAACCCAGCGCAGTAATATCTAAAATCGCAGCAGACAGCGCGAGCGTGATTTCAGCAGCAATAACCGTCAATATGTTGGGAAGAATTGAACTCCACAGTAAGTAGAAATCATTAGCGCCATCAAGGCGTGCCGCCATTATGTAGTCTTTTTCAACTTCGGTGTGGACTGCGATATAAACGGAGCGAATAAAACGCGGAATCAAAGCCAAGCAGATCGCGAGTAAAATATTGAACCCACCAAAACCTAGAAATGCCACAAAAATGATTGCTAATAAGAGCGACGGGATCGACATGACGGTATCGAGCAAGTGATTGAGGGTACTCGACAGTAAGCCTTTCGTCATACCTGCTAATACGCCAATCAAACAACCTACGACCGCGGCAATCGCAGTGATGGCAACGGCTGCACCAAATGTAAGTTGAGAGCCCATGATCAAGCGTGACAAAATGTCTCGGCCTAAGTCATCGGTTCCCAAAAAGTAATCAACCGTTCCAGCTGGGGCCCATGATGGCGGCACAAGCAATTCGCCTGACTGTGCTTGGGCATCAAACGGCGCAAGCAGTGGCGCAAAAATGGTAATTAGGACGATAAATACCAAGCACCATAGGCCAAACATGGCTAGCCCGTTGGCGCGGTAACTTCGCCAAAATCGCTCAAACTGAGTTGGAATGCGTTCTTCCTGATAAACGTTATTTGTTAGCATACCATTCCTTTCGAACTAGAGGGTTAATCATCGCGCCAATCAAATCAGAGAGAATATTAGCGGTGAGAACCAAAGTCGCAAGTACCATCACGCCAGCTTGGATTGATGCATAATCTTGGTTTGCCAATGCATCTAACAACCAACGACCAATACCTGGCCAGTTAAAAATAGATTCAGTGATGATAGCCAAGGTAATCATACTGGAAAGCTGAACACCGACTTTGGGGATGATAGGCGGTATCGCATTACGCAAGACATGTTGAGTAACGATCTCGCGGTTAGAGAGACCTTTGATTCTCGCTGCACGAATGTAGTTTTGGCTCATCACTTCCGCCACCGAAGAACGCATTAGTCCGACAACCTGCGTGGTTGGAGCCAAAGCGAGCACCAAACATGGCAGCACCATATGCTCAATGACGCTTTGCAGTGCGTGAGCGCGGTATTCACCTTTCGCCATGAATGCGTCGATAATGGCAAATCCGGTTACATGATCAATTTCGTAAAGCAGGTCATATCGTCCTGCCACGGGAAAGAGTTGGTATTCCAATGAAAAAACCATGATAAGTAGCAGAGCCACCCAAAAAATTGGAGCGGAATAACCAGACATCGACATGAATGAAATGCTGGTGTCGAGCCATTTACCTTGCTTCATCCCAGCAACGGTTCCAAGCGGAATACCGATCAAAAGGGACACCAAAAAGGCAAAAAAGCACAGTTCCAAAGTGGCCGGGAATACGACGGCGAGCTCGTCATAAATCGCGTTGCCGTTTTTACTTATGCCAAAATCAAGCTGAGAAAGGTTGATTAAGTAAGTTTGCCAACCAGACCAAAAATCAACGTTTGCCCAGTGCGAGAGAGGGTCAAGGCGTAGCAGAGAAAAGCCCACTAATGTGAGGATCATCAAAGTGATGAAAAATAGGTTAAAGCGTCGAACGGTATACCAAAACATCAGTGAATTCTCTCAACTCTATCAAACGGTTGGGCATTGAAAGGGCTTGATTTGAAGCCTGTCAGTGATTTGTCGTGAACACGGAATTGCACACCATGTGCCAGAGGAATTACCGGGAATTCTTGATTTAAAATGTTCTGCGCTTGGCGATATAGGTTCAGACGGTAACGCGGTTCTTGAGTTTCCAATGCCAAATCGAGTAAGAAATCGAAATCATCGTTACACCACATCGATACGTTGAGGCCAACGCGATCAGACTCACAAGATAATAACGGGCGGAAAAAGTTGTCAGGGTCCCCGGTATCACCAATCCAACCAGTTAAAAGTAAATCGATGTCGTTGATGTTCTCTAAATCCACACGTTCGAATCTATCATCGGTTAGCAACGTTAACTCAACCCCAATATCGGCAAAATTCGCTTGGATTAGCTCCGCGGTCTTGCGAGGACTTGGGTTAAAGGCGCGTGGTTCAAGTGGTACCCACATGGTCAGCTCTAGACCGTCTTCATAGCCAGCATCACGGAGTAGTGCTAATGCATAGTTACGGTCATAACGAATTTTTACGCTGTCCTTTTGATAGGCCCATGAATTAGGCGGTAGCAATGTATAAGCTTGCGAGCCAGTTCCGTAGTAAACCGAATCTAAAATATTCTGACGGTTAATCGCTAAGTTAAGTGCTTGGCGGACGCGAGCATCACTCAGTGCCGTCGTTTCAGTGTTGATCGCAATAAAGGATACGTTGTTGGCTGGCGTAGCAGTTAGCTCAAGATTGTCATTTTCTTGAATAACGGGTATTTGGCTCGAAATAGGCGAAGAGAGCACATCACACTCGTTTCTTAAAAGTTTCGCCAAGGTACCAGTGCCTCGATGAGAGATATCGAACACCACTTGTTCCATTTTCGCGGGTGACTTCCAGTAGTTAGAGTGACGTTCCAAACGAATCAAGTCGTTCACTTGGTATTCTTTTAGCTGATATGGGCCGGTACCGATAGGAAGTTGGTCGATTTCTTCTTTATGATCTTTTGCTGCCAGTTGCTGTCCGTACTCTGCAGACAATATGACAGCATGGCTGGTGGCAATATTTGCCAAGAAGGAAAAATTTGGCTGAGATAAGGTAAACCTTACCGTATGCTCGTCAATCGCAGTCACGTCTTGCAGCAGGTTTTGAAAATCTAACCCTGCAAACCATGGATAAAAACCACCACCTACTTGGTGAAAAGGATGGTCTACATCAATGATTCGCTTGAAGCTAAATACCACATCCTTTGCATTCAATGGGCGAGTGGGAGTGAACCAGGACGTGGTTTGGAATTGAACATTACGTTTAAGCTTAAACGTGTATTCCGTTCCTGACTCATTCACAGACCAACTCTCAGCAATATTTGCTACTGGCTGATGTGATTTAGGATCGAGCGTGAGCAGCGTATCGTACAACTGCGGGCTCAGTGCCTCTGCGGTAATACCGCTATCAATAAGCTGAGGGTTAAACGTGGTTGGCTTACCTTGTCCGCAAAACACAAAGCCAGCTTTGCGAATGTCATTGTGGTCAATTTCATCACCACAAGCGGTCAGTAGGCTAATCCCAATAAGGCTCAGCGATAATCTTATAAAAGCATTCATAATATGAAATGTTCATTGGATCTTGCTTGTTTCATTTGATCTTACTCTTTCAGAGCTAACAAGCGAAAATGATCTCGCTAATTTATCACCTTTGTGAACTCGCTCCAAACATAAAATCCATACACTGTAAGGTGTTATGCTTGAAAGACATACAAATTAGAGCGCTGTCACTCGCTCGCTAACCGATCAAGCACCTTCGACCAAGCTAGCTTTGCCCGACTAAACCATATTTTCTAACCATCCCTCGTAATTGGTGGTAGCTCAAACCAAGTAGCTCGGCTGCTTGTCGTTGATTAAACTTGGCCTCTTCCAATGCGCGATTGAGTAAGTGGATGTCTTGCTCTTCTTGCCACTGTTTATAGTCTAGAGGGAATTGAACTGCGCTGCTTGGTGCTTCCTCTTCTTGCTGCTGTTCGGCTTGCTCGGCATTATGACCAAGCGTGTTATTCCAAACTGTTTCAAAAGGATTGAAAATCAGTTCATCAATTGGATCGGCATTGAGACCATGTTGGTAAATAGCACGTTCAATCACGTTTTTTAGTTCACGGACATTACCTGGCCATTCATATTCAAGAAGCGAATGCTGTGCTTTTGAGGTAAAACCGACAAAATATTCGAGCTGAAGTTCACGGCACATCTTCATCGCGTAGTGCTCTGCTAAAGACAGGATGTCTTCCTTTCGTTCACGAAGAGGAGGCAGCATGATGACGTCAAACGCTAAACGATCGAGTAAGTCGGCACGGAAATCGCCTTGTTCCGCCAATTTTGGTAAGTCCGCATTGGTTGCACAAACAAGTCGAACATCCGCATTGAGAGCGGTATGACCGCCAACTCGTTCATATTCACCATATTCGATGACACGCAACAGCTTTTCTTGAACTAAAAGTGGTGCGGTGGCCAGTTCGTCAAGAAACAAAGTGCCGCCCTCGGCGCGTTCGAAACGTCCTTTATGCTTGCCCTTAGAGCCTGTAAAAGAACCGGACTCATGACCAAATAGCTCTGAATCTATTAGTCCTTCGCTTAAGGTCGCACAGTTGAGTGATAGTAGTGGCTTATCCCAACGTCTTGATAAATAATGCAAACGCTGAGCGATGAGTTCTTTACCCGTTCCTCGTTCACCGATAATGAGGACTGGACGCTCAATAGGCGCAAGTTGTGATACTTTATCTAGTACGGCGAGAAAAGCAGGTGATTCACCAATCAGGTTTTGCTTCATAAAGTCCTTCTTATTTAACAGCCGAGCCATGATTTACATATGGAGTTGGTGAATTTCACCAACAGTTGGTGAAAAACATCATAGCATAATAGTGCATAACGACAACAAAATGCATAAACTACTGATTTTAAATGTAATTTTAAGTTGGCATGCTACTTGTAATGTATTCAGGGAGACGCAAGGTCAATCACCACCTTGTCGAGTTTTAATAGGAAAAAAGAGGAGTTCCGTTATGGGTATTTTTTCTCGATTTGCAGATATCGTTAACTCAAACATCAGTGCATTGCTGGACAAGGCGGAAGATCCTGAAAAAATGATCCGTCTTATCATTCAAGAAATGGAAGACACACTTGTTGAAGTGCGTACTAACTCGGCTAAAGCGATTGCAGACAAAAAAGAGTTGGCTCGTAAAGTTGAAACGTTAGAAGAGCAAATTGGCGAATGGAGCCAAAAAGCGAGCCTAGCGTTGGTAAAACAGCGTGAAGATTTGGCTCGTGCAGCATTAATTGAAAAGCAAAAGCTTGAGCAAGTGATTAAAGGCCTTCACACTGAGCAGACGTTAGTAGAAGAAACGATCGACAAGCTTACAGGCGAGATCGGTAAGTTAGAAAGCAAAATTGCAGAAACGCGTGCAAAACAGCAAGCACTAGCAATTCGTAACCAAACCGCCTCTAACCGTCGTGATGTGCAAAAACACCTGCACACTAGCCGTACTAATGAAGCGATGGCAAAGTTTGAGCAGTACTCGCGTAAAGTGGATGAAATGGAAGCGGAAGCAGATTTGTACGCACAAACTGGTAATGCAAAATCGCTAGAGCAAGAGTTTGCAGAGCTTCAAGCTCAAGACGAAATCGAAAAAGAGTTGGCAAAACTGAAAGAACAGATGTCATCGAAAGATAAATAACAAAGGAGCCATTTATGTCGGCATTTTTTATAGCAGGACCAGTGATTGTCTTTTTAATCTTTGTCGCTCCACTATGGCTCTTCTTACACTATCGCAGCAAACGCAAAACGGATAGTGCACTGTCGAGCCAAGATTTAGAGCGCCTTCAGGTACTATCTGAAAAAGCGGAAGCGATGCAGTCCCGAGTTGATACATTGGAGCGCATCTTGGATGCTGAGTCACCAACATGGAGACGCAAGTATGACTAATCGAGAGCTGTATCGTGACCCAGTAAATGGCAAAATCTCCGGTGTTTGCGCCGGAATCGCCAACTACTTTGGTGCAGAGGTTTGGTTGATTCGTATTGTAGTGATTTCTGCAGCGCTGTTGGGCGGTACGTTTTTGGTGTTGTTAGCATACGTCGCTATGGCGTTTATGTTAGAAAATCAACCAGTGACGTATTCTGAAAATATCCGAGCGCAACAAGAGCACACACTTAAAAGTAAGCCTTGGCAGAAAGGACAAAGTCCGGACCAATTGCTCAGTGTGTTGGAACGCGATTTTGACCGCCTTGATGGCAAAATCCGTAACATGGAAGCGTATGTTACGTCTGATACATATAGGGTGAATCGGGAGTTCAGCAAGCTCTAAACACTCCGCATCCAAAGAAGATTTAAACGAAGCAGGCGCAAAGCCTGCTTTTTTGTCACAAATTACTAATTTTAAAGCACTATTAATCTTTTCAACTCTGGAAGTTCGCCCAGAATTCATCTACTTTAAAAATAATCCCTTAATTTTTTATGGATGAATGTAATGAGAAGATTGCTCATTCCTGTCGCCATCTCGGCTGTGTTGTCGGGGTGTGGTAAAGAACTTCCCCCTGTTCCAGAACCTGAATCCCGCCCCGCAAAGCTATTTACAGTATCTGTTGGCAATGCCCAATTTGAACGACACTTTCCTGCCACGACGGAAGCTGGTGATAAAGCGGTACTGACGTTTCGAGTTCCTGGACTTCTTCAAACGATTGAGGTGAATGAAGGTCAAGTCGTCAGCAAAGGCGATGTATTGGCTTCATTAAACCCTGATGAATATTCTCTGCTTGAACAGCAAGCTCGGGCAAATTTCGCGCTCGCAGACGTGCAGTACAAGCGATACCAAAAGTTACGTAAAGACCAAGTGGTGTCCGAACAAGACTTTGATGAGGCAAAAGCGAATCACAACTCAGCCAAAGCTCAGTGGAATCAAGCAAAGGCAAATTTAAGGTATACCAAACTTGTCGCGCCATATGATGGTACGATTTCGTATATTCCAGCAGAAAACCATGAGTATGTTGCCGCAAAAGAAGGCGTGATGAATATCCAATCCAACCAACTGCTTAAGGTGATATTCCAAATCCCTGACTATCTGCTAAACCGTTACACGCAGGGGAGCGATGTCTCTGCCAGAATGGTCTTTGACGCTTTCCCCGAGCAGTCATTTGACTTGACCTTTCAAGAAATCGATACAGAAGCCGATCCTAAAACCGGTAGTTACAAAGTCACTATGGTTATGGAGCGACCATCAGAAATAGGCCTTTTACCGGGCATGTCTGGCAATGCTTACCTCCTATCTAAAAATGCTGGTGCAACAAAAATTCCTAATTCCGCGCTGCTAGAAGAGAACGGCAAAACATACGTTTGGCGTGTTGATGAGCAAGGCATTGTGTCCAAAGCCGCTATTGAGATGAATGACAAAAACCAAGTGTTAGCAGGGCTTAACGATGGCGATCAAATCATTATCTCTGGTGTTAGTGTAATTGAACCCGGAATTAAGGTAAGAGCCTGGATTAAGGAAAGAGGGTTGTAATATGAAAGGAATCATCTCTCTAGCGGCATTATTTTCAACGTTTCTTCTTGTTGGTTGTGGTGATAAGGCACCAGAAAAAGCTCTTGAGACACCGCGTGTAAGAGTTACCTCATTAGCGGGAAATCGGGTGGATGACAACTTATATTTCCCTGCGGTTGCGAATGCAGCGGATCGCTCTCATTTGAGTTTCCGAGTGGCAGGAGAAGTCAGCCGCATCATGGTAAAAGAGGGCGATAAAGTCACGAAGGGTGATGTTATCGCAACGTTGGACCCTACGGACTATGAGTTGGATGTAGATAATGCGAGTGCGCGTTTTTCTGTTGTTGACAGTCAGTATCGCCGTTCACGTCCTTTGGTTGATAAAGGTCTATTAGCTAAGTCTCAGTTTGATGAAATTGCAGCACAACGACAAATCGCTCTGGCTGAGCTTAAGTTAGCGAAACTCCGTTTATCATTTACTGCCTTAAAAGCGCCTGTGGATGGGATCATTTCGCGAGTTAATATCGAGCAATTCGAAAATGTCCAAGTCGGACAGCATATCGTCAATATTCATAGTTTGGAGCGAGTAGAGGTGCTGATTCAACTTCCAGACCGGCTCTATGTTAACCAACCGCCAACGGAAGAAAGACTTACCGCGATAAAAGCATTGGTGCGCGTCCCTAGTGGTAACGAGTACAACGCGACCGTGAAAGAATTTACGACTGAGCCAGACCCAACCACAGGCACGTTTACCGTCACATTATCGCTTCCTATGCCGGAAGAAGAATACATCCTAGATGGGATGGCCGTTGAAGTGACCTCCAAAGATAAGAACGTTGGCTTGGATCTCAATTTAGGAATTAATGTTCCTATTGAAGCCATTTTCAATGCGGACGGTGACGAGCTGGGGCGGGAAAACAAATTTGTTTGGGTACTGAATGATGACAATACGGTATCGCGCAGACAGGTTCGAGCAGGTAAAGCATCTAAAACATCCATTCAAATCCTTGATGGTCTCATGCTGAAAGACAAAGTTGTGATTGCCGGTGTTTCTCGGTTAAGGGATGGCATGAAAGTGGAAGTGATACAGGAAATGGCTACGCAGGAGGCCGGTCTATGAGCGATCTTAATAAATCAGTGCCTCAAAGTGATGATGATGTGACCGGTATTGCTGCGTACTTCATCCGAAATCGTGTCATCAGCTGGATGGTCGCACTGATCTTTTTGATTGGTGGTATCGCTGCATTCTTTGGGTTAGGGCGTCTTGAAGATCCTGCTTTTACCATCAAAGATGCCATGGTGGTGACCTCTTATCCTGGTGCGACGCCGCAACAAGTCGAAGAAGAAGTGACTTATCCGATCGAAAAAGCGATTCAGCAGCTTACTTATGTTGATGAAGTGAATTCGATTTCTAGCCGAGGATTATCGCAAATCACAGTCACGATGAAGAACAATTATGGCCCTGATGATCTGCCACAAATCTGGGATGAGTTACGCCGTAAAGTGAATGACCTTAAAGGGACGTTGCCTCCGGGTGTGAATGAACCTCAAGTGATCGATGATTTTGGTGATGTTTACGGGATTTTGTTAGCGGTGACTGGCGACGGTTATAGCTACAAAGAGCTACTGGATTACGTTGATTACTTACGCCGAGAGCTCGAACTGGTTGATGGCGTGAGTAAAGTTTCGGTATCCGGGCAACAGCAAGAGCAAGTTTTCATCGAAGTATCGATGAAAAAGCTGAGCAGTATAGGACTTTCCCCCGATACGGTCTTTAATCTTCTCTCGACGCAAAACGTGGTTTCTGACGCAGGGGCGATCAGAATTGGTGACGAGTACATCAGAATTCAGCCGACTGGCGAATTCCAGAGTGTGGATGAGCTAGGCGATTTGTTGATTACTGAGTCGGGAGCTCAGGGGCTCATCTTCTTGAAAGATGTAGCGGAAATAAAACGTGGTTATGTAGAAGTCCCGAATAATATTATTAATTTTAACGGCAGCCTCGCACTAAACGTGGGTGTTTCTTTTGCTGAAGGCGTCAATGTCGTTGAAGTAGGAAAAGCGTTTGATCATCGCCTTGCAGAGCTAAAGTACCAACAACCTGTCGGTATCGAAATCTCGGAAATTTACAGTCAGCCTAAAGAGGTGGATAAATCGGTTAGCGGTTTTGTTGTCAGCTTGGCTCAAGCCGTCGGTATCGTCATTATCGTACTTCTGTTCTTTATGGGGCTACGTTCAGGTCTGCTTATCGGTTTGATTTTACTGCTGACGGTGTTGGGTACGTTCATTTTCATGAAGTATCTCGCGATAGATTTGCAGCGGATTTCATTAGGTGCCTTGGTTATCGCGTTAGGTATGTTGGTGGATAATGCGATTGTCGTGGTTGAAGGGATTTTGATTGGTACTCAAAAAGGACGAACTCGACTCCAAGCGGCGACTGATATCGTTACCCAAACCAAGTGGCCATTACTTGGGGCAACTGTGATCGCGGTAACTGCATTTGCGCCCATAGGACTGTCTGAAGACTCGACGGGTGAATACTGTGGCACTTTGTTTACGGTTCTTCTGATCTCATTGATGTTGAGTTGGTTTACCGCTATCTCGTTGACACCGTTCTTTGCTGACATCTTCTTTAAAGGCCAGAAGATTAAACAAGGTGAAGGGGAAGAAAATGATCCATATAACGGGGTTATTTTCGTTATTTATAAAAAGTTTCTCCAGTTCTGTATGCGCCGTGCTTGGTTTACCGTTGTGGTGCTGATTGCGGGATTAGCGGCAAGTGTTTATGGGTTCACCTTTGTGAAGCAAGCGTTTTTCCCATCGTCGACAACGCCTATTTTTCAGTTAGATGTATGGATGCCGGAAGGAACTGATATTCGCGCCACCAACACAACGCTTAAAGAGCTAGAACGTTGGTTAACCAAGCAAGAGCATGTCGACCATATCACGACGACTGCAGGTAAAGGCTTACAGCGCTTTATGCTAACGTACGCGCCAGAGAAAAGTTATGCGGCTTATGGTGAGATAACCACTCGTATGGAAAATTACGAAGCGTTAAAACCATTAATGGCGAAGTTTCGAGAGTATTTAAAAGCCAATTACCCAGAAATCAATTACAAGCTCAAACAGATTGAGTTAGGTCCAGGTGGTGGTGCAAAAATTGAAGCGCGCATTATCGGCTCTGATCCAACCGTCCTTCGTACGATAGCCGCTCAGGTCAAGGACATCATGTACGCCGATCCTCAGGCAACAAATATCAGGCATGATTGGCGTGAACGAACCCAAGTTCTTGAACCTCAGTTTAACGAGAGTCAGGCACGTCGCTATGGCATTACAAAATCAGATGTCGATGACTTCTTGTCCATGTCATTCTCTGGAATGACGATAGGCCTTTACCGAGACGGCACGACGCTCATGCCTATCGTGGCTCGCTTACCTGAAGATGAACGTATTGATATTCGTAACATTGAAGGCATGAAAATATGGAGTCCAGCACAGAGTGAGTTTATCCCACTTCAACAAGTCACAATGGGTTACGACATGCGTTGGGAGGATCCTATCATCGTACGTAAGAACCGTAAGCGTATGCTCACTGTGATGGCAGACCCTGATATTCTAGGTGAAGAAACCGCATCGACGTTGCAAAAACGTTTACAGCCCCAAATCGAAGCGATTCAAATGCCTCCAGGCTATTCACTAGAGTGGGGTGGTGAGTACGAATCTTCAGGTGATGCTCAAGAGTCGCTGTTTACTACCATGCCAATGGGGTACTTGTTCATGTTCTTGATCACCGTATTCCTATTTAACTCTATCAAAGAGCCACTCATTGTTTGGCTTACCGTGCCGCTGGCGTTAATTGGTGTCACCACCGGTTTATTAGCACTCAACACGCCGTTTGGTTTTATGGCTTTGCTCGGCTTCTTAAGCTTATCGGGAATGGTGCTCAAAAATGGCATCGTATTACTGGACCAAATTGAAATAGAAATGAAATCGGGTAAAGAGGCTTATGATGCGGTCGTTGATGCTGCGGTAAGCCGTGTTCGTCCTGTGTGTATGGCTGCAATCACGACGATCCTTGGTATGATCCCACTATTACCAGATATTTTCTTCAAACCAATGGCGGTTACGATTATGTTTGGTTTGGGCTTTGCGACAGTCCTGACACTGATTGTCGTGCCAGTGTTGTATCGTTTGTTCCATAAAGTGGCAGTACCGAAACAGGCTTAGTGCTACTGATATAACGATGAAAAATATCGCGCCTCTAGCTCATCAGTTAGAGGCGCTTTTTAAGGAAGAATAATGACAGAACAAAAAACGTGTGCGTGGGCGATGAATCACCCATTAGAGCGCGAATATCATGATTCCGAATGGGGCGTGCCAGTATATGACGACCAAGTCCTGTTTGAATTTATTACGTTGGAAGGTGCGCAAGCTGGGCTTAGTTGGATCACCATTCTTAAAAAGCGCGAAGGGTATAGGGAAGCGTTCGAGAACTACGACCTAGATGCTTTGGAACAAAGAAATGAAGAACGCGCTGAATACATCGTGGAAAACTTCGATGTTGTGAGACATCGCGGAAAGATTAACTCGGTTTTCAGTAATGCCAAAGCGGCCAAAGCGTTAATTGCTGAATACGGAAGTTTATCAGACGCGTTGTGGCAGTTCGGGGACGGCGAACCAATCATTAATCAATGGCAACATATGAGTGACGTGCCAGCTTCGACAGAGCAATCCAAAGCCATGAGTAAATTCCTAAAAAAGAAAGGCTTCAAGTTTGTCGGTGAAACCATCTGTTATGCTTTCATGCAAGCCGTTGGCATGGTGGATGACCATATCGTTGGATGTCCTAAAAAGCAGAATAAGTAACGTTTGGCTTATTAAGTTTATGTTGTTAGTTCTGGCTATCATGAATACGTTCCAAAGCTTCGATTCGACGCCATTGAGTGGCATCGAAGCTTTGCTTTCTTAAAGCAATGATTTCTGCCTGTTTTTCGTTTTGCCCTAGAAAATCCCTATTCAGAATCTCTTGACGCTGTTTTAAGTAAGTGGCGAGTTGAGTCTCAAATGATGCTCTTTGCTCATCAAGCTTTTGCAGCCTTTGCGCTCCAGCGTCTCCCACCAGTGCAACACGGGCGATGTACTTATCTTGTGAATCAAGCTGAGAAGCTTGCTCGAGTTGCTCCGCTAATGCGTTATTGCGTTCACTTTCTCGGATATAATCTGGTTGTTCTGATAACGCTTGATTGAGAAGGTGTGTCTGACTCTCGATATCCGATGCCTGTTTTTTAATCGTCAGCTTTTCCAATGCAAGTTGGCGAAGTCGGTTTTCTTCGTCAAACAATTGAGCTATCTGGACCTCGCTAAAGTATTGAAGTTGTAAATTCAGTATCGCTTCATTCAGCTTGGTTAGCTGTTCAAGCGTTAGTTGGTTATGCTCAAAAGGCTCCAATGCAGAGAGCGCTTGCTTGTAGGAAAGGTAGGTCTGAAAAAGTTTGGCATCAATATTCAGTGTTTGTTTTGCTAAAGTGTCATCATTGACTTCCGCTTTGATCGTATCGAGATCTTCTTCGCCCAGCCGGCTAAGAGAATATTCGAAGAAGTCTTTTGGGGAAGAGACATCGGCGGCTATATCTTGCTGAGATGGCGAATGGTTAGAGGTTATCTCTTGTTGTTTGTCGCTTTGCAACAGAGAAAGCGCTCCCACGCCAAATATCGAGAGCAGGATAAAAGTGGTGAGAGCGACTTTCTTCATTGTGATGACCTCTTATAAACCTTGAAGTTTGAGACGATTTGCATGTTGGCGATAAAGCGTGACTGGATCGGTTTCAAAAAGATGATGAATACCGAGTAGGCCGTTAATTTCATCCAAATGGTTCATTTGATAATCATCACGTATGACTTTGCCCAAATGTGTGCTGCACGCACCAACTAAGCCATCATTTGGCCCATCAAAGGCTAAGCCAAGTACCATCATGGCAGCGTCGGTCGGATCGAAAACGTTTGTAAAAGTGGATGATCCGGTCCATGAGTAGTAATAAACGCCATTTGAAGCCAGCAAGTCACCATTACCACATTCACTGGTAGGGACTCCCTCCGGGTAGTGTTGGTTAAACGCTAATGATCCTTCCGTGGTTAATGCTGCTAATGAGGCTAAAGGGTCTTGGTCGAGATCAGAACCACCTGATAGAAGATTAATAAGAGTAGTTAAACCTTGCGCCAGTTTTACCGCGAGCTGCTCACTACCCGAACCCTCAGATACGGTGCCACGAACTAAATCTGCCACTTTAGACCCTTTATTAACGCCACCTATACTCGTAACTGATGCGACTAGGTCAGGACGGACAGAGGCAACATAGCGCGTTGTTGGACCACCATGACTGTGACCAATGAGATTGACTTTCTCTGCTCCTGTTGCTGCAAGTAAGGTTTCGACTTGAGCAAGCAGTTGCTCCCCTCGAACTTCGCTGCTATTGGTCGCGGATACCTGTGCAACATAAACCGTAGCGCCATCTTTTGTTAAGGAATGTGGTATTCCGAAAAAGTAATCAACGCCTGCCAGGGTATCAAAACCAAACAAACCGTGAACCAGAACAATCGGATACTTGGTTTGGGTATAACCTGTTGCAGCGTATACGGAGGTTATTGGGACGGTAATTAAGGTAAAAAGCATTAGCGCTATAAATTTGAGTTTCAAAACTATCTCCTTGTGGTATGACCTCTTATGAATGATAAAAAGTAGGAGAGAAACTCTAAATTTGGAAAGCCTATTTGTGGCACATTATTTCATTCTGTGACTGCTCAATTGAAAAACAACACAAATGATTAACATTAATTAATGGTTCGGGTGAATGTTAGTTAATTCTAATTAAGTCAGGGAGTTATAAAAACGCCCCGCAATGCAGGGCGATTCAATCATTGTTATAGGGAGGCTTCTTTTTCAAGCATTAAGGCATTATAACGCGCAAAACCAGCCTCTAGATCGGCGATCAAGTCATCCACGTCTTCTAAGCCAATATGAATACGAACTAAAGTGCCCTCAAAGTGTGGGTGCGCTACGGTTCTCAAGCTGTTAAAGCTCTTTGGTTCGTTAGCTAGAATGAGGCTTTCATACCCGCCCCAAGAATAACCCATACTGAAGTGTTTCATACCGTCAAGCAGAGCCGTCGTCGCTTTTGGATAAGACGTTTTGAGAACAAATGAAAACAAGCCGTTTCCACCAGTGAAGTCACGTTTGAAAAACTCATGGCCAGGGCACGATTCCAATGCTGGGTGGCGGACATGATCAACTTCCGGACGAGAAGCTAGCCACTTGGCGACTTTCAAGCTACTTTCTGCGTGTTGTCTTAGGCGAACATCCAGCGTGCGAATACCACGAAGGCCTAGGTATGCGTCGTCAGGAGAAACGCACTGACCCATCAAGTAGCTTTGTTCACGCAGTTGGGGCCAGTATTTTTCGGAAGCTACGGCTGTACCTAACATTACATCAGAGTGACCAACTATGTATTTGGTGGCGGCTTGAATGGAAATATCGACACCATGTTCAAATGGTGAGAAGTTCACGCCAGCTCCCCATGTGTTATCAAGCATCACAATAATATCGTGCTCGTGAGCAATGCGCGCCAATGTTGGTACGTCCTGCACCTCCATTGTGACTGACCCCGGAGATTCTAGGAAAAGGACTTTGGTATTTGGTTGAATCAAATCACGAATACCTTCTCCAATCATCGGATCATAATAGGTAGTTTCGATGCCCATTTTCTTCATGATGGTATTACAAAAATCACGAGTTGGTTCGTAACAAGTGTCCACCATTAGAATGTGATCGCCAGTTTCAACGAAAGAGAGGATGGCGTTTGAAATTGCTGCCGTTCCACAAGGGTAAAGCGCGCAACCAGCTCCACCTTCAATCTCAACCATTGCGTCTTGGAAAGCAAAGTGTGTGTTGGTGCCTCGGCGACCATAAAACAACGTTTTGTTTGCACGATTAATGGTGGCTTGGTTCTTTTCTGCAACGGTATTGAATACCACAGTTGAAGCGCGTTGAACGGGTGGGTTTACAACACCATTTGTCCACTTTTTATCGCGGCCAGCGGTAATGAGCTTGGTTTTTTTTCCCTCTGACATAAAAGTTCCCTGTCTTAAATATTGCGGTTTTGAATATTTAAAACATGGACGACGTTGGTTATGCAAGGGAAAAGTCAACTATCAGCCAATAATAGCCAAGATGAACAGGGAATGATGTCGAGAGGTATCGTGTAGATAGGGAGCTAAAAGAACAAACCTCCAGCAGGATGCTTGCAGCGCTGGAGGTTTTTTAGTCGGTGTATTTGAGGTATTAGAGGAGTGGATTGAAGAGATAGAACACTCGCTCTAAGAACCGAGAAAATAGGCTCCTTTTCTCCCATTCTTCCAATACAACAGTGTGAGATTGCTTAATATAGCTATCTTGTAACCAAGACATTTGCTTGGTGAACTCTTCGTCATCAACGGCGAGGGTAACTTCGAAGTTTAGCCACAAGCTGCGCATATCCATGTTTACGGTGCCAACTAAACAGAATTGGTCGTCAATTACGACGGATTTCGTATGCAGCAAACCACCATAAAACTCATAGATTTTGACTCCTGCACACAAAAGCTCACTATAAAACGCGCGTGACGCCCATTGCACCATCATCGAGTCATTTTTATGTGGAATAATGAGTTCAACATCAATGCCTCGTTGTGCTGTCATCTTTAACGTTTCAAGTAAGTCTGCATTGGGCACGAAATATGGTGTTGTAATTCGTACCGAGCGATTGGCTTGGTTGATTGCCAATGTTAATACTTGATAGATCAGATATTCCGGCATACCAGGGCCAGAAGGCACAACCTGAATAGGGTGTTGGAATTCACTCTCATCGATCTTGCATTCAGGTAGTCTCGGTAAATGACGTTCGCCAGTTTCGACTTCCCAATCCCAACAGTGGATAGCACTCAATACGTTTACCGTTGGTCCCGTAATGCGAACCATGATGTCCACCCAATGCCCGACGCCACTGTTTTGCTTGAAGTAAGCCGGGTCAACCAAGTTCATTGAACCTGTATAAGCAATTTCATCATCAATTACGATGATCTTGCGATGTTGGCGAAGATCAAGACGACGTAAGAAAATACGCCACATCTTCACTTCTAGCGCTTGAATAACTTCAATTCCAGCATCCTGCATCATTCGATACCAAGGACTTCTGAAAAAACGTGGACTACCTGCTGAATCGAGCAATAGTTTGACATCTACGCCGCGTTTAGCCGCTTGGATAAGTGCAGAAGCGACAGAGTCAGCCAAACCACCTGGATGCCAAATGTAGAATACCATTCGAATACTGCTCTGCGCGTTTTCGATGTCTTCAATAATGGAATGCAAAATCTCATTAGGTGACTGTTGCAGCGACAATGTATTACCGCTCAATGCGGGAAGACCAAGGCGGTTGTTACAAAGTTCATCAATTCGGTAGATGTGCCTTCCCATCGTTTCTGGGTTGTGCGCGTTACAGTCGTTAAGCTGACTGAACCACTTCTCGAATGGTGTAAACATCTCTTTTGCGCGTTCGGCCCGTTTTCTGCCTAAGTTCAGTTCACCGAAGAGGAAATAACATGCGACACCCAGAACGGGAAGGATATAAATGATCATTAGCCAAGCTAAAGACACGCTCACTGCACGGCGCTTTAAAACGACACGAATGGTCACACCTGCGACCAGTAACCAATATAGCCCGATGCCAGCTAAAGTAAGAAAGTGATAAAACTTGTCCATATACGCTCAGAGTAATATGCCCTTCTAGGATATTAAGCATAAAAGTGGGTTGGGGGAATAGGTTTCCCATTTAGACGTGGGATTGACCTTATATGAGGAACGAATTTCATAACAGCTGATTCTGTTATTTTAATGTGAAAAATAAGGCCATTCTTTAACTTTTGAACAAAAAAGCAGCATTTAACCTGCGTAACTCGACACTTGTGCGATAAATGTACTTTTTGGGGGTTCCAATTTTAAAGGGGAGCTGCTTTACTTTCTAGACATAGTGCGTCGAACGCTTATTTTATAAGTGTACAATAATTTTTACATAAACTTTTTAGACGCCTATCTCTATGCATACACAACAAACTAATTTTGGAGAAAAAGCGTGGCTACAACTAATACAGCAGCACCACGTGATACGTGGGGGTCTAAACTAGGCTTCGTAATGGCAGCAGCGGGTTCCGCTGTCGGTTTAGGCAATATATGGAAATTCCCTTACACAGCGGGTGAGAGTGGCGGCGGTGCATTCGTTGCTATCTACCTTATCTTTGTTATTTTTATCGGCTTTAGCGTGATGCTGACAGAGTTCGCTATTGGTCGTAAGACAGGTCTTTCTGCCGTAGGTGCATTCAAAACAACTGACCGACGCTGGACGTTCACTGGCGTTATGGGAGTCTTCAGTGGTCTTTTGATCATGGGCTTCTACCCAGTGGTTGGTGGTTGGGCATTGGCCTACATCTTTAAAGTGGGCGGTGGTCTACTCAGCGCGCCAGAAGCAATTGGCGACAGCTTTGGCGGTTTCATCTCAGATCCGATTCAGCCTCTCATGTGGATGGGTGTTTACCTGTTCCTTAACGTCATGATTGTGATGAAAGGGATCTCGGGTGGTATTGAGAAAGCCGGTAAGGTTCTGATGCCGCTTCTGTTCTTAATCCTAATCGTTGTTTCTGTTAAGGGCTTAATGCTGCCAGGTGCAATGGCTGGCCTTGAGTTCTTATTCATGCCGGACTTTTCTAAAGTCGACAGCAACGTGGTTCTTGCTGCACTAGGGCAGGCGTTCTTCTCACTTAGCTTAGGTATGGGCTGTATGATGACGTACGGTTCTTACCTGAAGAAGAAAGAGAACCTAGTTCAAACAACCGGTATGGTTACAGCGATGGATACAGGTGTCGCGATTCTTGCTGGTGTTGCTATGTTCCCTGCTATGTTTGCCTTTGGCATGGAGCCTGCGGCAGGCCCTGGTCTTGTATTCGTTGTCGTTCCTCAGCTATTTGCTGAAATGGGCGGTGTGATTGGGTTGCTATTCGCGTTGCTATTTTTCATCGGTTTGACGGTGGCGGCATTAACTTCTTCAGTATCACTATTGGAAGTTGTCGTGTCTTACCTAATCGACGAGAAAGGCATGAAGCGTTCTAACGCAGTTCTGTCTGCAAGTGCAGTTATGGCGGCATTATGTATTTTTGCGTCACTATCGTTAGGTGGAATGGGACCAACGCTGTTTGGTACCGGTGCCTTTGATATCTTCGACTTGCTAACGGACAAAATCTTCCTAGCGGTTGGTGGTATGTTGGTTTGTATCTTTGCAGGATGGCGCCTAAGCCGTGCTGAGCTAGAAAAAGAGATCACTAATGACGGCGAAGTATCCTTCCCGCTATTTGGATTGTGGTACAACCTAGTTAAATACCTGATTCCTGTTGCGATTGCTATTGTTGCCTTCATGGGGATTAAGTCGGGCTTTGACAGTGGCAAAGGTGAAATCATGCTGCTGGGTATCGCAATCATTGGTCTTGCTGGTATTTTCTCTAGAAAGCTCTAGCTCAGGCCTTGGGGCAAGCCTCGATAGCTTTGTCCGATAACTTATGTATACTGCTGGCTCCAAACGTGGAGCCAGTTTTTTTATGTTCGATATTCTACATACCCATCCCGATTTTCTGATCATCAATAAGCATCCCAACGTCTCTGTTCATAAAGACGATGGCGACACAATGCTGCTGCAAGAAGTGGCTAAGCAGAGTGGTGATGAGCAGCTCTATCTTATCCATCGCTTGGATAAAATGACATCGGGTATTCTGCTCCTCGGACGCAACGCCAAAGCGGCCAGTGCGTTATCGCAAGCCTTTGCTGACCGCCAAGTGGAAAAGTTCTATCTGGCGATTGGCTCTAAAAAGCCGAAAAAGAAACAAGGTTTGGTCGTTGGTGATATGGAGCGTTCTCGCCGTTCATCATGGAAGCTGGTCAACAACAAAAATAACCCAGCCGTTACCCAGTTTTTCTCTCTTGCGGCAGAGTCCGGAGAACGCCTATTTTTATGTAAGCCGCACACTGGTAAAACGCATCAAATCCGCGTGGCATTAAAATCGGTTGGCTCAGGTATTGTTGGTGACCCGATTTACAATGCAGGCAATGAGGCTGATCGCGGTTATCTGCATGCATTTTCACTTTGCTTCCAATACCGAGATGAGCAATATCGCTTTGTTTGCGATCCACGAGAATACCAAGTGCTAGGTAGCAAATGGCACAGTGAAATCGTCTCTCAGGGTTTGGATACTTGGCTTTCCCCTTGGGAACTGAACTGGCCTACGATCAAATAACCGTCACAAAGAAAACTAATAAGAGAACTCGATGCAAGCATCACAACTTCCGCTGTTCTTTCAGCATCTAGAAACCGAGCTCGCGCAAGCTCCGAATGAAATTCGTCGACTGTTTCATGGTCGTGGCCGCCGTTTTGAGGGCCTAGAGCAAATAACCTGTGATTGGTTACAAGGTCAGTTGATTATCAATTTGTTTAAAGAAGTCGACGACGCGTTTCTCGCTGAGCTGAAAAGCGGCCTCAATGCGTTGGCACAATCACAACTGTGGGCAGATAAGCAAGGTCGCACTATGGTTCTTCAGCACCGTTATGCCGATGGTGCGCCTTCAGAAGTGCTTGTCGGTGAATTAGACGCTCGCCCTGTCGTTGAAGAAAGCGGTTTGAAATACCAATTGGATATTGGCCGCAACCAAAACTTCGGTCTGTTTTTGGACATGCGCTACGGTCGTGATTGGGTACGCGAAAATGCGAAGCATAAAAACGTGCTCAACTTGTTTGCTTACACGTGTGGCTTTTCTGTCGCTGCCATTGCGGGTGGCGCGGATAAAGTGGTTAACGTCGACATGGCAAAAGCGTCGCTGTCTAAAGGTCGTGAGAACCACAAGCTAAATGGTCATAACATCAACCAGGTAAGCTTTATGGGGCACGATATCTTTAAATCGTGGGGTAAGATTAAAAAATCTGGTCAGTATGACTTGATTATCATCGATCCGCCTTCATTCCAGAAAGGCAGCTTTGCGCTGACGAAAGATTACAAAAAGATTCTACGTCGATTGCCGGATTTGTTGGCAGACGGCGGTCAAGTGATGGCATGTGTGAACTCGCCATCTGTGACAAGCGACTTCTTGATTGAAAGCATGAAAGAAGAAGCGCCAGAGTTGACATTCCGTGAGCGTCTGGATAACCCACCAGAGTTTATGGACGTAGACAGCGAAGCTGCATTGAAAGTGTTGTTATTTAGCTAAAAGACGTTTGTTGCAACAGAAGTAACATCAAAAAAAGCGCCGCGAAACATCTAGACAGACGTATCGCGGCGCTTTTTTGTATTTGGAAAATTAACCAATCTGCACTTCAAGATCCGCTTCGATGGTTGATGAGCAGGCGAGCACATAACCTTGTTCAATTTCTTCTGGCGTTAATGTTTCTAGGCTGGTGGAAGAGACGTTGCCTTGACGAACCTTGCATTTGCAAGACCCACATATGCCACTTCGACATGCGACGATGAGAGGTAAGCCCGCGTCTTCAAGCACATCTGCCAATACCTGACCTTTTTGCGCATCGATGGTTTGAGCAAAGTCAGGAACAGAAACACGAACAACTTCATCGGAGACCGATGTTTCTGCGCCAGTCGCTGGCGTAAAACTCTCTTGGTAGAAGTTCGTCATGTCAAAACCAAGGTCATTCAAATAGCCGTGAACATCTTGCATAAACTGGCTTGGACCACACAGGTAAACGGTGCGTTGCTTGAAATCAGGAACAAGCTCTTTAAGCCAGTCGGCATTCAAACGACCTTGTGAGTGTGACGTTCCTTCGCGGTTTTTCAGCAACAGCTTTAAATGGAAGTTGGGATACACAGCGTCGAATGTTTCTAGCTGATCGTAGTAAATCGTCTCTTCAGGGCTGCGTGCGATATGAAGAAATGCGATGTCTACATCGTTGTCGTTTTCATCTTGATTACTCAGCCAGTGTTTTGCCATCGAAAATACGGGCGTGACGCCGCAACCTGCACTGATAAGCAAGGCTTTTGTTTCGCCATCACGTAACACGGGTGGGTGGTCGATGCAGTTAAATTCACCCGCTGGTGGTAATGCTTGAACGGTATCACCAAGCAGCAGCGAGTCAACGATGTAGTTCGATACTTTACCGCCAGATACTCGTTTGATGGTGAGTTGAAGGTGATCGTCTTCATTGATCGAGCTGATTGAATAGGCACGAAACTCCATTTTTCCATCAATTTCGACGCCCAAGTTAATAAACTGGCCAGGCTTAAACTGAAACAGAAGTGATTCGGTTAGTTCGGCCAATTTGATGCTGACGGTGTCGTGTGTTTCGAAGTATTTGTCGATGCAACGGAGCGTGACGGGTTGGTTACCTTGCCATTCAAAAAACATAACAATCTCTTTGGTTGTGGCTATTTTTAGTTCGAAATAGAGAGCGCCTCCACGTAAGGAGGCGCGAACAAGCAAGTTTATTAAGCTGCTAGGATGGCTTTTAGATCATCCTGAACATTGCCAATACTGCGCATATCGAACTTCTCTTGGATTATGGCGATTAGGTTTGGCGTTAGGAATGCCGGTGCAGTAGGGCCTGTGTAAATGCCTTTCACGCCCAATGCAAATAGTGTTAGCAAGATAACGATCGCTTTTTGCTCGAACCAAGAAAGCACAAGCGTGAGTGGTAGTTCATTGATGTCACAGTCAAACTCTTTCGCCAGTGCAAGTGCAAGCTGGATTGCAGAGTAAGCATCGTTACATTGGCCCACATCCAATAGGCGAGGGATGCCGTTGATATCGCCGAATGTGTTCTTGTTGAAGCGGAACTTACCACACGCCAAGGTCAGGATGAGCGTGTCTTCTGGCGCTTCAGCCGTAAAATCGGTGTAGTAGCTGCGTTCCGCTTTATCACCATCACAACCGCCGACTAGGAAGAAGTGTTTGATGTTGCCTTGCTTCACTTGGTCGATAACCGCAGGGGCGGCGTTCATCAGTGCATTGCGACCAAAACCAACCGTGATGTGGTGTTCGATTTCATCGTGTTGGAAACCGTCTTGCGCCAGAGCACATTCGATCACTTGGCTGAAATCATCGCCTTCGATATGTGCAACACCAGGCCAGCCAACAATGCTACGGGTGAATAGACGGTCTGCGTATTGACCCACATTTGGATTCAACAAGCAGTTTGACGTCATTACGATTGCACCAGGGAAGTTGGCGAATTCTTTCTGTTGGTTTTGCCATGCGCTGCCGTAGTTACCGACAAGATGAGGGTATTTCTTCAGCTCAGGGTAGCCGTGTGCAGGCAGCATTTCACCATTGGTGTAAACGTTAATGCCTTTACCTTCGGTCTGTTGCAGGATTTTTTCTAGGTCATGCAAATCATGGCCAGAAACAAGAATACATTTACCTTTTACTGGCTTGACGTTCACCGTGGTTGGTTCTGGATGGCCGAAGGTCATTGTTTCACCTTGGTCGAGCATTTCCATCACTTTGTAGTTCATCAGGCCGATGCGCATTGAGCAATCAAGTAGTTCGCCGAGATCTTCAGGGTCTGTGCCCAACCACGCCATGATTTCATGGTATTCGGCATAGATATCGTTGTTGGTTTGCTCAAGAACACGTGCGTGCTCCATGTACGCGGCTGCACCTTTAAGTCCGTATAGGCAAAGTAGGCGTAGGCCAATAACATCTTCATGTACTTGGTCCTTACCACGGTTCACCGCGACTTGAGGAGCAAAAGTTAAGATCGCTTCTGCGCTGTTTGGTAGATCGAAGTTGGCAACGGCAGGAATGTCAGTAAGGTTGGTGTTTGACAAAGTCGCAGCAGACATTACTTGCTCTTTTAACAATGCTTTGTACGTTGCGGCTTGAGAAGTTAACTCTAGGATGCGTTCAGGGTCGAAGTTAACGTTCGTCAATGTAGAGAAAAATGCCTTGGGTGCCCATTGGTTGATTTCATCGTTAATGATGTTGAATTCAAGTGCTTTTGATGCCCAAAAAGAAACCCCTTGCAGTGTGTAAACCAACACGTCTTGCAGGTCAGATACTTCAGAAGTTTTACCACACATACCTTGTGCAAAAGAACAACCTTTAACAGCAGGGGTTTGAATTGTCTGTTCACATTGAATACAGAACATATTGGGTTCTCCAGTGATTGTTTTAATAGTCGTGATGTTGACCACTAGAGAGCAGAATGCGTGCCAATTATTATCTTGTTGATTTTTAATGATTTTATTTGTTTTTGATAGGGCGAGTGATGTAATTAAGACAACGTAAATGATGTCTTAATTACATCGGCTTCTTGTGGTTGGTTATTTATTGATCCCGAGCTTTTTACCCATCCGATATAAGTTCCCGCGATCCATTTGTAAAAACTCCGCTGCTTTTGCCCAAACGCCACCAGTTTGGCTCAAAGCATGTTCAATTAAATCACGTTGATAGCTTTCTATTAGCTCTCGCATTGGTTGGCTTTCTTTAGGCAGATAATGCGATGTGTTTTTTACATCATCGAGAGCCAGTGAGGTGTCAAAATGGTTAAGCATGATCGTGCTTGCACCTTGTTGAATAGCGTGTAAAGCAGCGCGAGTTAACGTATGTTCGAGCTCGCGTACGTTTCCGTACCAAGGTAAAGACTCCAGTTGAGTCAACACTTTAGGGTGAACGTGCAGATTGGGCGCATTAAATTGTTGGCGTACCTTTTCTAACAGATATCCGGCTAAAACGGGAATATCACCGTCACGGGCACGAAGTGGGGGAACTTGGATTGGGAATACGTTTAAACGGTGGAAAAGGTCTGCTCGAAATGCGCCAGCTTCGACTTCTTTTTCCAGCTGTCGATTGGTCGCGGCGATGATGCGCACATTGACCATCAAATGCTGATCGCTACCTACTCGTTGCAGCTCGCCTTGCTGAATTACGCGCAGCAATTTTGCCTGTAAAATCAAAGGCAGTTCGCCCACTTCATCGAGGAAGATAGTTCCGCCGTCTGCCAGTTCAAACTTACCGGCGCGGTGGCTATTGGCTCCAGTGAATGCGCCTTTGACATGACCAAACAGTTCACTCTCTGCCAACCCTTCAGGCAGGGCTGCACAGTTGACGTAAATCATCGGCTTATCGCTACGATGAGATTGCGCGTGCACCGAGTGCGCGACCAGTTCTTTACCAGTACCGGTCTCTCCTGTGATAAGTACCGCGTAATCCGATTGAGCAACGGTCGCAATGTTGTTTCGTAACTGGTTGATCTGCTGGCTCAAGCCTACCATTTCGCCATGTTGGGAACGGGCTTGTTGGATAAGGGTTTGAGTGACGCTTTTCTGCTTTTGGTTTTGTGCTTTGAGCGCTTTTAATTGAGCAATGTTACGCAATGTCGCAGCGGTCAAAGCCGCCAAGGTTTCGATAGCGACAGGATCGATGTCATCAAACGCGCCCACCGTTAGGGCATCCATAGTTAGTGCGCCAACAAGTTGGCCTTCTACATACAAGCTAAAACCCATACAATCGTGTACATCAATGCACTGGTCTTCGGTTAATAGTGTGCCGTCAAAAGGATCAGGCAGTGAACAATCGGCATCGAAACGCACCGGTTCGCGGCTATGAATAATGGCATCTAAGCGTGGATGCGCTTTGGGGAAATAGCGACGACCTAAGACCGAGCTGGATAAGCCTTTTACCGCGACAGGAGTCAGAAACCCATCCTCATCGAAGATAAACAGGCAGCTCGCATCACATGGGAATACTTGCGCGACCCCATCAATGAGGTTTTGATATTGCTGCTCGTGAGAGCGATTAGAGCTGAGGTTTAGCGCGATATTAAGGAGTACGTGGTCAACAGTCGGAGTCATAACAAGCCCAAAGTTATCTGGAATGGGCTCATGCTAGCAACTTGATGTCATTTGAACATCGGAAGGTGTGGGAGATTGATGTTCCATTGACGACGATCAAACTTGATACAAATAGAATCGCGCAAGCCGATGAGTAAGCAACGTACGCTTGCGCGGATTAAACTCTTTGAACTAAAACAGCAGACCAATGGAAAGGAGTTACCGCGTTCAAATTAGCGAGGAACAACCCTTGCGTCATTGCCAGACATGTTGATTTGAACGGCTTGGCCTGGCTGAAAAATCATGTTGGGGTTTGCTTCTTGAACGACAGAGATTATTCTTCCATCCTCTAAGCGAATAGTCAGATTCACACCATTTCGTTTCGCGGTTGCTTCGGCGGCTTTACTGCCAGCATAACCACCCAGCAGACCACCACCAATAGCTGCGATATCCGAGCCAGAGCCGCCCCCGACTTTTGAGCCTAATATGCCACCCACGGCGGCACCAGCGATTGTGCCTATGGCGTTGGATTGGGTAGAGGCATCAATGGTTACTGGTTCAACTTTTTCAATCGTTCCGTAGTAAACCTGCTGAACTTTGCGCGTGTCTGAAGAGCCGTATGCATCTCCGTACGGGTTAGGTGAGGTACAGCCGCTAAGCATAACAATACAAGACATGATGAGCAGCATACCTAGCTTGACGTATTTTTTCATATAGCCTCCGAATGATTTCTCTCCATCCCAAGAGTATATACCCCAATTTAATATATGCTTTAGTGTTATATAAAACAGGCACTTAGCGGCTGTTCTCTCAAGAAAACGTGAACTTCTAAGTGGTTTAATGGCCTTTAAGCGTATGAAACCCAGAGTAAATACGTGTGAATGTGGTAAACCAACATGCTGCACCAAAGATATAAGCAATGACGGCAAAGTGTTGCGGTAACAAACAAAATAGCACCAAACAACCAATGGTTTCAGTACCTTCGGTTAAACCGCTCATGTAGTAGAGAGATTTGTGTTTATACACTGGATTATCGATGCCTTGTTTACCTGCCATGATGGCAAAAGCCAAAAAGCTGCTTCCCGTCCCGACAAAGGAAAAAATCAAAAATGCCCCTGCAATGGCATTTTGTTCTGGATTTGCCAACACAAAACCAAAAGGAATCAGGGAATAGAACAGAAAATCCAAGCTGATATCGAGAAAACCACCCGCATCGGTAATGCCTTGAATTCTCGCCAGTGCGCCGTCTAATCCATCACAGATTCTGTTCAGCAAAATAAACAGCAACGCCAACAAGTACTGTTCGGCGATCAAAGCCGGTAGGGCAAAACAGCCAAGCACAAAACCAAATACTGTCGTCTGATTTGCGGTGATGCCACATTTATCGAGGTATGTCGCACTGATGGCCAGCGGTTTGCGGATGAGCTTTATACTCAGGCTATCAAGCATGGTTTGTCTCCCACGGCCAATTTAGGCAGCGGCTGCCATTAGGAATATCATCCTCATCGTGCGTTACCATCAAAGTAGGGATGTTCGCTTGCTGTAATTGTTCGACCACCCAATTGCGAAATTGTACACGCAGGTCTTTATCCAACTTGCTATAGGGTTCATCAAGTAGCGCAACTTTCGGCTTTGCCAGCAGCATACGAGTCAATGAGATACGGGCGCGTTGTCCTCCGGAGATTTGATCTGGGAAGGATTCGGCAAGTTTGGTCAATGCAATGTTCTTCAGTGCTTGCATGGCGTGTGCTTTACGCTCCTCACCTTTGATTGAGTTTGGTAGCGCGAAGGCAAGGTTCTCCCACACCGTCAAGTGAGGGAAGAGCAAATCGTCTTGGAATAGAATACCGACCTGACGCTTATGGGCAGGGAGGGCATCCAACTTTTCGTTATCAAGCGTAATGGATCCAGAGTAGTTGAACTCGGCGGATAGGTGCCCAGCAATAGCATCCAACAAAGTGGATTTACCACAACCACTTGGTCCCATCAGAGTAACAATTTCACCTTTCTCTACGGTCATGTTGAACGCTGAAAAAAGCGTGTCGCCATTGGCTTTACGGATGGCGAGGTTTTCGAGACAAAGACTCATTCAGTAGTAAACCTTTTATAGACAAGCGGCGATACTTCACGTGTAAGCGGCTTAGTAGTATCGCAAAAGAGAAGAACAAGAACGGCAAGAGTGCTTGCCAAATGGCATAAATCGCGGTGACACGTCGGTCAAAACCACTGGATAGCGCAACGGCTTCGGTGGTGATGGTGCTAATGCGCCCAGCCCCTAGCACCAATGTCGGCAGGTATTGCGCCAGACTTACGCTAATACCGACCGCCCATGCGAATGCAATCGCAGGTAGTAAAATTGGCAGTTTCACTTTTAACCAAGCTTGTATCGGTGATTTACCCAAGCTGAGTGCGACTCGAGTTAACCCATTGTCGAAGCTGCGCCACGGACCGTCTAGCGAGAGGTAAATAAATGGGAATGCGAAGAACACATGCGCCCAGCATACCCAAAAGAAATACGCGTTACTGTTTAAGTACAGCGTCACTACTTGCATACCGAATAGCACGGATAGCTGAGGAATCAGCATTGGGATGGCGATGATGTAACCGGGCACCTGCCAGCGATAACGAAGGCGATACTCATGTGCGATCAAGGCAAGAGCTAGAGCGACGGTCGCGCTGATAACGGCAATCAGCATGCTCTGTTCCAGCGTGCCAAGAATGCTGTGCCATTCGTATTCCCAAAAACGCAGGCTATAGCGGCTCGGTAGTAAATCTGGAAAGCGCCAGCGTTGAGCAAAGCTCCACACCACCATGAGTGGAATCATTAGAAGTGCGAGTAGCGCAATCAGTGAAAATAGGGTTTTACCGGGTAAACGAAACCCGTTTCGACCAGAGTACTGCCAGCGTTTGAAGCCTTTGGTAATACACCATTCCATCAAGCGTGCAAATCCAATCAAAAGGCTAGCGATTGCAAACAACACGACCGCGCCTGCGGCAGCTCTTGGTAGTAGCGATAAATCTGGGTCGTTAAACCACTGCCACACTAAAACTGCAAACGTTGGTGGGTTGGTAGGGCCAATAATCAATGCAACATCGACAACCGACAAGCTGTAAGCCAATACCGCCAGCATTGGAAAGCGCAGTTTTGCTATCCACTGTGGGAACACGCATTTCCACCACGCTTGCGCCGAACTGTAGCCCATTGAGTGACTGACTTTTTCAATCTTATCGACTTTCAATTGCTGAAGAATTGGAATACTCATCAACAATAAAAACGGCACTTCTTTAATCGCAAGCATGATGATCAAACCGAGTGCATGCGGATCTTTAATCAGCAATGCTAAGTCATTCACCGTTTGCGCATTGGGATCGTAACCAAACAGTTGGTTGAGAACCCTAACGCCCATACCAGTTGGGGCAAACAAGAACGCAAAGCCAATCGCAAACGCTACGTGCGGCATGGCAAGAAGTGGTGAGAGGCTTACTTCAATTTTTCGCCAAAACTTGCTGCCCCACGATGCTTGCAAAATCGCAAATGTGATCAAGCAAGCCAAGTAGCTACTGAAAATGGCAGAGTAGAAAGTAAGCCCGATGGATGCCCAAACACCCTCCCAATCAAAAACAGCGTTAAAGCCATCTAAAGAAAAGTGGTGCAAGCCGATAGGAGGCGCATAACCGAGCGCAGAGACCACCACTCCGAGTAGTCCCGGAATGGTAGGCAAAATACAAACTGCGATAATGACTAAATATAGCGCTCTTAACATGGGCTCTTATTAATTTCCGTAGCGTTTCAACCATTCTTTTTCTAAGGCAGATTGCCAGCTTGGATGCGGCTCAGCGATAGATGTGAATTGTTGAGTATGTTTAGCCGAACCTGTTAGGTATTGGCTGCTTAGCACTGAAGGATCGCCCCAGATGTTAAGGTTACCTTTGCGAGATTGTGCTTCAGGGCTCAATAAAAAGTTTATCGCAACTTGCGCACCAGCACTGGCATTTGCGTTCCAAGGAATCGCTAAAAAGTGGATGTTTGAGAGTGCACCTGCGTCCATCGCATACGCTTTGGTGGTTTCTGCAAGGTTACCGCTCGACTGCGCAGAGAAAACCGCGTTCGGGTTAAAGGTAATTGCCAGGTCAGTCTGACCATCATCTAGTAGTTGAAGGGTTTCTGCTGTACCGCCTGGAAACTGTTTACCACCGCGCCAAGCGACTTTATGGAACTCATCTAGGTAAGCCCACAGCGGTTGAGTAACTTGTTCAAACGTGTCATCGGTAACTGGTTTTTGCAGAGCAGGGGCGTTGTTAGACAGTTCAATGAGTAATGCTTTAATAAAGCTTGTGCCATGAAACTCTGGTGGGCGAGGGTAAGTTAGGCGATTTGGAAACGCCTTTGCGTAACTCAGCATTTCAGCAAATGATCGAGGAGGGTTATGCAGGGTTTGCTCATCATGGATAAACACTAATTGCCCCACACCCCAAGGTGCTTCCAAACCTTCAGTCGGCTCTGAAAAATCCACATCAATTGGCAATGATTTATCGACGTATTGCCAGCTTGGCAAACCTTCAACAAAAGGACCAAACAGCAATTGGTTATCCTTCATTGATTTGAAGTTTTCGCCATTGATCCAAACCATATCAACACTGCCACCGCTGTTTTTACCTGCGGCTTTTTCTGCGATAAGTCGAGTGGTGGTCTCAGAAATATCGGTGACTTTAACGTGGTTTAGCGTCAAGTTATAACGCGATTTTAGCTCTCTACTCGCCCACTGGATGTAGCGATTAATTTCTTGGCTTCCGCCCCAAGCATGAAAGTAGACGGATTGTCCGTCGGCTTGTTGTTCGATTTTTTGCCATTCACTAGCAACCGATGAGTTGGCAAAAGAAGATGTCGCGAAAGTGGTGGCTAAAATGCCAACGGTACTGAGTAGCTTTTTCATATCTATTCCGTGTTATGTCTTTTTATTCTCGTTTCCGACGTTATTGACGTCTAAACAAGTCGCTCCGCTTTGTTACAAGGATAGTAATCCATCTCTCTCTATTATCAATGCCAATCCCAAACGGAATCACTCATTGATTCAAAGAATTATTCTCAATGTGAAGCAAAACGAAGAAAGGACAATTCTGATGTCGTTTTAGGTATACAAGAGCGGACCGCTTGTTTGACGATATTCTTTCAAGTAATTGAAAATTATTGTCCTCAAGCAACTTCGATATGTTGATTTGGAAGACTGAACCCGCGTCGTAGACGTGGCGTTGAGGGCGTAAAGAGGGAAAGAGTTTGTCGTTTTAAACGATTTTGCTAACCGAAACGTGCGAAACAGACATCCTGCCTGCTTTGATATGGATTAGGAGGCATAAAAAAAGCAGCCATTTTATGGCTGCTCTTAGAATATGAAATGGGACTTAGTTTACCCAATCACGCAACTGAAACGTTAGTTCGTGATCGTCATTTTTAAGCATTAGCCCTTCTTTGGTTAGCGTTATATCACTCCATTCAGTAAGAGTTTCAGACATCGCTTGCTCAATTTTCATTTGGTCATCCATACACATCTTCATGGTCATTCCCATTTTTTCGATGCGTAGTTGATTGTTTTTTAGTTCAGCTTGACCAAAGAAGTTGTTACACCCCGCGTTACCATTTGCAGTCAGATTTTCTCCGATTTCTAAGCGAGGCGCTTGCTGACGTTCTTTTAATTCGATGTTTTTACCATCAATCTGAACCAGCTCCCAATTATGGTGCTGTAAATCTTGAGCCGTAATTTCTTTCACATTGTCACCGTTGCTAGCACATGCAGTCATAAGAACAGGAAGAGAGATTGCTGTAACTAACGTTTTTAGGCTAAGCTTCATTTTATAGACTCCGTTTTTAGAAAACGTGGTAAGTATAGGTAATAAAACACTGTTTTTGTCAGCATAAGGTAATAGTTTCGTATTACTGTGACAGAGTCCAGTTTATATACTCAAACGGCTTCAAGGTGCAAGATGTATAGCACTGTTGGGAGCGTATATTGAAGTCGTTATAATATCATTACAGCACAGCGAGCAAAAAACGGTTAGAGCATGGAGCAACTAGAGTTTTTTACCGTCCCAAACCCTTGCGTTGGTATTTGTAGTGTGGACGAAAAAGGGTATTGCAAAGGATGTATGCGTAAAAGAGAAGAGCGATTTAACTGGCTCACTTATACCCCTGCTCAACAGTTGCATGTAATTAAGCTATGCCGTCAGCGCTATAGAAGAAAGGTGTTGGCAGGGAAGGGAAAGGCAGAAGAGTCTCAAGAAGAATTATCACCACAGCAAGATCTCTTTTAAATTTCGAATTATCCCGGCTCGGCAATAATCAATGATGAGCCGGGACTGTATTAGCTCTTACTATGCGGTGCGTGTAAGGCAAATTCGCTAAATTAGCGCTACTTCATTGACCAACGGTCACTGACCCATCCCCCAGCATGTTCGTCAAAGTGGCTTCCTGAAAATCGATGATTGAATTCAACATCTAATTTACTTGTCGGGCGTTCATCCATCAGCTGATGAATGTATCTCGCCATAGGGTCCGTGCAAGCTTCGCGCTCTCTCCGGGTAACCACTTCTTTGATCATTTGAAGTCTGTAGCTATTGCTGGCTCGTTTCATTTTTGACCTCCTGAACTCGATGGCAGCAGTTTGAACATATTGACGTCCAGATCGCTGCTCATTGGTGAACGCTTGGCGGCGAATCACCTTCGTTTTAGGTCAAAAAGACAAATTGTTTGAGAGCAGTGTTTGTAACGCCATTCACATCTTTCCTAGAATCATCCACTAAGCTACGAAACTTCATAGCGAAAAGTCAGTTGATGAGTCTGTATTTTCGAAAGACCTTATCAAACATAGAAGCCCAGCACATGGGCGTCAACAACACAAATGAATAATTTTTGAACACATTATGAAGGGCGATAATTTTCAGCACTTTAACGAAAATAAAAAAACCGAAGCGTCACGCTTCGGTTTTTAGGGAGGCTCTGACGGAACAACTTCTAAAAGCTCTTCGCGTCAGAGTGTAAGGTGTTTTAGCTATTAGTTGCTGGGCAACCTTTCACAGCTTGACCGTTACTGAAGTACTTGATGTTTTCTAAGTTCTTGTTGTAGCTATCCGCAGAGATCTGTGGGTTATTTACGAAGAACTCACGTAAAACGTATGCATCGGTTAGCTGGGTAGATTGAACATCGATGATTGGATAGTTATCGCCACCAGCAGCACTGAAGCTGATTACAGAGAATGTGTACGTTGCGTCTAGATCGAAGCCTTTATCGTTAATGTCGGTAATGGTTACTGAGCCAGCATCACAATCTACATCTAAAGTGATGTTATCCAGTTGAGCGTAAGCACCAGAGCCTGCAGATTTCGTTGCTACGACATCAAGGTACTCTTTTACTTCTTGACCTGTCATTGTCGCTTTAGTCACGAAGTTACCGAACGGCTGGACTGTAAGTACATCACGGTAAGTGATGTCACCATCTTGGATTGAATCACGCACACCGCCAGAGTTCATCACACCAAAGTCAGCACCTACCGTTTTGTAAGTACGGTATGCCTCGCCCAGTAGATGACCTAGGTTAGTTTGTTGAGAGCGAACTACGTTACGATCACCTTCTAACTTACCCGTCGTATTAGAAATCTTCTCATCTAATAACTCTTGACCTTGCTGTTGGTATGGCAGTAGTAACGCTTTTACCGTCGCATCTTGTTGAATGCGTTCACCGATCACTTCATCGTTGTCGTCCAAAAGGTTTACAGGAATCAGTGCGTAGTTCGCTAAGTGAAGCTTGCCGTCGTAATATTCGAAGTCCGCACGACCCACATATTTACCCCACTCATGCGCTTGCATAATCCAAGTGCCTTTTTGTTGGTCCGGCGCGCAATCATCACCAGGTTTGAAATCAGCATACTCATTGGTACCTGGCTCCATACACACTGGGTTTTGTGAGTGACCACCGATGATAGCGTCTAGTTGTCCCTCTTTAAGAGAGCGAGCGAGCTTCACGTCCCCTGGTGCTTCACTACCATTATTACCATCTTGGTAGTGACCCATGTGCGTCGTTGCAAATACTAGGTCTACTTTTTCGTTTTCTTCGATTTCCTTAAGTACTTTTTTGATTTCAACTTGAGGGTCTTCGAAGTGGATGTTTGATACGTTGTCTGGATTAACTAGCTTCGCCGTGTCCTGGGTGGTTAGACCAATAACAGCGATCTTAAGGCCGTTGATAGTAAATACTTTGTAAGGGTCGAAGTAACGCTCATTGGTATCTTTCTTATAGATATTCGCAGCCAGCATAGGGAAGTCAGCTAGCTCAGCTTGCATATCGAGAATATCTAGTGAGTTATCAAACTCGTGGTTACCGACAGCCATTGCATCGTAACCAAGTAGGTTCATCCCTACGAAGTCTGGAACCGCATCTTGCATGTCTGATTCTGGTACGCCGGTATTAATATCACCGCCAGATAGCAGAATGGTTTCACCGCCTTTTGCTTCGACTTCTGCGCGAATAGATTCGATTAAAGTGTGACGCGCAGCCATGCCATATTCGCCGTCGCTGTTATGCCAAAAGCGACCGTGGTTATCGTTAGTGTGGAGAACGGTGAACTTAGTACAAGAATCTGCAGTCTCGCAGGTTACTGGAGAATTATCGCTATCTGAGCCGCATCCTGCTAGCGCAGCGCCCACTGCCATTACCAAAAGAGATTTGGAAAACTTCATAAGGGATCCTTTCTTTGTGATTTTGTTATTGTTACGGCGTGAAATATACGGAATTAATGTGAAACTTTAGTGATCTATCTCTTATTTATACTTCTATCGGAGACATGAATTAATAAGCCTGCAAACTACGTCTCCAATTAAACAGAAATAGTTTTTAGTATATTGAAATTAGAGGGAGGAGGTTATTTTGTGAAGTGGCCAATTGAATGAATGTGGTTTGTGTGAATCAATGCGCATTTTTGCGAAGTATAGCGCTGATTTTGGTGATTATTTTGCCAAGTTCATGTTTTTCTTAGCAGCTATGACACAAATCGTTATAAATTTTCGCTCTGATGATGAGGGAAATGTTTTGTATATAAAATGATCACTGTAAAACCTAAACTCGTTTTATCTTGGCTTACTCTGTTTAATACAACCAGAAATGGTATTTCTCTCTTTACTATAATTGCGACCGTTTAGAAATCTTATGCCTTAGATATCGTTTATTTATTCTTATTCGATACCTTACCGTGTTTATCCCGCTTTCGATACCCGGATGTTAAAACAAATAGATTCAATCTAATGAGCGAAAGTGAAACGTAAATAACGTGGCGTTTTCTCGAATATTACGATGTGCACTATCATTGAATTAATGAAAATGAAATGGAGTAATGTAAAGCGTTGCATCTGTGGCTGCTCGCTTTGAGCTTCGATTCAAAGAGTAGGGTTGAAAGAATTTATAAGTGGCGAATTTTAAGAAAGGATAGTAATGAGATACACAGTAAGGAACGCAGTCAGAGAGGAAGCAACTCAAATCGCCAAGATACATGTTGATTCGTGGCAGGTAGCATACAAAGGGTTAATGCCACAGAGCTACATCGATCAGTTTACGATTGAGCGCCGAGAAAGGATGGGACGCGAGTCATGACTGAGCAACTGGCCCAATTGATCGTCGTTGAGAGACAAGGGGAAATCGTCGGCTTTTTAAGTTACGAACTACCTAACCACACCTGTGAAGATAAAACGGCGTGGGTAACATGTTGCTATGTCTCTCCTTTGCATTATGGGCAAGGGGCAGGGAGTGCATTGTTAGATGAACTAGAAACGCGTCTACTCTCTACGCCCGTTATACAGATAAGCCTGAAAGCACTGGATACCAATAAACAGGGGCTTCACTTCTACAAGAAGTGTGGTTTTGTACGGACTGGAGAGGAAGAGGCGGAAATCATTGACCGTATGACGCTGACGGATCTCACTTTAGTGAAGTACATTGCCCGTTCGTAAATCAATTGTTATACGCCACATATAGTAAAACCCCGGAGGTGGTAAGACTCCGGGGTTTTGAAATTTTTTAGATGTCTCGGTTGGTAAGTCCGATTATCTTTAATGCAAAAGGTTTGGATTTAATCCGATTAATTCCTTGGTAGGGAATTAGATACGGATGAAGTCCATGTGTTCAACTTTTGGCTTGAACGCGTGACGTTGAACGTCTTGTGGCTTAACTTTAACTTCTTTGCCATCGATAACTAGAACTAGGCCTTCGTAGAATTCAGGCTTGTCCATTTGGTTTACGATCTCGTCGTGGTTAAGAACGATAGCTACTGCTGCTTCTTCACCGCCGTATACAACTGCAGGGAATTTGCCAGCGTGACGTAGGCGGCGGCTCGCACCTTTACCTAGTTCAGTACGTACTACTGCTTCGAATTTCATAGTATTTACTCTCAAATTAGTAAAAATCAAATGTTCACAATCAACAATGCGACCTTGTTGTTCGTGGTAAAGCTTGAAACAGGAACTGTTCAAGCGAGCGCGGATACTATCATTCCACTTATAAATGGGCAACCCAAATCGTACCCAAATCAACAAAAAGGTATGATTTATCTGGGTGTAAGGCTATCCCTTTTAACGCTTTGCTTGGATTTTGTTCACATCGGCTTCATTTTCATCGGTTTACTAATCATGGTCCGAAGAACAAAGTTTATGCGTTATATGCTTTATGTTCGGCTGAGGTGTAAGACTAAAGATGCTTTTAAGCCACCTAAAGCGCTCGCTTCCAGTGTTAATTGACCTCGGTAACTGTGTGCCATTTCACTGACTATATTTAGACCAAGACCTGACCCAGGGGTTGCTTCATCCAATCTAACGCCTCTCTTGATTACTTGACTCAGTTTCTCTTTAGGGATGCCTGGTCCATCATCTTCAATGATGATGTGTATATTGTCTTTATCCTGAGAGGAGTGCACACGAATCATGTTGTTGGCCCACTTATAGGCATTTTCAAGCAAGTTACCCAGCATTTCGTCGAGATCGGTCTGCTCTACCGCTACATTCAGCTCTGAATCAAGTTCATTAATTAAGGATATATCTCGGCTCGCATACACTTTATCAAACGCCATTGAGATAGCATCCACACGCTCTGCTGGGTTCGATTTCACTGATAAAATATTCATAGACCCCGCCATGCGAGCACGACCCAAATGGTAATCGATATGGTCTTGTATTTGATTGATTGGAGTACGCAGACGGGATTGCGTATCAGGTTCTAACGTCTGTACTTCATTTTTTAGGACAGAAAGTGGGGTTTTTAGCGCGTGTGAAAGATTGCCTGCATGATTCCTAGCTCGTTCTAACAATTCCTGATAATGGAAAAGCAGAGCGTTGAGGTCGAAGATAAGAGGAGAAATCTCTTTCGGATAGGTTTCTTCTAGACTCTTTTTGTTACCAGACTTCAGCTCTGCCAACTCTTTTTGTAACTTCGTAAGCGGACTCAATGACCATGCAATTTGCAGTAAAATGACGGTAAGAACCCCTGCGAATAATAAGCCTAAAATAAGCCAGAGTTGCCCGATTAGCGTTTGCAGGGTGTTTTTGATAGGCTCTTCGTCAATACCAATAATGATATGGATAGGCCCATCGTAATCTGGTAAGTACAGAGCTTTTTCGATGGTAATCAGCCTTTCGCCTCTCGCGCCGTAAGCATCGTTATCCAGACCTTTGTATTCGATTTTTTTGTCCCACAAAGAACGAGAACGCTCGAGACTCGTCTCAGTGGAGGCACTCCAATATAAACCACTGTAAGGTCGGTTAAATCGAGGGTCTGAGAGCAGAGCGGCGAGTGAGAGGTGCCCAGTCTCATCGACTTCTAACTGAGCGGCGATTTCATCCATAAAAATGCTCAGCTGTGAGCGAGTGTCGTCAACCATATAGTAGTACACTTGGGTCGGTATCGTCACACCAGCTGCGAGGATCATTGCCGTCAACCAAACGATCGCCGCTAAAACGAGGCGACTTTTGATACTCAGTCGTTTTATTGCGTTCAACGGTAGCCTGTTCTTATTCGGCATTTAATTGGTATCCCAACCCTCGGACAGTTTTGATGATCTTTGGCGCGATTTTTTTGCGAATTCGGCCGATAAAAACTTCGATTGTGTTGGAGTCACGATCAAAGTCTTGCTTGTAAATGTGCTCGACGAGTTCGGTGCGAGAAATTACTTTTTCTGGGTTATGCATAAAGTAAGCGACCACTTTATACTCCAGCGCCGTTAAGCTTACTGCTTGCCCTTGCCACATGACTTTAGAAGTGCGCGTATCCAAGCTCAAGTCGCCAATTTGCATCACAGGAGAGGCGTTACCTGATGCTCTTCGCAGTTGTGCGCGAATACGAGCGATAAGCTCAACCATTTCAAACGGCTTAGTTAGGTAATCGTCTGCACCTGCGTTTAGACCTTCAACTCGCTGCGTTAGGGTATCGCGAGCACTCAGAATAACGACAGGGGTATTGATGTTTTCATCACGAATGCCTTTTAGCACGGTGAGGCCATCCAATTTCGGCAGTCCTAGATCAAGAACAATAGCGTCCCATTCTTCCGATGTCGCGCGATAAAGAGCGTCTATGCCATCTTGAGATAATTCTGGTACCCAGCCGGTACTTTCTAATGTTTCGATGATTTGCTCGCCTAAACGAGGATCATCTTCAACAACAAGTATTTTCATA
Source organism: Vibrio sp. RM-41-2B (assembly GCF_024744415.1). Classification (NCBI taxonomy): domain Bacteria; kingdom Pseudomonadati; phylum Pseudomonadota; class Gammaproteobacteria; order Vibrionales; family Vibrionaceae; genus Vibrio; species Vibrio sp. RM-41-2B. The sequence continues at coordinate 87,330 of NZ_JAMQWD010000019.1, read as the reverse complement.
TTGATGATTCTTATTATGTTTGGATTTTTATCGAAGTAAGCTACGCATCGCGTCTGGATTACGCATTAGACAAGTTTAGTTGTTTTGCGGCTTTAACGCTTTGTTAAAGCTGCGACCTTTGATCTCAAGCATTTCCAGCGTAGCGGCGTCGTACTCAACTTTCAGGACGCTATTGTTGTACAGAATTTTCAATTCATACACCCAAGCATCATCATCTTGTTCAAGCTCGACCTTGATGATACGGCCGTATAGGTCGTTTTCTACTGCGGCGTAAAGTTCCGAAAATGGTCGTATATATCCTTGTTGAACCGCGCGATAGACCTCATCTTGATCTTCATCGAATTCGATGCGTGTTCCAGGCTTTTCGACATCTTGCACGATGGCGTGACCATTTTGTGATGCATAGTAGTCGTCATGCTTGGCGAAACTTGGTGCACACATCAATGTCGTGATAAGGCCGAAAAGTAACGCAGAATGTTGAGAAGTCGTTGCTTTATACATAGTCAAACCTTTTCTAGAACGTTAGCCGCAGTATATCGGATATAGATGAACAGAGAGTGAATCATCGAGTTCAGTTTTACTAAATGTTGCAGACGTTATTTCAACTCGTCTTCAAAAATTTTGTCTCGCAATTTCCAAAAGCGACCGGATTTCCTTGCAATAACAAACTGAGGTAAACGGAAACGATGTTGATTGGCAACAACACGTGTCGGTGAAGCCTCTTCAAAAGGGCGATGCTTGTCTGCCAAGTGAGGGCGGACAAATTGGTCTTTAAACGTTTGTTTTTGTTTTTTGGTACTCAATGACCAAAACTCATGAACTAACGCATTGCCTTCGCCTTGGTATGGTTCACCAGAATACGTCACCTTGAGTTGAGATTTACCATCACTGGACTTGAATACTGACAGGTCCATTTCTGTGCATTCAAATATCAATGCATCTTTCAGATTAAGGGCTTCTTTTAATTTTTTATCTGGATCAACAAGCGTTGCGTCACACTCATGACAAATGCGCGCAGCGATATCGTTGTCGGCACCACATTCACCACAGTATTTGGCACGAAAACGGTATCCACAGTGTTCACGCTCGCCTGTGTCTTCATCTTCAAAGTAACCTTGGCAACGTCTACCAAAGTGTTCAACCAAGAAACCGTTACTATCCAACTTACCCCAGAAGTTGTTATTGAATCCGCAAGCCGGGCAGGGAATCGTGATAACTTCACTGTCAGAGTCTGGTTTGGGATCACCGACTTCAGGTTGGTATAAATCGTAGCTGTTGCCTGCGTAATCAAGCACTAAACATTCTGATTTTCCGTCTGATAAGCGTAATCCTCGTCCTACAATCTGTTGGTACAGACTGACTGACTCTGTTGGTCGCAAAATCGCGATTAAATCGACATGCGGCGCATCAAACCCGGTAGTCAGTACCGAAACATTGACCAAATATTTTATTTGACGATTCTTGAACGCTTGGATGATCGCATCGCGCTCCGGCGTAGGTGTATCACCAATGACGATTTCAGTTTCGCCTTCAGGCAGTAAACTGTGGATCTCTTGTGCGTGTCGGACAGTCGCGGCGAAGATCATGACACCTTGACGTTCTCTCGCATATTGCATGATTTGCTCAACAATTTGCGGAGTGGCGCGCTTAGCTTTATCGATCACCATGTCCATTTCTGCTTCTTTGTAGCGTCCGGTGTTTGCGGGTTTCAGTTGCGAGAAGTCGTAAGACAAAACGGGCGCGTCCATCATGCGGGCCGGAGTGAGGAAGTTTTCGTCGAGCAAGTAACGGATCGGCAGTTCGAAAATACAATCGCGGAAGAATCGAGGCTCTTCGGTGCGTACTTGACCTCGGGTGTGATACTGATAAATCCAGCCCATTCCTAAACGATAGGGCGTTGCAGTTAGTCCCAGAACCTTAATGCCTGGGTTCAGTTCTCGTAAGTGAGTAATAACTTTTTGGTAGCTGCTGTTTTTGTCATCCGGCACACGATGGCACTCATCAATAACGAGCAGAGAAAACTGGTTTTTGAACGAATCTAAGTTACGTACGACCGATTGAACCGAAGCAAACACGACTTGCTGGTCAGTTTCTTTTCGCCCCAATCCTGCTGAGAAGATGGAACCTTTTAAACCATAACCTTCATACTTCGCGTGGTTTTGCTCGACCAGCTCTTTAACGTGAGCGAGGACTAACACTCTCCCTTTCGCAAGGCGAGCAAGTTCTGCGATCACCAAGCTTTTTCCGGCACCGGTTGGCAGCACGATCACTGCTGGTGTCGAGTGTTTACGAAAGTAATGAATGACTGCTTTAACCGAGTCGGCTTGATAAGGACGAAGTGTGTACATGAAAATATGTGAAATTGCTCAACTATTCGAACGAGGAACGCTATAATACCTGACTTTTATACCCAAGTGACCTTTAAACCAAGATTTGGAGATCACTTGGGTATAATTCAATGAGGTATTCATGCGTTTAGATAAATATTTGTGTGATGCTCTGGGTGCAACACGCAAACAGGCAACAAAGATCATCAAAAGTGGAGACATCACCGTTGACGGTGAGGTTCAAAAAAGTGGTGCATTTAAAGTACCTGAAGGTGCAGAAGTAATGTGGGAAGACCGCGTTATTGGTGCTCCTGGTCCTCGTTACATTATGTTGTATAAGCCTGCTGACTTTGTTTGTTCACATGAAGATGGCTACAACCAAACTGCATTCGCATTGCTTGATGAGCCTAAAATTGAAAACCTTCACTTTGCGGGCCGATTAGATGTCGACACAACTGGCTTGGTGTTGATTACGGATGATGGTAAGTGGTCTCACCGTATTACCTCACCTAAGCATAAGTGTGAGAAAACGTACCGTGTTTGGCTTGTCGATGCGATTCAGCCTGATTACGCGGAAAAGCTCGAACAAGGCATCATTTTGCGCAATGAATCAGAAGCAACATTACCTGCTCGTTTGGAAATCGTGAACGAGGCAGAGAATGAAGTATTGTTAACTATTGTGGAAGGTAAGTATCACCAAGTGAAACGCATGTTTGCGGCGTTAGGAAATAAAGTTGAGTACTTACATCGTGAGCGTATTGGTTCGATTGAACTCGATGAGGCACTAGAACCTGGTGATTATCGCTACCTCACGCAGGAAGAAATTGATTCTATTTGGAATTAATTATCGGCATGGGAAATTCTTTAGTTCCCAATTGGAACTAGTTTTTTGGTAGGAATTGGCTCAAAATTAATTTTCCTACCAAAATTAGTGCCTAGACAATTCCGGTGTGCTTACTCATCTGAGTGATATGCCTTTGCATTTAGCTGAGCCATGCATACTCTTATTGCAAAGCATTCGGCTGTGGTGAATAAATGTTGGAATCAATTCCATCATTTTTACTGCATTGTGTTTATTTCCCATAAACACACTTCGCTTTCACACGCTTTTCTATGTCGAGTTCGTCAAGGTCACACCTTGGTACATATTTGCCCTTATGATTCTCGAACGTTGATAGAACAGGCCTTTGGCCTCTAGATATCAGCGATATGAGAACCGTCCGTTACGTTCACTTTGCTCTGAAAGTATTGACGAAAGGGCTCCAACAAGAGGTAAAAGAATGACAGAAAAAGCTCAAAGCGCTCCCCAATCTCAAATCAGTTTTTTACTGTTTCTTGTGCTCGGTGCAATTGGCGCGTTAACGCCATTGGCGATCGACATGTATCTACCGGCAATGCCGACCATCGCAAAAGATTTGGGCGTTGCACCTGGTGCGGTTCAAATTACATTGACGGCTTATACGGCGGGTTTTGCGATTGGTCAGTTAATTCATGGGCCGCTTGCCGATAGCTTTGGCCGCAGACCGGTACTGATTTTGGGTGTGCTTTTCTTTGGATTAGCAGCGGTGGTGAGTGCGACCACAAACGGCATTGATGCGTTAACCTATGTTCGTACCGCTCAAGGTTTTGCTGGCGCGGCTGCAGCGGTCATTATTCAAGCTGTGGTGCGTGACATGTTTGACCGTGAAGACTTTGCGCGTGCAATGTCTTTCGTCACATTAGTTATCACGATTGCCCCGTTGGTTGCGCCGATGATTGGCGGTCACCTTGCGATTTGGTTTGGATGGCGCTCTATCTTTTGGGTGTTAGCCATTTTCGCTGTGGTTGTCATTCTGCTGGTGTTCTGGAAAATTCCGGAGACGCTAAAACCAGAAAACCGCCAACCACTGCGTTTTCGCACCACATTAAAAAACTACGCCCGTTTGTGTTCAAGTTCTGAAGCGTTGGGCTTGATGTTGTCTGGTGCATTCTCGTTTTCGGGGATGTTTGCATTCCTAACTGCGGGTTCGTTTGTTTATATTGATTTATACGGTGTTCGACCTGACCAATTTGGTTACTTATTCGGTTTGAACATTGTGGCGATGATCATCATGACCAGCATTAACGGTCGTTTGGTGAAAAAAGTGGGCTCTCATGCCATGCTTCGTTTTGGGTTGTTCGTGCAACTTTTGGCGGGTATTGGTCTGTTCGTAAGTTGGCTGATGGACTTCGGATTGTGGGGCATCGTGCCTTTTGTTGTGCTGTTTATCGGTACATTGTCGACGATAGGTAGTAACGCGATGGCGCTGCTTTTAAGTGGCTACCCATCAATGGCGGGTACAGCTTCGTCTCTGGCGGGGACGTTAAGATTCGGTATCGGCTCATTGGTTGGCGCGCTGGTGGCATCACTACCTGGTAATGTGGCGTGGCCGATGATCATCGTTATGTTTGCTTGTTCTGTGCTTTCAGCACTGTTTTATTGGACTTTAGGAAGAAAGGCGTAATGTCGAATTACACCAAAGAAATTCAAAACTTGGTTAACTCTGCTCTGAATGAACTGGAGCAGGAACATCGTTCTGGCAAGTTGGCCAATGCGCCAGTGGCGAACAACCACTATCTTGTTCGTTGGGTAACAAAAGCTCTGAAATCTCAGCGTTTTGGTCGAACGGTCGGCGATGACTTAACTCGTTGGCAAAAGGCGGGGCGTTCAAAGGGGAATGACGCTGGTTTGTTGTTTATCTTCAAACGTATTTCTGCTTTCTACGCGCAATTCTTCCCTGAAGGTGAAGATTCAAAAGTGATCAAAGACTCTGACGTCGAAGCTTTTTTGGACGTAATGGAGCAAGCGGGTTGGGAGGTTTCTACCTCTGAACAATTGGTTGGTTGTGGCAAAATCCAAATCTTCACGGAAGGCCAAAATTCTTTGGCACTGTGTGCCGACCAATGCGAAAGCTGCTTCGACGGCGAGTTGCTCGTTAAACCAATGAGCTGGTTTGTGCGTGGCAACCATGCTGAGTTTGTTGAGAAAGCAGCGCAAGCGGGCTTTATGGTGCATAAAGTGACGGACTACAAATCGATGGTGAAATACCACGGCGAGTACCTTATCTTCCCTGCAAACGAAGGTAACCAATTGGCTGAGATTCCTTTGAGCTTCCAAGCTTAATCAACTTCTCACAGCAGTAGACTTTAAATACGAAAGCATCAGGCGCTTGAAACGTCTGATGCTTTTTTTGTTACGTCACTCAGTGTTTAAAAACGATATTTCCAATAGACGCCGCCATACAGACCTTCATAGCTTTGCAAAACGTCGCCCATCGTTCCGGTTTCGTTGTTAAACAAGTAATCCTCTTCTGAGTAGTCTTCATAACGGAGGTTAAGCTGCACGTTTTGATTTTCAGATACTTCATAGTCAGCGATGACTTCAAATCGATACGAGTTCGCCTCGTTATCAGGATATTGGTAACCACCAGATGTGGTTGAAGATTTACTGTCCGCTTGGCTGTAGCTGTAATCAAATGAGACAGAAAGTTTGTCGTCCAGCAGTCGCTCTTTACTCACACCAAAACCAATGGTTGTGATGTCATCTTTGAGCTTGGTGGTGTAGCGATTCCAGCCGACAATGTCAGAGTTTGCTTGTTGTTGCTCGGAGCGGATGATCTGTTGATTGTAAAAAACATGCCCGCTTAATCCGTCGAGTAAATTGAAGTTGAGGCTGAGGTCGTAGCCGTAATCTTCCCCTTCGCTTAAACCAATATCGGGTTTTGCATAGTCATCATTTCCGTACCAAAGTTCTGCAAGTAGCTGGATATCGTCTGTCATGTCATAACTGCCGTCGCCACGGAGCTCAATCCTCTCTTTGTCGGCTAAATAGTATTGGCGCAAATTAGGCGAGTCGCTGCTGTCGTCCTGCCAATCAGAGCCATCGCGGAAAGAGTAGGAGACTTTACCGCCTAATTGCCACGGACTGTTTGGTCTGTACTGAGCACCAACAAAAACGCGTTGTTCATCGGTACGTTTTCGGTCGGCATAGCTTCGCTCGTCTTGTTTGAAGTGATAACCCGCATTCACCTTCACATCAGACGCAACACGATGCGTTAACGTTGTTTCCAGTTTGGTTTTGGTGTGGTCGTATTTTTCTCTTGTAGAGCCGATGATGGTGTTTCTATCGGAGTTATCGTCTTTGTCTGAATAGTCTGCAGAAATGGCGAAAGCTGTGTCTCGCGAAAGCTTGTTATGGTAATCCGCGCTCATTTGCCAAGTGTTGGTTTCGCCATGGAATGTATTGGAGTTAACGGGGGACTGCGGAAACGGATTTAACCCGCCTTCAGAAGACGTTTGTGACCAAAGTAAGCGGCCACTGAACGTTTGTTGATTCAACCGATAATTCCCCGTGACAGCAAACTGGTGAAAGTCGTTGTCAGGCTCATACGCAAGGTGGTTGGCGTAAGGGTTAGTAACACCGCCGTAATAGAGTGCGGACTTGTCATTGCGGAAAAACGAGCCGCGATACGCAATATCCACCAGCAACAAATCTTCAATGTAGCTCACTCCTACTTGAGTATTTAAGGTTTCATGATCGACGTCTTTAGGTATGAATCCCGGCGCGTTGGCGTAACCCGGAATTGTCGATGAATAGAGCGAAGTTGTGCCTTCTTTACGTTCGTGCTTCATGGATGCATATGGCTTCCATGGCGTATGTGGTGTGTACTTGAGTTCTAACTTAAACGTCTCTCGCGTCACTGAGTTTTCATATTTCGATAGGTCACCACTAACGAGTGCATCTTCTCTTGGATGATACGCACTGAGTGAGGACTGATTCCAGAAATACGGAGTTTCACTGTAACTGCCGAGGATACGTAATCCGTCGTACTGGCCCATTTCCCACTGCAGTAAGAAGCGTTGCAAACCAAGATCTTCGACGACGATTCGATTGTAGAATCCATCGTCTTCATATTGTTCGATATCGGCGTTTAGGCTCGCGTTAAAGTGTTTGTTGTCAGAGTTTGTACCGTAAACGGGCGGATTCCAATTATAGAATCGCGAGGAACCATCGTTGTTAAGGTAACCGACGCCCGCGCTGACTTCTCCACTCCATGTGCCGTCGCTGCTGCATTCACTGCACTGCCAGCGGCTAGTGTCGGCTGGTTGAGAACGTTGTAACAAATAATCGTTGGCGTGCGTTTGCACAGCAAAAGCAAGGGAAATAGCGATGCACAGTTGAGATAGTTTCATGCCTCCCTCCTAATAACTTAATGTTTGACCACGTGGGTGGTTAGAGCCATGCACTTGATTGTGGCAGTTTAAACAACTTCCGCCGCGCACTCTCAAGTCGTTTTCAGGAATGGCTACGTTTGCATGTGGCACACGGTGACATTCCTGACATAGCATTGGTAGCCGTTTATTGAGCAGGGCTTTGTTCACTGAACCATGGGGTGTGTGGCAGGATGTGCAATCTTCAGTTACTGGCTCATGCTCCCATAAAAATGGGCCGCGTTTTTCCGCATGGCATTCGTAACAAGCGTTATTGACGGTTGACCAGTTCAGGCTCGCTTCATTTAATGTCTGATGTGGATTGTGGCAGCTAGAACAAGTCATGACGCCGTCGATAATTGGATGACGACTGCGTTTGTGGATATCCGATTTGGTGCGGGAGTGACAATCGGTGCATTTGTCTGCTTGCATTTCGGCAACCATCATCGGATCGTCTTTTTGATGCAGTTGATGACAGCTTGCACAAGACAGCCCTTCAAAAGCGTGCTCGCTACTATGCCAAGTCGAGCGTTTCGCATCTTGGTGACAAGATAAACACACGCTGTTTTGCTTTTCGGCTGGAACAGGGGAGTTTAGCCCAAAAGTGATCATCGGCTCACGGACTTGTCCTTTTCGTGGATTGCGCTCGTGATTGTTTGCTGGGCCATGGCATGCTTCACACTGTTTATCATTCATTGGACCATGCAGGTTTGCGGACTTGCCATGAATGTTATCGAAAATACCCGTTGCAGGTTTATCTGATGTATCGTCATGGCAACGAAGGCAGCCATCTGGCCCGCGGCGTGAATATTTCCCCTCGGAAAATTTGGTGTCTAATATGGTTTCAATTTCTTCTTGAGTTAACGTCGCCGCTTCGGGTTCTGTCTTGGCTACATCTTCCGAACTGACGGTGAAGATGACGCCTAACCCAAGTATCCCAGCTACCAACCACCGCAGAAACATTGCTTTCATAGCTCTTCCTTTTCTTGTCCTTAATTGTCAAAGCATTGTGTTCAATGACGAATTCAACGGTAGTCGTATACCTTGTGAACCTTATCCACCCCTTGTGACTGACCAATAGCATGGCAAGTCGCACATTGTTCGGAGCCCGTTGCTTGTGCTGCTGTGTCTGCTCCAAATACCGCGCCGTGATTCAGCATATGGTTCAGAGGCGCATCTCCTGCCACGGTATCCGGGTCAGCATTAGCTAAAGATGACTCTAGGTGACACGCGCCACAGGCGACTAACGCAGGACTAAAGTACTTACCACTTGCCAGAGAAGGGCGCGTATTTTGTTGGCTAGGTAAGTTGTATTGAGCATTGGTATGGCAGGCCTCACAGTTGTTGACTGCGCCAGGGAAAGAAGCTTCACCGCTATGAGCGGAGCCAAAGGCGTGGAATGAGTGCACGTGGTACTTTAGATCAGCCACCATTCCAGGATAAAACGCAGAACGTTCAGAGTTATGGCAATTTTTACATTGTTGGAAGTCGGTGGCGGCATGTGGATGCTCACCGAGCTTATGGATAGTCAGCTCTTTGTGACAATCGTTACACGATGAAATGTCCGCGCCCACTGGCAGTTTGTGTTGCTTGTTGATACCAGACACATCAAACGAGCCGGATGCGTTATTGGCGGCAATGACGAAAGGCGATTTGATAAGATCGATGCCTTCAAACGTGACGCATTCGGCGAGCTCGCCATCTCTACGGTTGGCGCAAAGTGGCATGTCGGCGATGTTAACCGTCAACGTAGAGTTGGAGGTTGGCTTAATCGCAGCGTCTGTGAAGTCTTTATGACACAAGAATAGGCCTTCTCCTTGAGCCTCACAGCCGTCACCAAGTGCGCCATCATCGGCGACGTTGAGACTGTTGTTTGCGACCATCGGGCCTTGGCCGTTATCCCAGTTCAGCAACAAATGGAGGTGCCCATGTTCATTAATGAAAGGGGTCAGTTCGTTGATGGAGCCAATACCTGAGCCCGCTTTCGACACTCTTAGTTCAACCTCAAACTGGTCATCAATAAATCGCGCGCTTTCAACGTTGATTTCAAGCGAATCACGCGCTTTTGCAAGATTCTCTAAACGCATTACGTGAACCGTTTTAGCACTTCGGCTTGCGTCTTGGCCGATGATTGGATCGCCATTGTCATCTCGGTCATAAGGTCGGTGACAGCCCGAGCAGGAGTTTTGTGGCTCGCCGTTTCTTACCCAAGCCGTACCGACTTGGTTATCATGCGCGCCTCTGTCTCTGTACAAGTGACAGGTCTCACAGGCAACTTGGCTTGGGTGTTCAAACCAATTGTTGGCGTCTGATGCTTTCGCGACATCGGTTGAATGGCAGGTTGTACAGTTGCGGGCATCTTGCGGGAAAGGGTTGCCTTCAATGACTAAACCATTGATGTCGGTAACGAGCACGTCATTCTCGTCGACAGGCTGTTTGTAAGTGTCGGTGTTATTTCTGTCGCTACCTAATTTGAAAACATTACCGTGGTATTGATGAACAACGGCAGCGAGAGGGCGTCTGGCTGGCGCAGCGCCAGGATTACTGTCATTGTGGCAAGCGGTACAAACGGCAATGTTGTTATCAATTGAGCGATAGCCGGGTCCATGATGAAGCGGTTCGCCCATATGACAGTTTTCGCAGGTGCCTTTTTCAATCACATTGCGGGAGACAGCCGTATCTGAACTTTCTTGCGGTACCCATTCAAACACGTAGGTAAAACCGTTGCCTTGCTCTCCATACGCCATGACGATTCGGTGGAGTTTATTCGCATCCCAAGCGATAAAACCATTGTTGCTAGAAGAGTCGGCAGTATAAGGATCGGACACTTTCAAAACGTCAGGAATGGCAAACGTGTAGCGATATCCCTCGTCTGTTTTTACTAATGTTCCATCCCAAACACTCTCCATGCTGGCACGGTTATTTGCGGTGTTGCTTGAGTGATGGAAACTCTTCCAATAAGTGTTGCCATGACGCCCATTGAAGGCAAAGGCTGGATTGCTCGAGTTTTGTGTATCGACACGAGAGGGCATTGCTTTAAGAAGTGCGATGCGAAAATCTCTCGTTTCGTCTAGCTCATGAGGTCTGCCACTGGCGTCTTTGACGGTAAAATTGACCACCAGTTTGGTTTCTCCGGTTTCTTGAGTGACCAATGATGGCTTGGAAACACTGATCTCGAAATCACCAAGTGCAGGTGGTGGTGTATTCTGATCGTTTTTGCTGTCTGGACCACATCCGGTGAGCAGTAAAATAAACAATATTAATGTAGCGATCGACTTTAAACCGTTCATAGTCCCTCTCGATTCGTCCTAAAGTAAGTGGGAATGCATGGGAATGGTTGAATATTTCAATAAACGATTGATTGAAATATTAATTTTATATTCAAGACAAAAGAAAAATATCCATATTTACATCGCTTGAATAAATCGAAATACATGGCTTGTAAGAGTATAGACGCAATATGAAATATTATTAAAATAAACCGCTATTTTTGTGTGTGAATTTTGGGGTTGAATTTATTATCATTTTAAATCAATTGTTTGGGTTGGATTTTCTGCGATTTAAGAGGTCGGCGCAGAAAAAGTGAGGGTATTGAACTACGCTACTTTAAATAGTTGACGGCTTAATATTTTTATCTTGGATATCGTTGGTTTTAAGTCGCGTTTATAAATTGATTTTCTTATCGTTTATTCGCTGTCTGGTTTTGATTAATAAAGATAATTACTACGGAGTCAGTCTAATATGCACCAGATAATTAAATTCTCACTAAAAATTTCCTCAGTGTTAGCCATCAGTTCTGCTTTGGTTTCCCACAGTTTAGCATCACCAAGTGAGCTAATTTCACAATACGAATGTGAAGCCTGTCATGGGCCAGACGGTGTTAGTTCCGACACGAATATTCCTACCATCGCAGGGATTCCCGAGTTCAACTTTTTTGACCAGATGTTGCGTTACCTTGAAGGCAGACCCTCAGCTTCGGTTAATCACGTATACGGAGACACGAGCAAAAAAGGCGACATGGTGTCGATAGTTAAATCTTTATCTGAAGAGCAGATTGAAGAGTTAGCAAAACATTATGCTGGGCTTGAGTTTGTGCCAGCTAAACAGTCTTTTGATCAAGCGTTAGCGATGAAAGGTAAGGCAATCCACGCGAAAAGCTGCGAGAACTGTCATTCGGATGGTGGCAGTAACGCTCTGGATGAAGCTTCGATTTTAGCTGGTCAGCAGAAGGGCTATCTAGCCACTACGTTGCAACAGTTTAAGCAAGGGAAACGCTCCGTTGATAAAAAAATGGATGAGGCGTTCAAAGGGCTTAGTGCCGATGATTTAAACGCGCTCGTAGAATACTATGCGAGTTATCGCTAGCGCTGCTTTGGGATGAACACCAATGAATTTATGGCGTAAACCAAACAGAAAATGGATGCTCGGCATACCAATTGGTGGCTTATTGGCGTTTATCTTTGGTGGGGCGGCCCTCAGTGTTTTTCACTTTGGTATGGATTACACCAATCGCAACGAGTTTTGTTACAGTTGCCATATTGGGATGGATACGATAGTTGAGGAGTACCAAGCATCTCCACACTTCAAAAATGCTCAGGGTGTGATTGCCGCTACGTGCAGTGATTGCCATGTCCCTAGGGAGTTTTTTGCTAAAATCGCATTGAAAATCGGCGCTACAGCCGACATCTATCATAAACTGACTGGAGAAATTACGTTAGAGAACTTCGAGGCGGAGCATCGTCCGAGGTTGGCTGCTGAAGTCACACAGCAGTTTATCAACAGTGTCGATATTGCCATTCCGTTGACAAGATGGATTTCGAAGCGCAAGGACGAACCGTTGCGCGTCGACATCAAATGATGGAAAGTCGAGAGCAATCGTGCATTGATTGCCATGCGGGGATTGCTCATCACCTGCCTATTTCTCTAGATTCTCCAGAGACTGTCCCACCTGAGGAATAATACTGATACTTTCGGCTTCTTTCGCGATGGCTTTGACCATGCCTTTGAATATGAATAGATGGGCTGGCATCATGGCAAACCAGTAAAGCAGCCCGAGAAACCCCTGTGGGTGCCACCAAGCGGTGATATCCAGTTCTCGTTCATCACCATGGTCTTTGATGGTAATTTCTAAACGTCCAAGCCCTGGGCCTTTCATCCCAAAAAACAGTGAGAGGAACTGATCTTCCTCGCAGCGAATCACTTTCCAAGAGTCAATATAATCGCCGACTTTGAGCTCCGGCCCCGGAGGAGAAACGCGAATCGGTTTCCCGCCACCAAAAAAGATGTCGAGCCATTCACGTGTGCGCCACAAAATGTTGGCAAAGTAATAGCCTTTTTCACGACTCCCGATTTTTTGAGCCACTTTCCATAATGCCGCAGCGGAGGCTTGAGTTTTTATGCTCGCACCGGCTTGTTTAGGGTAGTAGCCATACCCTGGTTGCCATCGACGAAGTGCCGCTGGTTCAAAGCCCCAAACATTGCTGCGTACAAACGTGCCTTCATCTTGAATGGTATCGGATACCGCTTGCTCGTAGCTGATCAGCGTTTGCGGAAATCGTGCTTCAATCGCTTTGGAATCGGCAATGTAGTCATGCTCTAACCCCGCGAGTAATGCTTTGCCGATGTTTGCTGGTACAGAGGTGACCAAGCCGAGCCAGTACGATGCCATTTTGGGGGTAAGCAACGGTGTCGACCACAGCCGATAAGGCTTGTTGGTGATTCGGCAAATGACTTTAAACTGCTCGCGGTAGCTGAGTGTATCTGGCCCACCAACTTCATAAATTTGGTTTTCTTCTGGGGGGGATGCTTCGGCCAGCTGCAATAAATAGTGATTGAGGTTGGGTAGGGCAATAGGGTTGGCTTTTGAGTCGACCCATTTAGGCGCGATCAAAATAGGTAAGTTGTAGACAAAATCTCGCATGATCTCGAAAGCCGCGGAACCGGGGCCAATGATGACGCCAGCAGGCAATTCAGTTACTGGAACGCCAGACTGTCGGATAATTTTGCCCGTTGCTTTGCGAGCGGCTAAATGGCGCGAGTTTCCGGTTTGCGGTTGGATGGCACTTAAATAAATGACATGTTTGACACGGCTTTGCTCCAATGCGTATTTAAAGTTCAAAGCAAGGTTTAGTTCGTATTCAACAAAGTCATCGCCTTGTGCCATTCCGTGTACTAGGAAAAATACCAAGTCAAAATCGTTCACCACAGCGAGCGTGGCTTCTGCGTCGGCTAGGTCTAGATACCGCAACCTTAAATTAGGATGGGGCCGAGTCCTTGACTCCAAATAATCGATATGTCGCGCTGCGGCAGTGACGGCGTAACCTTTATCTAAGAGTAACGGAAGAAGTTGAGAACCAATGTAACCCGAGGCGCCTAGCACCAACACCTTTTTCATTATCTGTCCTTTTAATCGTTGGTGGAATAAACACCACAGAGTATAATCATGAGACACTTTCCCCATTCTATCAATAAGTTGTCGTTGGAGCGCTTGTGACTTTTCTCTCTCAACTCTCAATACATGCAGATAAAGCATTCTTACGTCGCTTATTCGCGATCGCGCTACCAATTACACTGCAAAGCATGATGTTTTCTAGCCGAAGCCTCGTCGATGTGCTTATGCTCGGCCAACTTGGTGAAGCTGAAATAGCCGCTGTTGGGGTAGCGGCGCGCGCGACGTTTGTTACTACCATCATGTTAGTTGGGGTGACGACGGGTGGTGCGTTACTGACCGCACAATATTGGGGGGCAGGCGATAAAGTCGGGGTACGTCGCAGTACGGCTTTAACATGGATGATAGCCATGGTGTTTGCCGCCATTGCCGTTGCTTTGTTTGTTATTTTCCCACAGCCAGTCATGAAACTGACTACAGACTCACAAGAAGTGATTGAGTTAGGGGCCAGCTATCTAATTATTTCATCCGTTAGCATGTTTGCTGTTGCGTGTGTCGCTAGTATGTCGGTGGGCTTGAGAGCGATGCACCAACCGGGGCTGAGCACATTTTTTAGTGGTATAGGCATTCTGTCTAATGTTTTCCTCAACTGGGTGTTAATTTTTGGTCACTTATGTTTTCCTGCTTTAGGGATTACAGGGGCAGCCATTGCAACGGTTATCAGTGGCGCTATCGAAGTCGGTTGTCTATTTGGCTATTTATGGCTGAAGAAACACATAATTGCATTTGGTTGGGATGATATACGCGCAGGTTTGGTTGTAGACAAAATAACGCGTTTCTTGAGCCTTTCCTTACCGACCACATTTAACTTTTTGGCATGGGCTGGTGGATTGTTCGCTTACCATGCCATCATGGGGCAAGCGGGTGTGCAAGGTTTGGCAGCGTTGTCGGTGATGACGCCCGTTGAGTCAATCGCTCTCGCTATGATGATTGGCCTATCGAATGCAGCTGCGGTTTTAGTGGGTAACCAACTCGGCGCGAAAAACTTTGAACCTGTGTATTACCAAGCTTGGGCTACGGTCATTTTGAATGTGTTTATCGCATTTGTGGTCGCTGTTGTATTGATAGTGTCCAATCAATGGATCCTTAATGCGTTTAGTGCACTGACAGCGGATACTCGCCAGTTAGCTGAACAGTTTATGGTGATTCTTGCTTTAGGTGTCGTATTACGCTCGGTACCGATGATGGTCATTGTTGGGGTATTACGTGCGGGTGGTGACGTTAAGTTTTGTTTGTATCAAGACATTCTTGCGCAGTGGGTGATCGGGATTCCACTCGCGGCATTTGCTGCGATTCAGCTCGGTTGGGACCCACAATGGGTTTACTTACTCTTTTTGACCGAGGAAGTTGTGAAGTGGACGATTTGTCTGCCAAGAATGGTGAGCCGAAAATGGATGAAAAACCTTATCGGTCAATAAAGGTAAACAGAGCTTTCTGCAGCTGCAAAAATCTGCTCAATACGTCAACAAAATTAGGAACAGAAAGTGAATCGAGTTGCATTTGTACTCTCATAGTGTGATCAAGCATTCAAAATACTTTCTACTAACAGGATTTTAGTGTAGATTCTGATCCCAATTTTTAAATACCATCCGAGCGGCATAATCAATGTTAAAACTGTCAGACCTATGTAAAGGCTATGTAGATGGGGGAGAATTTCACCCTGTATTACAAGGGGCAGAATTAACATTACAGCAAGGTGACCAAGTCGCTCTGATGGGAGAAAGTGGTTCGGGTAAAAGTACTTTGCTGAACTTAATTGCCGGACTGGATACTGCAGACTCTGGTGAAGTTCAGTTTCCAAATTTTGCCATGCATGATGCGCCAGAGCATTTGAGAACCCTTTATCGCCGCAACAATATTGGTAATATCTTCCAACAGTTCAACCTGCTTCCTACGCTCAATATTGCCGACAATATTCGTTTTTGTCGTCAGTTAAAAGGTTTGCCAGAAGATAAAGAGTTGTGGCGTCAAATTCTTTCTGCTCTGGATTTAATGCCTCTGCTAGGCCGTTACCCGGAAGAAGCATCTGGTGGTCAGCAACAACGTGCTGCTATTGCTCGCGCACTCTATATGGAACCTAAAATCCTACTCGCTGATGAGCCAACTGGTAGCCTAGACGAGCGAAACGCAGAAGCGGTAATGCGCTTATTGACGAGTCTCGCTCGCCAACTGGAGTGTACTTTGCTGTTAGTGACGCACAGTGAAAAAGTGGCGGCCCATATGGAAGGTAAGATTCGACTTCAAGGAGGGCAACTGCATGTTATGGCCCGTAGTTAAGGCACTACTCGGTCATTACCGTCGTTACCCACTACAAATTATTCTTGTCTGGCTAGGGTTAACCTTAGGCGTGTCCCTTCTTGTTGGTGTTACTTCTATCAACCAGCATGCAAAACAAAGTTATGCGACAGGAGAAAAGCTTTTCTCCAATCCTTTGCCATACCGAATCCGAACTAAACACTCTGCCAATAAAATCCCTCAAGGTTTCTATATCCAGTTGCGTCGAGCTGGGTTTAACCAATGTGCGCCGTTTGACGTGCTGCATCTAGATGCTAAAACCGATATGAGCTTGATGCTGGTGGGGATTGATCCTGTCGCGATGATTCCATTGCAGCAAGGCAAATCTTTGGGTGAGATGCCCGTTCTATCATTAATGAAACCTCCTTATCCCATTCTAGTCAGTCAAGATTTGGCCGCTTACATGAGTTGGCAGGATGGGGACTTTATTGAGATGAATGACGGAAGTCGTCTCGGACCGATTCAAGTCGATAAAAACAAAATGCTCTCAGGGACTCGACTGGTTACTGATATATCGTTGTTGCGTATGCTCAAGCGGAGCTCAGGTTTATCTGCGATTTCTTGTGGTGAAATGCCAGAGGAAAAGCTAATAGCACTGAAAAATATGCTTCCCAATGGCATGACGCTCGTTAGGAATACGCGTACGGAGCTTGAGTCGTTAACTAATGCATTCCACATGAATCTCACTGCGATGGGGATGCTGTCATTTTTGGTCGGGTTGTTTATTTTTTATCAAGCGATGTCTTTGTCATTTATTCAGCGACAACGTTTGGTGGGTATTTTGAGACAGACGGGGGTCAACGGAACGCAGTTGGCTCAAGCATTGTTGTTAGAGTTATCGTTGCTCGTCTTTATTGCGTGGGCGTGTGGTAACTTTTTTGGTTTGATCTTGGCAAATGAACTGATCCCTGCAGTCTCATCGAGCCTGAGCGATTTATACGATGCCAACGTGGGCTTAACAATAGGGTGGTCTTGGCAGTCCAGCTTATATAGTCTGATCATGGCAGCGATGGGCGCATTAATATCGTGTTTGTGGCCATTGATTCGCTTGCTGAAGTCACAACCTATTCGTCTCTCTTCTCGACTGTCATTAATGCGATTTGCAGGGCGTGAGTTCTCTTGGCAGGCTCTTGCTGCGTGTGCGTTTTGTGTCGCGGCAATCGCAGTGTATCAAGCACCGAAAACACAAGAAACTGGCTTTGCCATTATTGCGCTGATGTTGGTTAGTGTGGCCTTGTTTATGCCATTTATTATGTGGCATATGTTCCAGAGCTTTTCTTACACCATGCGTTGGGTACGTGTACGTTGGTTTTTTGCCGATGCGGCTGCGAGCATGAGTTATCGCGGCGTGGCAACAATGGCGTTTATGTTGGCACTGGCGGCAAATATCGGCGTAGAAACGATGGTAGGCAGTTTTAGGGATACGACCGATAAATGGCTCAGCCAGCGATTGGCAGCGGATATTTATATCTATCCTACAAATAACTCAGCAGCTCGGATGAGTGCGTGGCTGCAAAACCAACCAGAAGTCAACTCGGTTTGGTGGCGTTGGGAAAAAGATATGCCAACCGAACATGGTGCCTTACAAGTGGTGAGTACAGGCTCTTCTGAAGGTGAGCTAGATGCACTGACGGTAAAGCTAGGTGTCCCGAATTACTGGTATCAACTGCACGCGACCAAGAGCTTGATGGTGAGTGAATCGATGGCCTTGAAGTTGGATATTCGCCCAGGAGACTTCATTAACTTGCAGGAACCACTAGGTGGAGACTGGCAAGTCGTTGGTGTTTATTACGATTATGGAAACCCGTATAACCAGGTGATGATGTCGCACCGGAATTGGCTGTATGCATTTGCAGGGACGGGCAATGTTGGCCTTGGTGTGGTGTTAAAAGATAGCGTTAATGGGGAGGGGCTGAAAAATCGCTTAGAAAATGTATTCCGCCTCCCGCAAGACCGTGTGTTTGATAATGGTAATATTTATAGTCAGGCAATGAGGGTATTTGATCATACCTTCGCTATTGCAGGAACCTTGGGCAACATCACGCTGATTATTGCTGTATTTGGCTTATTCTTCGCGACATTGGCGGGCGAGTTGTCGCGGCAGCGGCACTTCTCTTTGCTGAGATGTATGGGTGTATCAGGAAAGGAACTTGTCGCATTGGGTGGTTTGCAGTTGTTTGTCTTCGGGGCCATTTCCGCGATTATTGCGGTGCCACTTGGTCTGGCACTTGCACACTTGATCGTTGATATTATCATTAAGCAATCATTCGGCTGGTCTCTGGAGCTTCAAACGATCCCTTGGGAATACGCTCAAACTATTGCTTGGGCGATGCTTGCCATCATGATTGCTGGCGCATTGCCAGTTATTAGAATGATTAAGAGTACGCCAATGAAGTCATTAAGGGATGCGTTGTAATGAAAAAAGTGGGCTCTAAAAAACGCTTGTTAGTTTCAACGATCATTGTTATTACGTTTGCCTTTTTGACCGGGGCTGTTTTTTACTCAACTTTTTGGTTGGAAGCGACAGCGACACAAGAAAGCGAGCTTAATTCTATTCTAACGCGTGAAAATCAAACGATTTTCGAACCTGTATTACCTGACGAACATGTCTCTTTACCGTCAGATTTTCGCTTTCATCCCGAGTACCAACATGAATGGTGGCACTACTTTGCGAAACTGAAAGATGAACAAGGGAAAATATACAATGTTCAATGGAGTTACTTCAGGGTCGCGACGGACGAGCGAGAAACCAGCGGATGGCAAAACCCTCAACTGTACATTTCACATGTTGTCGTTAGCCATGGTTCGCACGTCTGGAAAGAGCAACGTGTAGCGAGAGGCGGGATAGGCCAAGCTGGCATGACTAATCGTCCTTTCAGGTTATGGATTGATAATTGGACGTGGCGTTCACTTGGTGCAACGCCTTTCCCTGGTAACTTGAATGTGACTACCGATACGTTTGGTTTAGATCTCAATACTATGACAAATGGCCCCTTTGTCGTGAATGGAGACAAAGGTTTTCAGGTTAAACACGCGTTGCAATCTGTTGCCTCTTTCAGTTTTAGTGCGCCATTTTTAAAGGTGAAAGGGAGTTTGAACATTAATGGCAAACGCTTCTCTGTTGCTGGCTCTGCTTGGGCTCAGAAAGAGTGGGGCAGTGGCTTAATTGGTGAAGGGCAACAGGGTTGGGATTGGTTTGTATTCAATTTAGATGATGGTCGAGCACTGACTGTCAGCCGCTATCGCCACCATGGACAAACACCGCATGTATTTGGCACCTTGTCCACACGCTCAGGTAAAGTCATTAATCTCTCAGATGATGATATAAGTATTAAACCAATGCAAGTGACCAGTTTATCAAATGGAAGAAGGCTGCCTTTGCAGTGGATTATTAATATTCCAAAGCATCAAATTAACTTGACCACTCGTATTATCAAATCAGATATGTGGCTTCCGTTTGTTATACCGTATTGGGAAGGTCCTACCTTAGCTTCTGGCTCCAACGAGGCTTGGGGCTTTATGCAGCTCACTGGTTATTAAATTCTGATAAAAACCACCCTAATGGGTGGTTTTTTAGTGGATGAAACTTCCTGAGTTTTTCTCAAAAGTATGGGGTTATCATGACAGTACATGCCATGTTATGCTGATTTTCTCATAATCTTGATAAACATTTGGCGCGATAACAACAAGTACGCGCTGTGATCAAAATTGAGTGTTATGTTGGAAAATACGATGTATAGTAAACTTCATATCGGAAAAATCGAAGTTTATACTCTGAAGAAGCGATTATTCTAAAGTTTTCGACCGCTATACACTCTTATCATTCTTTGTTAATCGTTTATTAAGATAATAAATATAAGGACGAAACCATGAACGATGTCATTCGTGACTTTTTCAAAATGGAATCAGCTGGTGGTATTCTTCTCGTGATTGCCGCGGCAATTGCGATGACCATTGCTAACTCACCGCTGGGCGAAACTTATCAATCTGTACTGCATACTTATGTATTTGGTATGTCAGTTTCTCACTGGATTAATGACGGCCTAATGGCTGTTTTCTTCTTACTCATTGGCCTTGAAGTTAAGCGAGAGCTGCTTGAAGGTGCGTTAAAATCAAAAGAAACCGCAATTTTCCCTGCGATTGCAGCGGTTGGCGGTATGTTAGCTCCTGCTCTTATTTACGTAGCCTTTAATGCCAACGATCCTGAGGCGATTTCTGGTTGGGCAATTCCAGCGGCGACAGATATCGCTTTTGCTTTAGGTATCATGGCGTTATTAGGTAAGCGTGTACCAGTAAGCCTAAAAGTGTTCTTGCTGGCGCTTGCTATCATCGATGATTTAGGTGTGGTTGTTATTATCGCGCTATTTTACACCGGTGACCTGTCGACCATGGCGTTGCTTGTTGGTTTCATCATGACTGGTGTCCTATTCATGTTGAATGCGAAGGAAGTAACAAAACTTACGCCATACATGATCGTCGGTGCGATCTTATGGTTCGCGGTGCTTAAATCTGGTGTTCACGCAACATTGGCAGGTGTAGTGATTGGTTTTGCTATCCCACTAAAGGGAAAGCAGGGCGAACATTCTCCACTTAAACATATGGAGCACGCGCTTCACCCATATGTGGCATTTGGTATTCTGCCTCTATTCGCATTTGCCAATGCGGGGATTTCGTTAGAAGGCGTATCGATGTCAGGTCTAACTTCAATGTTGCCACTCGGTATTGCTTTGGGTCTACTGGTTGGTAAGCCTCTAGGTATCTTTACCTTTAGCTGGGCAGCGGTAAAAATGGGCGTTGCTAAGTTACCTGAAGGCGTTAACTTCAAGCATATCTTTGCGGTATCTGTGTTGTGTGGTATTGGCTTTACAATGTCTATCTTCATTTCCTCTTTAGCGTTCGGAAATGTAAGTCCTGAATTTGATACCTATGCTCGACTCGGTATCTTAATGGGTTCTACGACAGCAGCATTACTTGGCTATGCCTTACTGCACTTTTCTTTGCCTAAGAAAGCGCAAGCGTAAGATAAAAATGAGCTATTTTGTAAAGCCTCCCAATCGGGAGGCTTTTTTATACCCATAGTTCAGTACATCAGCGACTTAATAGCGACACTTTCGTATTGAGCGGATGTCTAGACCATGGAGGTGAACGGAATCATCGAAAAAGGTAGGTTGGTAGATCTGCGGGCGAAAAAAAGCCCAGCCGAAAATTTGACTGGGCGGATACAAACATAGGAGTTAATAAGAAAAAAGCAGCAACGTAACAATTAGATGGAAACAAGTTTGACGGCCAGTGAAACTTAAAATGCCCTAGTTGTTACATTTATTCAGACCGAGCCTTTTCCAAACAGTTCCATTTTTTTTCAAAAAAAATTCGATTTAATTCTTTCTGCCCGCTTGTATCGTAAAGAAGTAAGAGAAGAGGCGAACAGCGTAACCAACTTTATGACGGTTTGAAACTCGATAGCCCTCTTTTCTATAGTAGTTATAAACCTAAATTGCATTTCAAACCCGTATCTCCCGCTCCGACAGCCCAACGACATTGCTAGCGTTTCAAATACGATGGTTTGCGAAACTTGGTCACTTTCTTCTGGCGAGCATCACTTGCTTATTAGACTTAAATTCAAAAGATTAGATCACACCTTCTAAATTCTGGTCAGACCAATTGGTGAAAGTGTGATGTTAATCATTTGTTAATCTAAAGTTTCAGGAGTATATTTTCAAACAGTTGTTTAATACGAGTGATTAAAATGGCCCCGAGAACATCAACAAAAGAAAAAATACTCGATGTCGCAGAAGGACTCTTTGCTGAACATGGTTTTAATGATACTTCGCTAAGAACGATAACAGGTAAAGCGAACGTCAACTTAGCATCGGTAAATTATCACTTTGGCGATAAAAAAACGCTAGTTAGAGCGGTTTTAGATAGATACCTAGAAGCGCTCATGCCGAGCATTAAAACCTCACTAATTGAGTTAAATACGCGTGATAGCTACGACATGGACGACGTCTTTGAGTCATTGCGTTTACCTTTGCGTACATTAAATGATGTGCGCCCCAATGGTACTGCATTATTCATGTTGTTAATTGGCCGTGGTTACACAGACGTACAAGGTCATCTGCGTTGGTTCATCACCACTCGATATGAAGAGGTACTTAACCTCTTCACCTTCTCGATAATGAAGGCAAACCCGGAACTATGTGAGGAGCAGCTGTTTTGGCGACTGCACTTCACGCTAGGTACCTGCGTATTTACGATGGCTTCAAGCCAGGCTCTTTCGGAGCTTGCTGAAAGTAAATTTGAAAAGGAAGTCGATGTGAAATCTGTCGTCGATTTACTGATTCCTTATTTGTCTGCAGGAATGTCAGCGAAGCAGTTGGCACAAGACAAATAAGAAAGTTAAACCAATAATAAAATTATGCCCAGAGCGGTTACGTGAACAAAAGGATCTGAACTATGAGCTCTCTACGAAGAAAATGGATTAGTGACCCAGCTTTTAAAGTGTTCAAAAAAGTATTGCCACCTCTCTCTAGCACCGAGAAAGAGGCGATGGAAGCGGGTAGTGTGTGGTGGGATGCCGAACTATTTTCAGGCAAGCCTAACTTCACTACATTGCACCATTATCCAACGCCGACACTGACAGCAGAAGAGCAGTCATTTATGGATAATGAGCTTGAAACCCTGCTAGAAATGCTTGATGACCAGAAGATTGTCAAAGAAGACAGGGATTTACCGCCTGAAGTATGGGAGTACTTACGTAAAGAGCGATTTTTCTCACTGATCATTTCAAAAGCGTATGGTGGTCGTGAATTTTCCGCTTTAGCGAACTCAACCATTGTTTCTCGTATTGCGACTCGTAGCATCAGCACCGCTGTCTCGGTAATGGTACCGAACTCTCTTGGTCCAGGTGAGCTTTTATCGCACTATGGCACGCAAGAGCAAAAAGATTACTGGTTGCCTCGTCTTGCTGATGGTACCGACATTCCTTGTTTTGCATTAACAGGGCCCGAAGCGGGATCTGACGCCGGTGGTATACCAGATCAAGGCGTAGTTTGTTATGGCACTCACGAAGGCAAAGAAGTGCTTGGCGTGCGAGTTAGCTGGAATAAACGCTACATCACACTTGCGCCAGTGGCGACAGTGCTCGGATTAGCATTTAAGCTACAGGATCCAGAAGGGCTACTTGGTGATAAGAAAGAGGTTGGAATCACATGTGCGCTGATCCCCGCTGACCATGAAGGTGTCGAGATAGGCGAGCGTCATGATCCTCTGGGTTCTGCATTCATGAATGGTCCGACTCGTGGTGAAGATGTCTTCATCCCTATGGACTGGTTGATCGGTGGCGCTGATTACGCAGGTAAAGGTTGGCGTATGCTGGTGGAGTGTCTTTCTGCTGGTCGTGGTATCTCTCTCCCAGCGCTTGGCACAGCGATTGGCCACCTTACTACACGTACAACCGGTGCTTATGCTTACGTGCGTAAACAGTTTGGTATGTCGATCGGTAAGTTTGAAGGTGTCGCAGAAGCAATGGGGCGCATTGGTGGTCTTACTTACCTACTAGAAGCGACACGTACGCTGACGACGACTTCTCTCGATATGAAAGAAAAACCTGGGATCGTAACCGCGATTGCCAAGTACCACATGACGGAAATCGCGCGTACTATTCTAAATGATTCGTTTGATATCCATGCGGGTCGTGCGATTCAAGATGGCCCAATGAACTATCTTGCTAAACATTATCTCGGTATTCCAGTTGCGATCACTGTTGAAGGCGCGAATATTCTGACTCGTAACCTGATGATTTTTGGTCAAGGTGCGACTCGTTGTCACCCATATGTACTGAAAGAAATGGAAGCCGCGGCGAATCCAGATTCTGAACAAGGGGCGAAAGAATTTGACAACTTGCTCTTTAAACACATCAAACATGCGGTAGGCAATACATTTGGTGCATTTGGCGCGGCGCTAACTGGTTCTCGGTTTGTAAAAGCGCACATGAGTGGCCCAACACAGCAATACTACAAAGAAATCACAAGATTAAGCCGAGCGCTTGCTGTTAGTGCTGACTTCGCGATGTTAACACTAGGCGGTGATTTGAAGCGTAAAGAAATGATTTCTGCACGTCTGGGTGATGGCTTAAGTTATCTATATATGGCGTCTGCCGCACTGAAAAAGTATGAAGATGAAGGACGTCAACAAGGCGATCTAGATTTTGTCCACTACGCCGTTCAACATTGTTTGTATAACGCATCTAAGTCATTAAATGAGGCTTATACCAACTTCCCTGTGAAATACGTTGGCGGTGTGCTGAAAGGGTTATTGTTCCCACTTGGCAATCATTTCAATAAGCCAAGCGATGAACTGTGTGTGAATCTGGCGGAAGCGATGATGACGCCAGGAGCACAACGTGATCGACTCACGCATCTTTGCTACATCGGAAAATCCGACGACGACAGCGTAGGCTTAATGGAGAATGCCTTCCTCGCAATGTACGAAATCAAACCATTAGAGCGTAAGCTTATGAAGGCGGCGAAGGATGGGAAAGTGGCTCGTAAAGGTCTGCTACACGACCGTCTGCAGCAAGCATTTGAAGCAGGCGTGTTAACTGAGCAAGAAATTGACCAAATCATGGCGGCAGACAAATTGCGTTACAAGGCGATTCAAGTTGACCACTTTAGTCATGACTTTTCTGAAGTACGAACCGATTGCCCAAAAAAGTCGCATTTGAACCCGGCGGCATAGTAAACCGTTAATACTACGAAAAGCACCTCAATGAGGTGCTTTTTTGTGTTCTTGCTGAGTGGATGTTGGGATAGTGCTCCAACCACTTGCCTTTTCAGAGCATTTTTACAGAAATTAGATGCGAAATCCCGACGAAACTTTTATCCTAACAAGGTTTTTTAAAGGAAGTTGAATATGATCATCAAACCTAGAATTCGTGGATTTATCTGTACTACAACGCACCCTGTTGGTTGTGAAGCTAACGTAAAAGAACAAATTGCGTACACTAAAGCGCAAGGCCCAATCAAAAACGCACCTAAGCGCGTTCTTGTTGTCGGTGCATCAAGTGGCTACGGTCTATCTTCTCGTATCGCTGCGGCATTTGGTGGCGGTGCATCAACTATCGGTGTTTTCTTCGAAAAAGAAGGTACTGAGAAGAAACCAGGTACGGCAGGCTTCTACAATGCAGCTGCTTTTGAAAAGCTAGCGCGTGAAGAAGGCCTGTACGCAAAAAGCCTAAACGGCGACGCTTTCTCAAATGAAGCGAAACAGAAAACTATCGAACTGATCAAAGAAGATTTAGGTCAGATCGATATGGTGGTTTACTCACTGGCTTCCCCAGTACGTAAAATGCCAGAAACTGGCGAGCTAGTTCGTTCAGCGCTTAAGCCTATTGGTGAAACTTACACATCAACTGCCGTTGATACCAACAAAGATGTGATCATCGAAGCAAGTGTTGAGCCTGCAACAGAAGAAGAAATCAAAGACACAGTAACCGTTATGGGCGGTGAAGACTGGGAACTTTGGATTAATGCACTGTCTGATGCTGGTGTTCTTGCTGAAGGCTGTAAGACAGTCGCGTACAGCTACATTGGTACTGAGCTAACTTGGCCAATCTACTGGGATGGCGCACTAGGTAAAGCGAAAATGGACCTAGATCGTGCGGCGAAAGCGCTAAACGACAAGTTAGCAGCGACAGGCGGCAGTGCAAATGTTGCTGTACTTAAATCTGTTGTAACTCAGGCAAGTTCCGCAATTCCTGTTATGCCACTGTACATTGCAATGGTATTCAAGAAAATGCGCGAAGAAGGCGTACACGAAGGCTGTATGGAACAAATCTACCGTATGTTCAGCCAACGTCTGTACAAAGAAGATGGTAGCGCAGCAGAAGTGGATGAGATGAACCGTCTACGTCTGGATGACTGGGAACTTCGTGACGACATTCAGCAGCACTGTCGTGAGCTATGGCCTCAAATTACGACTGAGAACCTAAAAGAACTGACTGACTACGTAGAGTACAAAGAAGAGTTCTTGAAACTATTTGGTTTCGGTGTTGAAGGCGTAGATTACGAAGCGGATGTAAATCCAGCGGTTGAAGCTGATTTTATCCAAATCTAATCGAATGACTGATTAGACAACCGATATACAAAAGGCGCTCATTGAGCGCCTTTTTTGCTTTCATCAGTCAAAGTTATTAACTTAATATTATCAGGATTGTACCTGCCAACGTCATCAGAATATTGGCAATCGCATAGGTACCCGCATAGCCAAGAGCTGGGATGGTGGATTTAGCGTAGTCGTTGACGACATCCATAGCTGGGGCACAAGTTCGGGCACCAATAATGGCACCGAAGAGCAGGGCACGGTTCATCTTGAGTATGTGTGCGCCCACTAAATAGGCCAATACCACAGGCACAACACTAACAATGAATGCTAAACCAATCACTTTTGGACCAACTTGAGTCAAGTGCTCGAACATCTTTCCGCCTGCACTTAGACCTATTCCCACCATAAAGAACATCAAACCCAAATCTTTGACCATATTCAGCGCCCCCTGCGGGACATAGCCGAAAGTAGGGTGATTTGCTCGTAAGAAACCAAGTGTAATACCAGATAACAAAAGACCTACCGCGTTACCCAAGCTGAACGAAACCTGGCCGAATGTCATCGTGATGAGGCCAAACAGAATACCCAAAATAAAGAAGCTGCAAAAAGCGAGTAAATCGGCCATTTGACTGTGGATCGAGATGAAACCGATTTTTTCCGCGAGTCCATGTACTCGGCTTTTCTCGCCGCTCACTTGAAGGACGTCACCTTTAGCGAGCACAATGTCTAAGTCCATCGGCATTTCTATTTGCGCACGTACCACGCGGTTTAAGAAACAGCCAAACTCAGATAAGTTTAAATCAGATAAACGCTTGCCTGCGATAGCGTCACTTTTTACGACAATTTCTTCTTCAACGATGCGCAAATCAAGCAAGTTACGATCAAATACTTCTTTTCCGTTGCGGAAGCTAGGATCCAAGCGAGCATGGCTATCAGGGAAGCCAACCAGTGCAATTTCATCACCCTCTTGCAAAATGGCATCACCATCTGGATGGGCGAGAATACCATTGCGGCGGATTCGTTCAATGTAACAGCCAGTTTGACGATAAATACCCAGTTCACGCAAGTTCTTGCCGTCAGTCCAGTCAATCAATTCTGGGCCGACTCGGTAAGCACGAATAATCGGTAAGTACACTTTTCTTTGGCTTGAATTTCCAAGGCCACGTTCTTGAGCAATTTGCTGCGCAGAATCAGACAGGTTCTGCTTCTGCAGTTTTGGCAACAGCTTCGCGAACATGATCATGCTAATTAAGCCCACCAGATAAGCCATCGCGTAACCTACAGATAGATTTTCTAATACCAAAGAAAAATCCATATTGCGCGGTATAGTAGCAAGGCCGGAGTTTAGAGCGTCTTGTGCACCAACCAGTACTGGTGTTGCTGTCAACGCGCCAGCCATCATACCGGCTGACAAGCCAAAATCGAGGCCGAAATAGTGGCTCAAGCCATACGTTAAGCTGACTGCGGACACGAGAACGGTCATA
Source organism: Vibrio sp. RM-41-2B (assembly GCF_024744415.1). NCBI lineage: Bacteria > Pseudomonadati > Pseudomonadota > Gammaproteobacteria > Vibrionales > Vibrionaceae > Vibrio > Vibrio sp. RM-41-2B. The sequence continues at coordinate 59,446 of NZ_JAMQWD010000019.1, read as the reverse complement.
CTTAAAATAAAGTAATGCTTACCATCTCTGAAGAATATGCCAAAAAAGTTTGGTCCAGCTTCAATGCCAACGCAATAGATAAACAGCATGAAGCCAATGGTTAATGCTTCTGCATTGAATGAGAAGCCAAGGTGACCCATTACCAACGAGGTAATTAGAACGCCTATGGAGTTGCCTAGTTGTAATTTGCCAAATCGGATTTTTCCGATGGCAAGGCCAATGGCTAATACGACGAAGATTAGAAGGATAGGGTTTTGCTCAAGAAGGTATACGACGTCTATGTTCACTGTGTGGCTCGGTAAAGTGTGTGCCAAAAAGATTAAGAATTGCGAATTGTAACTAAATATAGCAAAAAGATAAGTGAATTTTTTTAGGTTTTACCATTAGTTGACGTAAGGTAATAACCAACTGAAAAATAATAAAAAAGCCGCATGAAGCGGCTTTCTTAAAAACTGTCTTTATTACTCGTCAAATAGACCTAGGTGCTCTTTCGCGTATGCTTCGAACTCGTCGCAGCCACCGATGTGCTCTTGGTCGATAAAGATTTGAGGAACAGTTTCAACTGGTTTACCAACTGTTTTCTCAAGATCTGCTTTAGAAATGCCTTCAGCATGGATATCAACGTAACGGTAGTTGAAGTCGTCACGCTTCGCTTTTAGCGTTTCTGCGTGTTCTTTTGCACGAACACAGAAAGGACATGCAGGGCGACCAAAGATAACAACGAACATAATCTTATTTCTCCTAAATCTATTCTTTTTTGAAAGCGTACAAAACATAGCGGCTGAGTGCGCTCTCTTTTGTTGCAGTAACTATGCCCGATCCAGATACGGAAATAAAGCGGCAATTACCTCTTGGTTCTATAGGTGAAATCTATCGAATAAAAACTAAACGCGCTCCCTTATTCTATGGCTCTAAAGTATGTGAAGTGGCGCATAAAAAACATACATTTTAAGGGGTTAATGATGGCAAGGTGGAATTGGTCAATTTTTTTTATTCAAAAACATAGCAATCTAATCTGGCTATACGCAAATGACTTCAACTCTTACATAAGTGTTAAATCAGAGGGCAAGAGGTTATTTGGGTATATTATTTTGGGAGGATGTGTATGTTTCAGTTTATGACTGCAACAAGGATTATATTTGGTGAAGGTGCACTTCAGTCTTCATTATCCGTTATCAACCAATTTGGCTACAGTGTTTTGCTGGTAACCGGGAAGGATACCCAACGAGCCACGCCCATCATTAACTACCTTAAAGCTCAAAATATGCGTTACCAACACGTAGCAATCAATGGCGAACCTTATATCACAATGGTAGAAGAGACCGCGGTACTCGGTAGAAAATTCCAGCCTGATATGGTGATTGCTATTGGCGGTGGCAGTGTCATCGATATGGGTAAAGCCCTAGCCGCTATTATTCCTAATCAAGGCAATGTTTACGATTACGTCGAAGTGGTAGGAAGAAACGTACCATTAAAGGCAAAACCTCTTCATTTTATTGCAATTCCTACGACAGCAAGCACGGGTTCAGAGGTGACTCGAAATGCGGTGTTGAAGTCTGGACAAGATAAAGTGAAAGTGAGTCTTCGAAGCCCTGATATGCTGGCAGACGTTGCCATTGTGGATCCGACGCTCACCTATGGAACCGATCAATACACATCCGGGCGTGGCGCGATGGATGCGTTCACTCATTTGATGGAAGCGTATGTGTGTGGTGAGCCAAATCCTCTTACAGATATGGTGTGCGAAGAGGGACTTCGTCGTTTAAGCCGTTCAGTGATTGCTGCTTGTAAGCAAGATAATCATAAGGCTCGGTCGGACTTATCGTTCGCTGCGTTGCTTGGTGGCATGGCCATTACTAACGCCAAATTAGGTGCTGCGCATGGGCTTGCGTCGGCGTTAGGAGGTAAGTTAGATGCTCCCCACAGCGTGATCACGGCGCGTCTTGCACCGCACGTGATGCAGGAAAATATTAACGCCGCGAAGCTCGCTGGCAGGAATGATGTGATAAGTCGTTATCGTAAACTTGCCCAATTGGTTACCGATCGTGCGAACGCGAATGAGCACGATGGGGTTCTTTGGGTAAATATGGTGTTAGATAAGTTAGCGTTGCCGTTACTTGGCCAATTCGGAGTATGCCAAACTTCTTTTGAACAAGTGGCGAACGATGCGCTTAAGTCGATGGCGATCAAAGGCAACCCGCTACCCCTTAATCAGGAACGTTTGATATACATATTGCAGCAAGTCTGTGATTGCAGTGGAGAGTGTGTGGCAGAGAGCACACAACACGTGAGCTCTGTAGAAGTGCTTGAATCAAGAACGGACTTATCGATTGTGAACGACTTGGGTTGATGTATTGATCTAAAGCACATTGAAAAAAGGGGAGCGTTGAGCTCCCCTTTATTAAATATTTCACTAAACAGCAGGACTTAGTACTGACTTAGTTTGTCATAGCGACTGTCTTTCAACGCATCTTTTACGCGTTTTAGGTTCTCACGGAAACCTGTACCACGGCGGAGTGTGAAGCCAGTTGCCAGTACATCAATCACCGTCATCTGTACAACTCGACTCGCCATTGGCATATAAACGTCGGTATCTTCAGGAATATCAAGCGTAATAGCGAGTGAACTTGCCTTTTCTAGCGGTGAGTCCTTTGCTGTAATCGCAATGACCGTCGCGCCGTTTTCACGAGCAAGGTTTGCTATTTCGACCTGACTCTTCGTTCGACCTGTGTGAGAAATAAGAACCACAACATCATTATCACTGCAGTTAATACAACTCATGCGCTGCATGACAATGTCTTCAAAACAAGTAATTGGAATGTTAAAGCGAATAAACTTGTTTTGTGCGTCTCGGGCTACAGAAGATGATGCACCAAGGCCAAAGAATGAAATGCGCTTCGCTTGCGTTAGCAAATCGACCGCACGGTTCACTTGCATTGGATCTAGGCTGTTTTTCGCGACATCTAAACACGCCATGGTCGATTCGAAAATCTTATGGGTGTACGCGTCTGGGCCGTCGTCTTCTTCCACGTTACGGTTAACGTAAGGGGTACCGTTGGCTAGGCTCTGTGCCAAGTGAAGCTTAAAATCTGGAAAGCCCTTGGTGTCCAGACGACGACAGAAGCGGTTTACAGTGGGCTCACTAACATCAGCCATTTTAGCCAACGTTGCAATGCTTGAATGAATTGCAGTTTGTGGAGACGCCATAATTACTTCCGCAACTTTGCGCTCTGACTTACTGAAATTCTCCAGGTTTTTTTGAATTTTTTCTAATGTATTCATAGTGTTCACGAGGGTATAGAGAACAACTCGCTGGCTCTGTTAACGAAAGGAAACACGAAGATTCCAGAGTAGAGTGGGGCGTTAACGAAAACAACCAGCGCCATAGAATCAGTATAAACCTGATCTTCAATCAGTCTAAACCAATAACGGATACTATTTAGTGAGAATTTGACAGGCCTCAAACAAAATGTTGTAAAAACTACAGAATTGGATGTGTAATCGATGTTTTGTTGCGCCAGTCGCACGAGAATGATGTTTGAGTTACATCAAAACGAAAAAAAATTTCAAATTGATGTAACTCTTTCGGGCCATTAAGACGATTGGATATTAGTGACCACCTGCTGAATTCTTTCCATCAAATTTGGTGCTTGCTTGGCGATTTCACGCTGTTCATCAAGCACCGAACTCAAAATTTCTTTGGTCGTCAGCGGATTTGCCAAAACCACTCGGAACACAATCGTGTTCATGCGCTGCCATTGGTCTGGGTTCAGCCTTGTACGTGAAACAAACGATTTGCCCGTTTCACGCTGACGCTTTTGAATAAACTGTGTTAATTCATTAATCAGTTCATTCAGTTGTTCTTTTTGTGAACCTTCCGCTTTTGCTAATGCCTCACGGATGAATGGCGGCAAGTAGCGGTATGTGAGCAGACAAAGCTCTGGTTCAGAAACCAATTCGAAATCATCTTGCTGCTTGATTAAATCTGCAAAGTAGCGAGCTTTTTCAATGCTTTGGTCTATCAGCAGCTCATAGCCAGGGCGGCTGATGATGTGCATTGCGGCATAGACTAACATTGCCATGCCCGAACGAGAGCCTTCTAATGTATGGCTGCCTAGGTCTTTTGAGCCTTTACGCAAGATATATTGAGCGTGATGCTCTATGGATTTCATTGCGTCAGGATCTTTGAACAGAACCATACCAGCGCCCATCGGGATGTAGAGTTGCTTGTGCGCATCAATGGTTACTGAGTCTGCCATTTCCACACCGTTAAGAAGGTGACGGTGGTGATTAGACATAAGTGTTGCGCCACCCCATGCGGCATCCACATGGAAATGACAACCGTGAGCTTGGCAGACTTCTGCGATTTCAGGTAGCGGGTCGACATTACCTGTCTCTGTTGTACCAGCTACACCAATAACAGCAATAGGCTTGATGTTTTGTTTCTCTAGTTCAACAATTTTCGCTTTAAGGTCGTCGACAATAATACGGTTGTTGGCATCCGTTTTAACCGCAACCAAGCCTTCTTGACCTAAACCTAGTACATCGGCTGCTTTCTTAAGGGAGTAGTGACCACGCTCAGACACCAATACCGCTAAGCCATCGTAGCCATAATGCTTCATGGCTTTAAATAGGCCTTCTTTCTCAACGCCTTTAAATGAACCATTGGCTCTTAACGCCTTGTTACGTGCTACCCAAAGTGCAGTGATATTGGCAATGGTACCGCCGGAGCAAAATGCGCCCAATGAGTGGTTTGCGCTATGCATCCACTGATCGTAAAACGTATCGCTCTGACCATAGATCAAGCGATGTAGCATGCCCAAAACTTGACGTTCAAGCGGGGTAAAGGCTTTAGAAGTCTCTATCTTTACCAGGTTTTGGTTTAAGGCGATCATGATCTTTGACAGTGGCATCAAGAAATAAGGCAGCGCCGATGTCATATGACCAATGAAGCTTGGTGAAGAAGTGTGAACGGAGTGCGACACCAAAGTGTCGAGTAAGTGTTCTGTATGATCTGACACGAACTCTGGCTGCTCAGGAATCTGAGCAGAAGAAAAGTCTTTTTCGATTTCGCGTAAAGGCTTTTCTTCTGCCACGATGTGTTCACGAAGAAATTGATTTAGATTTCGCGAGAGGCTCTCGTCAATTTTGGTTAACGTTGAGTCAGGACCTTCTGGGACAGTGAAGATCTTTAGCAAGCTCTCAAAGCTAACGTCAGCGGTTTTTTGTTCCTTAACCATAGCAAAGAATCTTTGTAGTTATTTTGGTAATGCGAGCGGCACAATCTAAACTAAAACGGGCGCAAAGTCCCGTTTTAATTGTTGAAACCCATGTTGCTGAAATGAAAATTTTAGGTGAGGGCTACAATCTTCGCATTAAAAAATCGTTGATTTTAATGTGTTAAAACACTCGGCGTTTTCGAGCATCCTCAACGATTAATTAATCACACTTCTGCTTTTCAATCTTCTCTATTGACTGATTGTACTTATTAAGCGCGGTATCAATTTGTTGTGGATGGCTAAGCAGGTCGGCGAATGCTGAACGGAGTTCGTAGTTTTTTGGATGGTTAGTCGATTGACGGTCACTAAACGTTTGTTTTGCAACTTCACCTAACTTATCACTTCGGCTTGCTAGCTGCTTAACGTCGTGTTGTTCTAACTTTAGCCATGCTTCGATTGGCTGTTCTGTTGCAACACGGCTAGGATCGTTCTCTAGAAAATAGTGCACTGCTTCACGGTTTAATTCAAAGTGATGTTTACGGCCGTCCAAGAACCACTGGCTAACTTCTTTTAGATCTGGATACTGGGTAACCGTCAAATCGACAAGATCTTGATACCACTGTAGTGAGGCATCAACATAGCCGTCGTATTTGCTTGCAAGACATTGTTGATCTGCGGCAAACGTAAAAGTTGAGCTTGTAGCGAGGAGCGCGGCAACGACAAAGCGTTTCATTCTTCTTCCTTCTAGTTGTTATCCCTTTATTAACGCAAGGCACATAAGTTGATGTTTCACCCTTCTTTCTCTTTAGTCGTGATAAATAATTGGGCTAATTGACAAAAAGAAAGCGGATTATTGCCAAAATCTTGATCACTTTGACGTTAACTGGGTATTTGAATTTTTGCCGTATTGTAATGGATGTTAAAGCGAAAACCTGAGATCTAGCTAGCAAGTGATACAAAGAAAAGCATCATAACTGGTACCAGTAAACTCAAAATAAACCCACTAACGATGGCAACTGGGACACAACGCACACCACCTGTAGTCTGAATAACAGGTAGGGTAAAGTCCATCGCTGTTGCCCCTGCATAACCAATTGCTGTGCACGGATAGCTACGAATAAAGAGAGGAATGGCTACCAGCGCGACCAGCTCTCTCATCAATTCGATCAGGAAAGATGCCCCCCCAAACACGGGGCCAAAAGCGTCTCCCATCAAAATTCCTGCGAGTGAATACCAGCCAAACCCTGAAGCCATCGCTAGGGCTTGATAGAGAGGAAGGTCCAAAAGTATCGCTGCAATAACGCCACCAAGCATACATGTTGCGATCACAACTGCCGCAATGGCCATACCCTGTTTATTTAATAGAATTTGGCGAAGAGTAAGACCACTATTGCGAAGCTGAATACCAATAAAAAATAGGAGCAGGAAGAGTATCCATTCGCTCGCTGTATCCACCCAACTTAAATCGATGGGTAACAGCAGACCAACTACTAGCCCGCCACCAACGACAACAATCAGCTTTACTGATTCTAAAGCCATCGAGGATAGTGGCAGCTTCTTTTGATTCTGATTGGTCTGGAGAGGAATAATCCTATCGATAATAGGCAGCGCCAACAGATTACAGGTACTTAAACATAAAAAGAAAGTACTCGCATAGAGGAGAATACTCTGTAAGTTGCTACTTAAGTTATCGAGCGCTGCTAGGCTAAGTCCCATCAACGACAAAATGACGTAAATAAGGTAGGACGTTGATTGATTGATCTTCTCCAGTAACGAGGCTCGAGATATAGGAATTAGATACCCCACAACAAGTGGAGCGAAAATAAATAGCATCCCTGAGAACATAAAGCTCTATGATTCCTTTTTTGAGATAATACCAACACACATAAATCAAATTATTTATCGGTTGAAATTAGAGAGATATTTCACCAAATACCAAACGCTGCTCGGCCTTGAGCGAATCGTTTATCGCGAATTAGGTGTGAGAAAACGATAAATTACAAGCCGCTAGCACTTAGCACTGCACGTATTTGGTCATTGAAGTCAGTATCACTCATATTGCTGAGTTCATACAAGACCTCTGCACCTGTTAAGTTGAATTCAACTTCGTGTTCATCAATGCGTTCATCATGATTGCGGAACATCAATAGGTGATGCGCGATTCTTGCAATGTCTAAATAACTTACTTCCGGTCGCGTTTGCTCGTACTTCTCGTTTGAGGAGACCTCTCTAAAGTCATTGTCAAACCCCCAGCGCTCGAGCACCAGTTTGCTTGTTGCTGAACAACGAGTTTGGAAGATTTGCAACGCAATTTCAGGATCTAGGTAATTGCCTCTATCTAAGTACAGGTGGTACTCGTTAATTAGACAAAACAAACCGATATCGGCTAGCAGACCAACCAGCAATGCTTTTTCTTGCTCCAAGTGCCCATAAGTACCTGGCTCGTGTTTACGAAACGATTGAACCAATATCACCATGACGGCACCGAGTTCTCGGGATACCGCTGCACTTTTCACCAAGATGGCATTACATTCTTTGGTTAAATTTACTGAATGTTTAAGTTGTTCAATCGCTTGTGCGGTAACAATATCACGCACGCGCAGTATACCAAGGCGAGATACCGCGGTAGTTAAGTCGTTGCAGGTAATGTTTCTGCGATTGAAAATTACAGAGTTTGCTACTCGCAGAACGACCGCCGCCAAGCCGGGATCTTCTAACAAACAGTTAGCAACATCTGAAATAGTGGTGTGTTCTTCGACACATAACTGCTGAATTTTAAGCACGACATCAGGAATAGGGGGTAATGAAATCTTACCCGTTGAGATGGACTGTTCTACCAGCTGAGCAAACTCGGATTCCAGTGCGTTTATAAGCTTATCTTTATTATTTGGCAGCCAAAAAAATGATAAATGTTCCATTGTGACGCTGTACTTGAGATCTTTCGTACAGTGTACCCTTACAGCGTATTCTTTATCAATTAAATGCGTATCACGTGCTCGTAATTGCCAGCGAGATCATAATGATGGCGTGTTTTGGGCATGCCGTGCGTCAAAAAAATATCACCACATGAATAAATAAGTGTGAAACTAATCACGTATGCTGAATATATACTTTTTTATATGTGACCTATGTCCTAACTTATTTTTCAACGTTAAGTATGATTAAGCAAGTTGGTGAGCACAACTCACAAAAATATCGCCAACAAATCGACATTTATAATTCGCTATAAGCTGCTGTTTATCTGGTGACATCGCTAATCGGGGTAATTTATTCAGATTAAAGAGGTCAATGGACATGACAGACCAAGCTTTTTTTAAATATGTACGCAACTTTAGTGAGTATCAAAAACGTTCTATGTTCGGTGGTATCGGTTTATTCACCGATGATGCTATGTTTGCGCTTGTCAGCAATGATTGCTGCTACTTACGTGGTGGTAATGGATTGGACGAAGTGTTTACTCAACTGAATTGCGAAAAATATAAGCACGTCAAAAAACAGACGACGGCAACCGTAAATTATTATGACGTAACAGATTTGTTTGAATCCGGATATGCAGGACTCGATGAACTGGTACAAAAATCAATTGAATACTCAATTAAGGAACGAAAATATCAAAAGTCTTCTGCCAGTAGACGTTTGAGAGATCTGCCAAATATGCAGTTAACTCTTGAGCGAATGGTCAAGAAAGCAGGTGTTGATGACGTAGAAACCTTTTTAGAACTTGGACCTGTAAAAGTCTTCAACAAAGTTAAAGTGGCTTATGGCAATGACGTTGATGTTAAGTTGCTTTGGAAATTCGCTGGTGCAACTGACGGTGTTCATTGGAAACTGATTCAAGAGCCGCGTAAAAAGCAGTTATTGGCGCTGTGTGAGTAAGCAAGCTAAACGCACGATGATTGACTCGTTTTGATGGAGTTAGCGGGTCGTAAAGGCAAGTGTTGAAAGCGGAAAAAGGACATTGAAGTTTTTGACCACTTCATTGAGTTAGTCATTAGATTAGACGATTAGACAAAAAAACCGAGGCATGGGCCTCGGTTTTTGTTTTTTAATTTGCTCTTTTCTTAAAGCACAAATCTTAAAACTTAAAACGCGTGGTGAACATTACCTGATCACCATAAAAGTCGTTGATACGCGCTTCAGCACCTAGAGAGAAAAGCTCAGTTGAGTGGAAACGAGCGTATGCTGCACCGGTCCAGTCGTCATCGTTATCAATAGATACGTAGCCGACTTTGCCGCCTACTTCTAATTGAGGACCTAACCATTGACGAACACCTAAGTTCAGTTCCATACCTACGTCAGTGCTGCTATCGCTTGAAGGTTGTACAACGCGCATTAGCATTTCACCTGTAAGGTCAGCCCAGTTGTTTAGTGGCGAATGAAAGCCAAAACCAGCGGCTGAGTCAAAATCACTTTCAAACTCAGAGTCGATACGAGCAATAACATGTGCGTTAGGGTGAATTGATTTGCTGAATCCAGCACCAAATGTCACAGGACTTGCGCCAATACGTGCTTCGAAATAGTCGTAGCTAAAGTTGCTCATAGTTGCTGGCGCATTGCGGTCGTTTGCGGCTAGGGCATGGCTTGATGCCACTAGTAAGGCAGCGGCTAATAGTGTTTTACGCATAACTAACGATAAACCTTGTTCATTATTTCCATGGATTCAAGCAACCACTTGAACCGTAATCTGATTTGTCCGACATCATAATAAAAAGGAAGGTCCACGACCAACAAAAATGTGTCGATGTTTTGTCAATTAACTTAATAGTTAGTTGGTTTAAGCAAAAACTACGCCATATACATAACGTCTAAGAGCATCAATCGGATAAATAGTGATGCTTTTCCATACTCGCGCTATTGCGCGAAATAACGTGGATCAGCTGGCTTTGGTGACATTCAAGCTAGAGCCACGCATATTACTCGCCGAAGCTTGCTCTGCGTTCAGCCATGGCATTGAGGATCGCCTCAGAATCAAGGACTTGAGTCCAAGATAGTAAGTTATCATCATTTGCAATCATAAAAGCAGTAAGCTGAGACACGATTGCTTTTCTCAACTCTTCTCCTCTCCATGGTTTGGCTATGTAATAGTCCAGACTTGCGTTATTGACGGCCTCAACGGTGTCTTCTAAGCCAGCTTGTCCTGTAAGTAAGACTTTGCGGGCCGCTTTTGTGTCACCATTTTGACTGAGTTCGATTAAGAAGCTAATCCCAGTTTGCTCCGGCATAATGTGGTCGCATAAAATGAGCGCAAGCTGAACTTCCTCTTCCGCCATCTCCTCGATCACTTGCCTTGCTTCAGTGACTGATTCCGCTCCCTCGACAATAAAATGTTCCTCAAAGGGAGCGAGATCCTGGAGCACGCTATCCAAGACTTCTCGTTCGTCATCGACACATAAAATTAAATACTTGGTCATATTTCATCTCCTTTTTCGATGACTGGTAACCAGACTGTCATTCGTGTGAACTTGTCGAGCTCTGATTCGACGTCAATCCATCCCTTATGTGCTGTCACGATTTGCTGGCAGATGGACAGCCCAATGCCTAAACCAAAGTTGCCTTCTTTTTTCGTCGTGAAGTTGAGCTCGAAAATGGCATCTCTTTGCGATTCAGGAATGCCACACCCATTATCTTCAAACGAGATAACGGCGTAATGTGTATGATCTTTTTCTGCAAGACGTGTTTGTATTTTTAAAACGCCTTTTTCCGGAAATGCATCAATGGCGTTAGAGACCAAATTCGTCCATACCTGTTGGAGTGCGATTGGTTGACAAAGGATAGGAGGTAAATCCGCATAATCAGTGGAAACCTGATGCATTTTTAGTTTGTTTTCGAAGATCACCAAGGTATCTTCAATACCTTCATGAATATCAGCATAGTGCTGGGTCTCATCATCTGAGCGTGCGTAACCTTTAAGGCTTTTCACCATATCTGCAATTCGCGCAGCACAGACGTTAATCGAGCGAAGAGTGGAACCTGCTTTGTGGTATTGCTCAAGAGTATCGAGAACATGAGAAGACACTTGCTGTTTTTTCGTTAGTTGAGTGAGTAACTCGTGATCTGACTCTAGCCCAAGGTTCACCACTTTCTTAGCCAGTGTTCGGTCTGGAAGGGCATGATTAAGTGCTTTAACGCGTGATCTGAGCTCTGCGGTTGAAGCGGGTTTTGCGGTTTGAGCTTTGCTCAGTAACTCAATGCCTTTGATTTGTATATCGGAACTGGGTACTTCGTTAAGTAATCGTGCAAGCGTATGCGTTAAATTCTCTACGCCCCTCAATATCGCTGCTATCGGATTATTTAGTTCATGCGCCACGCCCGCAACCAACTGGCCGAGCATCGCCATTTTTTCTCTTTCAATGAGTTGCTGGTGGGCAGACTCCAGCGATTCGAGCGTTTTTTGAAGTTGCAGCTTGGTGTTGATGCTTCTTTGTAATCGGCGGTTGAAGTGGCGTAAAAGCAAGTTTGTAAAAAGAGGCAGCAAGTTTGAGTCGCTTTGCATCACTTTATTGAATACGTTGCGATCGAGTTTGATGACCTCTGTCTTTGTCAGCGTTAGGGCTGTCGAGAAAGAACATTCCCCAGTAACAAACGACATGCCTCCGACAATATTACCTTTGTTATGGCGTACAACCTCTCGCTGCATGCCTTGTTCATCGCGCTTGTACAGAGCCACTTCTCCATCGGTAATAAACCACAAAAAGCTATTTGGCTCGCCTTCCACGGTTAATAAGTGTTCAGGTGAGTATGTACGGCACGCTCTTGTTTCGTCGTTATCTTTGAAAAACTGCTGGAGAGCTGAGATCACTTGCTCGGCTAACTCAGCATCAGACATCGAGTGGTAGTCGTGTAAAAAGCCCGCTTGATAATGGCTCATCTGATTATTGATGTGCGCTCGCAACAAGCTGTGATGATCCAATATCTGACTGTAACTTAGCAGGTCTTCTTTACCGTTTCGCAATATAAATTGGGTCAGCTCTTTTTGCACTGTGTTAAATAAGACGTGATCTGGCAAAGGTTTAGTGAGGCAGTGGTCGAGCCTGCCCTCATTAACGGCAGTGAGAATTGCCTCTATATCAGACGAGCAGCTAATAAGAATTTTTCTTGCTTGCTCGGTATGCGGCATCCGGTCTAAACCAATAAGAAAATCCACGCCATTAAAATGAGCGTGATGGCTCGCTATGACTAAAGCAACAGTCTGTTCTCTTTCTTCTAGATACTCTAAAGCGCTTTGAGCCTCTTCTATCGACTCGACAGAAAAGATATCAAATTTACTTGAGAAGGCAGACAGCTCCAATCGAAATTGTTCAGCACTGATTGGGTTGTTGTCGAGACACAACACAGCATAACGATTCACAGATGTTTTAGCTCCGGTTAAAACTTCGCCACGCAAACTTTAACAATAAAAGGACATGATGAGTGGGAGCCAAGTATGATTCCTGATTAATGGACTAGAATAAGCATCAATAGTCTGATTTGTCTCAATGTTTTCTCCGCAGAAGGTTTGGGGTAGACTGACCGAAAATACCTAATAAGTGACGTTATGCAAAATCTTAAAAAAATCGGCGCCATTGGTGGTGCTATCTCATTAGCGCTGTGTTGGCCATTGGCTGTCGGACAAATTGGTCAGTCCATCATTGAAGATGGTATTACCAATATGAATGATGAAATGATTAAAGGCGAAGTGGTCGAGTATCAACGTGGCTATTTGTCTTCAGTCGTGCTGACTCGTTATTCAGTTGTTGATCCTGAGCTTAAAACGCAGCTAGAGCGTGATGGTATGCCAACGACGTTTGACGTAACCAGTGATGTAAGCCACGGTCTAACAAGCCTAACAGCAGATTCAAAATTGGTGGACAATGACTTTTTGCCTCTCACGATGCACAGTCAGACTCAACTAAATGGCAATACGGCATTCACCCTTGACCTAGACAGTTGGCATTATCGTAACGAAGCGCAAGGTGTTTCTGTTTCTACAAGCCCTGCAAAAGTGACAGGGGATGTGACGGTATTGGGTGATCTCAATTACCAAGTTTCTGTTCCTTCTGTTCAAGTGGATTTTGAAAACGGTGAAGAGCTTCATCTGAATGCATTGACAGGTCAGGGTAAAGGTAAGCAAGCAAAAGGCTATTGGCTGGGTGAGCAATCTTTTTCTCTAGAGAAGCTGGATGTGGTTGATTCGAACTTAACGCCTGTCTTTTTGATTGAGAATGCAAGTTACCGCGGCAACACTACGATGAATGAGTCTGGTGATAAGCTGAACAGTCAGCTGAACCTAGATGCTAAGAAACTGCGTTTAACTGATGGTACGGATGTCGATAACTTTAAGGTGGATTTCTCAATTGCAGATGTGGATAGCCAGTCATTTGACCAAATTATGTCTATCTATCAAAGCTCTCCAATGTTAGACGAGCAGGAAATTGCGAGCTTATTGCCGCATGTTGACACGCTGTTTAGCAAAGGCTTTGATTTATCAGTGAATGAGCTTTCACTTGCGTTTGGTGACGGTAAGTTCCATAACGAGTGGCAATTATCCATTCCTAAGGGTACTGACCACATTACTCAAGACCCAATGAAGTTGATGACGGCGACTACTGGTGAGCTCAGCACTTACTTCTCTGACGAATTAGTGACGCACTACCCATTTATTCAAGAAGGAATCGATGAGCTGCTCATCATGGAGTTGATCGAGAAAGTAGAGGGCGGTTATCAACTCAAAGCAGAAATCGGTGAAGGCAAATTGAAGTTCGAAAATGGACATGAGTTCCCATTAGTGGCGCTACTTATGCCTGCCTTGATGCAACAACAGTAGCCAAGTATTGTTGCGGAATTAATCCAATTTAACGCTTAGTCTTTAAAAAGAGGTCGTAAGACCTCTTTTCTTGTTTTTATCGCTGCGAAAACGTGATATTAATTTCGTAATATTTACATAGCAGGAGCAATGAGCATCATGGAACAAAATACGGACAACGTATTTAACTTCAGTGCAGGGCCAGCAGGTCTGCCTAAAGCAGTTATGCAGCAAGCACAAAAGGAACTAATCGATTGGCAAGGTCTTGGCACTTCGGTCATGGAAATCAGCCACCGAAGCAAAGAGTTCATCAAAGTTGCAGAAGAAGCCGAGCAGGATTTACGTGATCTTCTGAATATTCCGGACAACTATAAAGTGCTGTTCTGCCAAGGTGGTGCTCGTGCTCAGTTTGCTGCTGTTCCTCTAAACTTACTTGGTGATGCCGAGACGGCAACTTACATCGACGGCGGTTATTGGGCTGAAAGTGCGGTAGCTGAAGCGAAGAAATACTGCGAGCCAGACGTATTTGATGCAAAAACAGAAATCAACGGAAAAGTAGCCGTTCTACCTGCAAACGAATGGAAAATTGCTCCAGAAGCGGCTTACGTGCATTTCTGTCCAAATGAAACCATTGACGGTATCGAGATTAACGATCTTCCTGTCACCGACAAACCAATCGTTGCTGACATGTCTTCGACGATTCTTTCTCGTGAGATTGATGTATCGAAATACGGTGTGATTTATGCGGGCGCTCAGAAAAACATTGGTCCTTCAGGCATTGCTATCGCTATCGTGCGCGACGACTTGTTAGGTATGGCGAAGCAGGTACTGCCAAGTATCTTGGATTATACTGTTCTGGCTGAGAAAGAATCAATGTTCAACACGCCACCAACCTTTGCATGGTACCTGTCTGGTCTTGTTTTCAAATGGTTGAAGGCGCAGGGTGGGGTAAAAGCGATCGAGCAAGTGAACCGCGCTAAAGCCGCACTACTGTATGATTACATCGATCAGTCTGATTTCTACCGTAATGGCGTGCACTCAGCAAACCGTTCTTTGATGAATGTGCCATTCCAACTTGCGAAACCTGAACTGGATGCGACGTTCCTTGAACTAGCAGATGCCAAAGGGCTGAAATCACTAAAAGGGCACCGAGCCGTTGGTGGTATGCGAGCTTCCATTTATAACGCCATGCCGCTAGAAGGTGTACAAGCGTTAGTCGACTTTATGCAAGAGTTTGAGAAAAACTACGCATAAAATCAAATTCACAGTTATTCATTAAAGCGTCGCAATTGCGGCGCTTTTGTTTATCTCAACTCACATCACTCCAGGAAGGTAAAATGATCAAGGCGAATATTGAAGCGCTGATCAAGCAGTTCCCACTCTTGGCGCCACTTATCGATCTTAAGGAGGTTTGCTGGTTTAACCCAAACATAACCTCTTTAGCAGAAGGTTTGCCCTATGTGGGGCTAGATGAGAAAGATATTCAAGCTGCGAGTGAACGGCTAGCACGATTTGCGCCTTATTTGATGAAAGCGTTTCCCGAAACGGAAGCTTCGCATGGCATCATTGAGTCTTCTGTGGTGGATGTTCCCAAGATGAAAGTGCGTTTGGAGCAGCAATACGACACGCCAATATTGGGCCGTTTAATGCTCAAAAAAGACAGTCATCTGCCAATTTCTGGTTCTATCAAAGCGAGAGGTGGCATTTATGAAGTGCTCACCCATGCAGAAAAGTTGGCGTTTGAAGCTGGCTTACTCTGCGAAACCGATGATTACAGCAAATTGTTCAGCAATGAGTTTCGGCAGTTTTTTAAGCAGTACAGTATTGCGGTTGGGTCAACGGGTAACCTCGGTATGTCCATTGGCATCATGAGTGCAAAGCTTGGTTTTTCAGTCTCGGTTCACATGTCTTCTGATGCGCGGGAGTGGAAGAAAAATAAGCTCCGGTCACATGGCGTCAAAGTGGTGGAGTACCAGCAAGACTATGGTGTTGCCGTTGAGCAAGGTCGTAAAGAAGCTGAGCAAGACCCTAACTGCTTCTTTATTGATGATGAAAACTCGCAGACGTTGTTTCTAGGTTACTCTGTTGCGGGTGAGCGTCTAAAGCAGCAGTTTGATGACTTGAGAATCGTGGTTGATGAGCATCATCCGCTCTTTGTTTATCTACCCTGTGGTGTTGGCGGTGGGCCTGGTGGTGTGGCATTTGGTTTGAAAGTCGCGTTTGGTGATCATGTTCATTGTATTTTCGCAGAGCCAACGCACTCTCCGTGCATGTTGTTGGGCGTGCGTACCGGCTTGCATGACGAGATTGCGGTACAAGATTTGGGTATCGACAACATGACCGCTGCTGATGGATTAGCAGTAGGGCGTGCGTCGGGATTTGTCGGTAGAGCGATGGAAAGGCTAATTGATGGCTTTTACACCATTGATGATGCTCGTATGTATCACCACTTGGGTGAGTTAAGTGAACTAGAAGGCATTAACCTAGAGCCTTCTGCATTAGCTGGTATGGTTGGGGTAGTGCATGTCTCGAATAATCATGCTTATCAGTCTCGAATGCAATTTGACGAAGAAAAACTCAGAAACGCCACGCATCTTGTTTGGGCAACAGGTGGAGGAATGGTTCCGGAAGATGAAATGGCGGCTTATCTCAAAAAATCAGGTCGGTAAATCAGCCCTGTATACGTACTTAACTAGGCAATTGACAATACAGGAATAGCAAAAGGGCTCATCGTTTGATGAGCCCTTCTCGTCACAGAATATCGAATTATAGAGATTGTAATAGCTGGTAGTAACGACCTTTTTGAGCGAGTAGCGTTGGATGATCGCCTTGCTCGATGATCTCACCTTGTTCCATCAAACAGATGCTATCCATGCTTTCTAATTCTATTAGTCGGTGTGTAATGAATATCACTGTCTTATTAGCAAAGTGCTCATTGAAAAGCGCCATCACTTTCTGTTCCGTACGCTTATCGAGACCTTCAGTTGGTTCATCCAAGAGTAGGATTGGGGCATCACGTAGCAATGCGCGAGCAATACCGATTCGGCGTTTCTCTCCACCAGATAACTGACGACCACCGTCGCCTAACCAAGCGTCTAACCCTGGATCCTCAAGAAGGCCACCAAGTTCGACTTTTTGAAGAATCTCAGATAGTCGCTCATCACTTGCTTCTGGAGCGGCCATAAGTAGGTTGTCACGCAGTGTTCCATTCAGTACATCAACGCGTTGACTGACCACTGTCATTGCTTCTCGCAGGTCAGACTCGCTCCAATCTTGCAGTTTTGTACCACCGATTCGAACTTCACCTTGGTTTACATCCCAGTAGCGACAAAGAAGCTGAATCAGTGTTGATTTACCTGAACCTGTTTGACCTACAATCGCTGTTTTAGTGCCCAACGGTAGTGAGAGTGACAAGTCTTTCAGCACCTTTTGCTGACCGTCAGAGTAAGTGAAGTCAATGTTGTCGAATTCAATGTCTAACGTTGTGCCTTTATGTTTCGATTGCTCAGGGAAGACAACGTCCGGTTCAGCCAAAATTACTTCATTTAAACGACGAGCAGAAGTCAACGTTTGACCCAGGTACTGGAACGCGCCCGCAATAGGCATCAAAATTTCAAAACTTGCCATCGTTGCAAATGCAAACAACGCAATCCAAGGATCAGGAGTACGACCTCCTACGCCGTCTGCAGCAAACCAAAGCATCACAACCAGTGTAAGACCGTTCACAAGCATAAGCAGGCCTGAAGCCATGCCCGTTAAATTCGCGTTCACAAACTGATTAGACAACAGCTGCTTTTGCTTCTCTAGAATGAGATTGCGATAACGCTCTTCTGCTCCAAAGATACTCAGTTCGCTGTAGCCTTGAAGCCAGTCCAGAGTCGCCACTCGCAATTGTGCTTTATGATGAGTGAGATTCTCGCCATTACTTTTACCAAGTTTATAGAACAACACTGGCCATACAAACAACATGACGGTAAGAATCGAGCCAAGCAGCAGCGCGAGATGCCAATCAAAGAACGCCAGGACAGCCGTTAAAGTCAATATGCCAAAAATGCCAATCACGACAGGGCTGATAAGTCGAAGATAAACGTGATCCATCGCGTCAACGTCCGCCACTAGGCGGTTGAGCAGATCAGCATCACGCATCGTAGAGACACGACCCGGAATCATTGGTGCAAGTTTCTTAAAGAAGAAGATACGTAGATCGGTAAGTAACTTGAACGTCGCATTGTGGCTGACGACACGTTCCCCCCATCGACCTGCGGTTCGAGCCATTGCAGCGCCGCGTACCCCGGCACCTGGTAACATGTAGTTGAAGGTCTCACGAGCAACCGTCAAGCCTGCCACCGCTGCGGCTGAAATAAACCAACCCGATAGCGTTAATAGGCCAATAGATGCAGCTAAGGTCAGAAATGCCAGTAGCATACCTAGAGAAAGACCAAACCAATGTTTCTTATAGAGTTTTAGATAAGGGAGTAAATCACGCATCTAAGTTCCCCTTGTCTGTTTCACGTTGTGCGAGGTTCGCTTCCAACATGCCTTTAAATAAGCCATCTTCTGTCGACAGTGTGTCGTAATCACCACGTTGAACAATCTGGCCGTCCTGCATAACAAGAATTTGCGATACGCTTTGTAAAGGTGCCAACTGGTGAGTAATCATCAAATTCGTTGTGGCATGTGCGTACTTGTTAATGCCTTCCATGACGAGTTTTTCACTACGAGCATCTAAGCTTGCGGTCGGTTCATCTAATAACCAAAAACGACCATTTTGCAGCATAGCGCGAGCCAACGCTAAACGCTGGGCTTGGCCGACAGATAAACCACCAGAGCGATCAGATATCGGATAATCCAACCCATGCATTTCAACAAACTCAGCAGCGTGAGAGTCATTCAAAACAGAATGAACGTCTGCATCTTGAATGTTGTGTTTGCCTAACGTGACGTTATCTCGAATGCTGCCATGTAATAGCATCGGGTTTTGACCAATCCAGCTTACGGCCTCTCGCCATGTGGCTAGATCCAGTTGTGACAATTCACAACCATTAATCTTCAAGCTACCTTGATAAGGCATGAAACCGAGGATGGTGTTGACCAAGCTTGTTTTACCTGCGCCACTTGGTCCAACTAAAGCCGTACTTTTGTTGGCTTCAAGAGAGAAGGATAGGGGACCTGCGAGCTGCTTACCTTCCGGACTAAAAATGGTTAACTCGTCCGCTTCAATATGGATAGGTCTGTTTTTATCTAACGCTTGGGTACCATCTTTGATTTGATCGACTTCCAAATCCAGAAACTCGACAATGCTTTCTGCTGCGCCAACCGCTTGCTGTTTCGCATGATAGAACGTGCCCAAATCACGTAATGGCTGATAAAACTCTGGCGCAAGAATCAGAATGAACAAACCAGCAAACAGCGTAACACCTGTGCCGTAGTAGCCGAAATCGAGCTCTCCGATATAACTAAAGCCAAAGTAGACGGCGGTAATTGCGATAGAAATGGAAGTGAAAAACTCTAAAACCGCAGAAGATAGAAACGCGATTTTCAGAACGTCCATGGTGCGAGTACGAAAGACTTCCGAAGCACCCTTCAGAGTTTCAGTTTCAGATTTTGTTCTATCGAATAAGCGAATGGTCGTCATTGCTTGCAAGCGGTCATAAAAGTGACCGGACAAACGCTGCATCGCTTTAAAGTTTTTACGGTTTGCTTCTGCGGCTTTCATCCCAACCAGTGCCATGAAAATAGGCACCAGTGGTGCAGTGACTAGGAAGATCAAGCCTGCCGCCCAGTTTACTGGGAATACGACACCCAAAATAATGAAAGGCACTAATACCGATAATGACATCTGAGGCAAGTAGCGAGAGAAGAAATCTTGCATATCTTCTACCTGCTCTAAGATGAGCGTCGCCCAGCTGCCGGCAGGTTTGCCTTTGATGTAAGCGGGCCCAAGTTTATGAACTTTATCTAAAATGAGTTGGCGAATATAAACTCGAATTTGCTCACCGCAACGGTAACCGGCAAGCTCTCGACCCCAGGTACAAGCAGCTCGACCGATAACTGTGCCACCAAGCCCAACAAAATGCCAAATGAGGTCGGCTTTGTCGACTTGGTCAATGATTAACTGGTGCAGAATGGAGGCGATCAGGGCTGCTTGAGCCAATAAAAACACGCTTGAAAGTACGCCTAGGCCTATCGCAATCATAAGCCAGCGCTTGGCTAACTTACTTTGTTGCTTAAGCCACTTATTCAAGCTGCTTTGCTTTTTCTTATCCATCGTGAAGGCTTAATGATAATTGTTTTAATGAGGCGGTAGTATACAAAAGAAAACCCAGCGGGAATACCGCTGGGCTTTAAGGATATGACACAAATGTGAAAAGTTATTTGTCACCAAGTGAGTCTAAGAAACGCTCAGCATCTAATGCCGCCATACAACCTGTACCTGCAGATGTGATAGCTTGACGGTAGTTATGGTCCATAACGTCGCCTGCTGCAAATACACCTTCGATACTAGTTTGTGTTGCGTTGCCTTCTAGGCCAGACTTAACGATGATGTAGCCATCTTTCATGTCTACTTGGCCTTCAAAGATTTGTGTGTTTGGCTGGTGGCCGATCGCAATAAACGCACCCATCACTTCAAGGTCTTCAGTCGCACCTGTGTTGACGTCTTTAATACGAACGCCAGTTACGCCCATGTCGTCGCCAAGTACTTCATCGAGAGTTCGATCGGTATGAAGAACGATATTACCGCTTTCAACTTTATCCATCAGACGTTTCACAAGGATCTTCTCTGCGCGGAATGAATCGCGGCGGTGGATCAGGTGAACTTCTGACGCAATGTTAGATAGGTAAAGTGCTTCCTCAACAGCAGTGTTACCACCGCCCACAACTGCAACTTTCTGATTACGGTAGAAGAAACCGTCACAGGTTGCACAAGCAGAAACGCCGCGACCTTTAAATGCTTCTTCAGACTCAAGGCCAAGGTATTTTGCTGATGCACCTGTAGAAATAATCAATGCGTCACATGTGTACTCGCCAGAATCGCCTTTTAAACGAAATGGGCGTTGTGATAGTTCTACTTCGTTGATGTGATCAAACACGATTTCAGTTTCGAAACGCTCGGCGTGCTCTTTCATGCGATCCATCAATGTAGGACCTGTCAGACCTTCAGCGTCGCCGGGCCAGTTTTCAACTTCAGTAGTGGTGGTTAGCTGACCACCTTGTTGCATTCCCGTCACAAGCACAGGGTTTAGGTTGGCACGCGCTGCGTAGACGGCAGCTGTGTATCCTGCTGGACCAGAACCAAGAATTAATAGTTTACAATGTTTTACGTCGCTCATTATGGCTCCAAAAAGGGCTGAACATTTCCCTCGATTGTATGGAAATTCTTAGTGCTTTAAAAGCATAAACAACGATTGTGATCGAATAATTGGTTATAGATTAGAACCCACTAAAGATTGATAAAGAACGTTGACTTCTAGCATAAAATTCTATTCGTAGTAGAGAAGTCTAGTTTCAAATATCGCCAAAGCGCAAAACTGAAACATGGCTCTGTATTTGTGCTTTGGATTGGTCTGTTATGTTGTTTTTGTTATTTTGTTGAAGCTATCAACGTTAAAAGCTGGCAATTGCAGAATATTTGCGTAACCTAGTGTGTAAATTAAATGTTAATTAATGTGCCTCATTAAAGGAGACAATGATGTTACATTCACGTGAGAATACTCTGCATTTAACACAGCTCAGCATGGCAGCAATTGAGCAGCTTTCCCCATCGTTTGAAGAACTGCCTCGTACCGAGCATGCAGATGGTCAGTATCGACTAAGACGTTATTCTGTGGTTGGTTTTGATAATGGCAAAGTCATTGACTTAAACAAAAACAGCTTTGTTCAATCGTCTGATATCAACCGATTCCAAGGTGATGTTGTAAGACAATTTGAGCCGATTGAGAAGGATATTCTCACCAGTGATGGTTTCCGAGAAATGTGCGAATTGTTTGTCAATGCGAATCATCTGCCTAACGGCCAGGAAATAGAAATTCACCAAATCCGAATCACAGCGCTAGAAGAAGAAACTCAAGTGGCACCTGAAGGTGTGCACCAAGACGGTTTTGATCACATTGCAATGGTTGGCGTGGGACGTCATAACATCATTGGTGGTGACATCATGCTGTACAGCAGTCATAACCAAGCCCCATTTTTCCGTAAGGTGTTAGAAACGGGTGAGGTTGCAATATTGGCAGACAGTAAACTGTGGCACAACGCGTGCCCAATCCGTTCTGTCATTGATGATGAAGCGGGTCATATGGATGTGTTTGTACTCACGGCTACGGATAAGCGCAATGAACTTCAATCTTAATCTGATCAGAGAGCAGTTTCCGGCACTCGCTCAATACCATAACGACAAACCTGTGACGTTTTTTGATGGTCCAGGCGGGTCACAGGTACCTCAATCAGTGCTAGATAGCATGGTGGGATATTTAGGTCGTTTCAACGCCAACTTAGGTGGGCATTATTTTTCTAGCCAAAAGACGGTTGACGTTATGCAAAATGCACGCGAGTCAGCGCAAGCTCTGCTTAACGCGCCGTCATCTGGCAATATCGTCTTCGGTGCGAACATGACATCGTTAACCTTTCAGCTTAGTCGTGCGATTAGCCGAGATTGGCAAGAGGGAGATGAGATCATTGTTTCTGCTTTGGACCACTATTCGAATGTGTCCAGCTGGCAACAAGCGGCAGAAGATCAAGGCGTTACGGTTCATCAGGTTCGTATCAACGAAGGTGATTGTACGTTGGACTTGGAGCATTTAAGCAGTCTTCTTTCTGATAAAACGCGCCTTGTAGCGGTGACCTATGCATCGAATACGACTGGTTCTATCGTGGATGTGCAGCGAGTAGTAAGCATGGCTCACAACGTTGGGGCACAAGTTTATGTGGATGCCGTTCATTATGCGCCGCATCATTTGGTTGATGTTCAAGCGTTAGGCTGTGACTTTTTAGCTTGCTCAGCTTACAAGTTTTTCGGCCCGCACGTTGGTATTGCTTACATTGCCGATCAGTGGCTGCACAGTATTCGTCCGTACAAAGTCGAGCCTGCAACCAATATTGGCCCAGGCCGATTTGAAACGGGGACGCAAAGTTTTGAAGGTCTTGCTGGTGTCGTTGCTGCGGTTGAGTATCTGGCTCAATTTGGTGAAGCCGGTCTACCTCTTCGTCAACGATTGGAGCAAAGTTACCAATTGTATGAACAACATGAGCAACGCTTGAGTGAGCGTTTCTTACAGCGTCTAAGTGCACTAGATGGTGTCAATCTATTTGGCATTGCGAAAGAAGATAGTCAACTCCGCACACCAACTTTTGCGCTAACATTCGACCGATATTCTCCAGAATTTATCGCGAAAACGCTGGGTGAACACAACATCTGTGTTTGGAACGGCCACTTTTATGCGCTGGGCTTAGTTCGTCAACTTGGTCTAGAAGAGTCGGGTGGTGTAGTACGAATTGGTTGCATGCATTACAACACAATAGAAGAAGTCGATATGTTGTTCGATGTACTAGAAAACATCCTTGATGCGTAACTGATCATATCTTCCTGATAGAAAAACAAAAGCTCGAGTTTGACTCGAGCTTTTTCGTTTTTATTTCAACAAACCAGCTATATATGCGTATATGCGATTAGGTGCTTACTTCTACTTCATAGGAAGTGAATTTTCTTACGTTGATCACGCCAGTGTCAAAAATGAGGTATTGACCTTTGATGCCTTGCAAAGTGCCAGTAACAACCGGGTTTTTATCGAAATTATGCGAGGTGATCTTAGTTGGGTGCTGTTGCACCGGATAGCTAAGGTCGGTAATGCTTTCGCTCAATACTTCAATTGCATCTTCACCGAATTTCTGTTTTATCTCAGCAATCTTATCTTCGACCAACGGCAATAGCTCAGCAAAACGATCTTGCAGTGCCATTGGTTCACCATCGCCTTTCAACAGTGTGCGCCAATTGGTTTTATCTGCGATATGTTTCGCCAGTTCAACTTCAATTAAACCGGAGATATGGCGAGTTTTTACCTTAAAAATTGGCAAACCCTGAGTCGCACCTTGATCAATCCAACGAGTTGGGATTTGCGTATGACGAGTGATACCAACTTTTAAGCTGGATGTATTGGATAGGTAGACAAAGTGATCCACCATGCAGTTCTCTTCGCCCCATTGTGGCTCGCGACAAGTCCCTTGGTCGTAGTGACAAGTCTCTGGCTTCATGATGCACATATCGCAGCTTGCTAGCTTTTTCATACAGACAAAACAATGGCCTTGCGAATAACTCTTTTTCGTTTTCTTACCACATGAGCAACAAAAAATATTGCCCGTGTGAGTCAGTGTGAGCGTTTTACCCAGAAACGGCGATAGATCAATTTCTTCCTCACCAACAGGTAGACGGTAACTGACAGCACCGTCCAGAGATGCACGCATTTTATTTAGCGTACCAGTTGCAATTAATGACATGACATTACTCATTATTGTGTTTTTGCACAGTATATCCGAAGTGGTGATGAGATGCAGGGTTGACAGGCACATTAAAGCGAAATGTATCGCTCTGAAATGTTATGCACTGGCCTTCATGGGTTAGGAAATACGGCTGTGAAATGCTTCGCAAATAACAAGTGAACCGCATTTTTGAGAGATTTAAAAACGTGATAACGGTTCAAAACACGTTACCATGTATCGAAAGTAAGAACGAAAGCTAAAAGTAATTTTGTTTCTTGATAAATGACTTTGTTTGAAGTTCGAAAAATCATTGAGTACATTGTGTTGTATATAAGCTGAGCAGGTCACTCGCCCATGAAGTGGATCCATAAATTTATCTTTGCCCTCTCTATTTGCACTATTAGTTTGGTTGCGCTTTATAGTGTTCTTGGTGATACACGAAAGCTGACCATTACACCAGAACATTTCAATATCTATGCGACTAAAGACGCCAGCGAAGGTGGCTTGAGTGAGGCTGATATTATTTACGATAAGCAAAGCCTAGTTCTCAGTTGTGACTTAAAGCAAAGCTCGTATGCTTGGCCTTATTGCGGAATCTCTGTTTATACCGATTCCACAACGCCAACACAGGGGATTGACCTTTCCAACTACCATACGATTCGATTGAAAGTGAGATATGAAGAGGCGGGGGTGGGGCCCAATCCGAGCCATGATTTGCGTTTATATCTGCGCAACTATAACCCTGAGTATTCCAAACCAGACGACGAGTACACGATTAAATACAATGGCATGCAGTTTTCTCCGTCCGGTTCAAACAACATCATCGAAATTCCGATTAAAAATTTACAGGTGATGACGTGGTGGTTAGTAGACAACAAAGTCGCAATTGAACACTCTGCACCTGAATTTTCAAACATCACACGTATTGATATAGCGACCGGATCTGGTGCGGAACTTGGCGAGCACAAAATTGTGATTGATAAAATTGAGTTTGAAGGCGCTTACCTTGCACAAGAAACGTTACTGTATGCGCTCTTACTCTCTTGGATGGCGCTTGGACTGGCATTTTCGCTGCACGAATTACGAAAAAATCGAGTCGCTTATGAAAAAGCGAAAAAACGTCATCGTCATTTAGAGAAGGTGAATGGTACGTTGCGAGCTCAAAACTATGAGTTTGCAGAGTTAGCGCATCGCGATGCGTTGACGGGAGCGATGAACCGTCACGCAGTGCAGCACTGGCTTGAGCAGCAATCACGGCAAGTTCGCTGGGGGCATAGTACATTCAGTATCCTTTATATGGATTTGGATAAATTTAAGAAGGTGAATGACAAATTTGGGCACCAAATGGGGGATGACATATTGCGCGAATTTGTCATGGTGGTGGCAAGTTCTATCTACCCAGATGACCGACTTGTTCGTTGGGGGGGAGAAGAATTTGTTGTATTTTGCCCTGACACCAATATTGAGCAAGCTGTGAAGAAGTCGGAAATGATTCGCAAAAATGTGGAGAGTCATTTGTGGGTACACGGTGAATCATTAACATGCAGCATTGGCGTCGCCCAAATGCAAAATGAACGCGTCTCAGAAACCATGGCGAGAGCAGATGAAGTGCTTTATCAAGCGAAGCGCAATGGTCGTAACCGAGTGGAAGCTCATTATGGTTTGCTTGCCTGCGAAAAGAAGCAAGCCTAACGATTCGTCACTCAAAGGAATAAAAAAAGGTGGCCAACTGGCCACCAAGAGGGAAACTGCTGAACACCACTTAGGGGGAAGTTTGGGTCATCGATGTGATTACCGTGAGCAGCAGTGTAGTGCTAATCGAGCTTGCTGTTTTTTACCAGAACAACCAAGCGAAAAGCGTTAGTGCAGCAATACAGGCAATATTTAAGACGAAACCAATTCGCATCATTTCTTTTTGCTTGATATGGCCCGTACCGAACACAATCGCATTTGGAGGTGTCGCAACTGGTAACATAAATGCACAAGAAGCGGCCACGGCAATCAATGCAGAGAGAATGACCGGAGACATGCCTAAGGCCTCTGCGATGGTTGCAAATACAGGGACCAGTAGTGCAGCACTAGCGGTGTTACTTGCAAACTCAGTCAAAAATACAACAAAAGCAACTACAGCAAGAATCGTCAGAAGGATACCTGCTTGCTCAAGGAAGCCCGATAAGCTATGAGCCAAAAATACGCTTGTACCGGTTGCTTTTAGGACGTTACTCAAACAGATGCCACCACCAAATAGGATTAACACACCCCAGTCGGTTGTTTTCTCAATATCTTTCCACTCTACAGCGCGAGAAGCCCCAAGCAGAAGAATCGCACCTATTGCGACAAGGGTATCGAACTTAGCGAAGCCACCCAGCATAGCGTTAATTGGCTTACTGAATATCCACAAAGTTACGGTCAGTAAGAAAATCGCCAACGTAATCATTTTGCCGTTTGTCCATTCGACTGGTTGATGGTCAAGGTCAAACTTGTGGCTAAGGTCAGGCTTAGTCATGGTGTACAACACGAGAATAGCGATTGGCATTAGTACTAATGAGATAGGCACACCGAGCTTCATCCACTCAGTAAAACTTAGGCCAACTTCAGCTGCTGCAATGGCGTTTGGTGGGCTACCAACCAGCGTTGCAATACCACCAATCGAAGCACTGTAAGCGATGCCGAGCAGAACAAACAAAAAGGTATTGTGATTTTTCTTCGCGTCTAGCTTTGTCATCACACCCAGTACAAGAGGCAGCATCATAGCGGCAGTGGCGGTGTTTGAAATCCACATTGACAGGCCAGCACTCACACCAAATAGCATGAATACAGCGACAGACATTTTGCCTCTTGCGAGCAACAGCACTTTATCAGCAATAGCTTGGTCTAACTTCTGTTTATGCAAAGCTGCAGCAAGTGCAAAACCACCTAAGAATAGAAAGATGATGGAGTTGGAGAAGTTGTTCAGTGCGGTCTGAGTATTAAACACGCCTAAAAATACCGCAAGTAATGGTATGAGCAGCGCGGTTATGCTGACGTGAATCGCTTCGGTTAGCCAAAGAATAGCAACAAAAACTAAGATGCTCAGGCCGGTTACTACTTGTGGCTCAAAGGGTAGGGTATTAAACAAGATAATGAACAATACGATATTCGCGTTCAAAATCATGCTGTTGCGAGTGAAGAACCAGTTCTTCAATGTCACAGCGAGTGCGGTCATGGGTAGTGCTCCTTTTGCATTGCCTTTTGTCGGTTTTTTTATGGCAAAGTAACTGACTTGTAGTTATTTATTGATTAAATGTTACTTGGAATGCAAAAAAGAGTTTTGCCTGAATCGTAGAGCAAATTAGAAAATGTGATGTTGAGAATTGGAAATGGGTAGAAAACTACCCATTTGTTTTATAGAAATGTTATTAGCCTTGTGAGCTGCGTTGTTACTCTATTCGACGGGAACTTGCAGAGGCTCATTAGAGATTTTTTCAGGCTCTTTTACTGCAACGATAGGTTCTTGAGGACCAAGAAACTTGGGCTGCGTATTAATAATGTAGAGGTCTAAAAAGGCTTTCACACGGGCGAGCAACTCTCGAATACGCATTGATGTTTTTTGTTTGTTTGTCGTAGGTCCTGCTACCGCAAGACACTGCGCATCAATGTTGTAAGCATCGGCAATAAACAGCGCTCGCTCACAATGAAAGCGCTGAGTCACAATCAGAAAGCGCTCCGAAGCAAAAATCTTTTTCGCCCTCACAATCGAATCTAGAGTACGAAAGCCAGCATAATCAAGGTGAATAACTTCCTCAGGCACGCCGGCTTTAAGTAAGTCGCGTTTCATCGTCCACGGTTCGTTGTAGGAGCGATGGGCGTTATCGCCACTCAATAAAAACTGTTTTACTTTGCCTTGGTTGTAAAGCTCAATCGCCGCATTAATGCGATGAGTGTAGTAAGTGTTGAGGATCTTACCGATGTATTTACTGGTACCGAGAACCACAGCAACCTCATGTTGAGGTATTTGTTCGTATTCAGTGAAAATGCTTTCTTTGGCTTGTAAAACCACCCACCGGTCGATGGCAATAACAGAAACAAGCAGACTAAGTACAGAGATCGACAAAATCAAAGCAAGTCGCTTCCAGGAAAATTTCAGCTTCCACTTTGATCTTATGCGAGAAAACAACAAAACGTTTTATATCCTTAACTAAAAATGTAGTTCTCATCATATCTGATAGAAACAAAAAGAGAGAAGCCCATTTATGCCAAAATCTGGTTAGGATGATAAAAAAATAAAAGCCCCTACATGGTAGGGGCTAATTATTAAACGAAATGTCTCAAGCTTAGAACGCAGTGCGTTTGTAACGACGGTAAACCGGCTGCCAGAACGATTGTTCAATCGCCACGTTCAATGCTTCATCAGTGATTTCTAATGCGACACCTTGTTCGATTGCCTTCTTACCAACAGCAAACGCGATCTTTTTCGATACCGAGTGGATCTCTTCCAACGGTGGAAGTAGCGCACCACGACCGTTGATTGCTAGAGGAGAGCATGTTGCGAGCGCACGGCTTGATTCCATTAGCATCTCGTCGGTGACACGTTTTGCGTTTACAGCAAGTACACCAAGGCCAATGCCAGGGAAGATGTAGCTGTTGTTACATTGGGCAATAGGGTAAGTGCGACCTTCATGAACCACAGGCTCAAATGGGCTACCTGTTGCAACCAGTGCTTCACCATTTGTCCAACGAATGATGTCGTTCGGTGTCGCTTCTACGCGGCTTGTTGGGTTCGACAGTGGGAAGACAATCGGACGCTTACAGTGTTTATGCATTTCTTCGATGACTTCTTGGCTAAATAGGCCAGGAGCACCAGAAACACCAATCAGTACCGTTGGTTTGGCGTTACGCATAACATCGAGGAGTGAGAAGCCATTTCCTTCATTTTCCCACTCTTTCGTATTGATATGCTTTTGCACCAAGCGTTGTTGGAAATCAAGAAGGTTAGGCATGCCTTCTTGTAACAGACCCCAACGGTCAACCATGTAAACTTGTGAGCGAGCTTGCTCGTCAGAAATCCCTTCCGATACCATTTGTGCGATGATCGCTTCTGCGATACCGCAACCAGCAGAGCCAGCGCCCAAGAAGGTGATACGCTGTTTAGACAGCTGAGTGCCTGCTGCTTTACAGGCGGCAAGTAGAGAGCCAACAGTAACGGCCGCCGTGCCTTGAATATCATCATTGAAGCAGCACACGCGATCTTTGTAACGCTCAAGAAGAGGCATCGCATTTTTCTGAGCAAAGTCTTCGAACTGGATCAAGGCATCAGGCCAACGGCGCTGTACTGCTTGGATAAACTCTTCTACAAATGCATCGTATTCTGCACCCGTAATACGAGGGTGACGCCAACCCATGTACATCGGATCAGCTAAACGTTGTGGGTTATTCGTACCCACATCAAGCACGATTGGTAGCGTGTAAGCAGGGCTGATACCACCACACGCGGTATAAAGTGACAGTTTACCAATAGGAATGCCCATGCCGCCGATACCTTGGTCACCCAAGCCAAGGATACGTTCACCATCTGTCACAACAATCACTTTAACGTTGTGGTTTGCTGCATTATTCAGCAAGTCGTCAATACGGTCACGGTTCGGATATGAAATGAATAGACCACGACCACGGCGGTAAATGTTAGAGAAGTTTTCACATGCTGCGCCGACAGTTGGCGTGTAGATGATAGGCATCATCTCTGAAATGTGGTTTTGCACTAGGCGGTAATACAGTGTTTCGTTGGTGTCTTGGATATTACGCAGATAAATGTGCTTATCCATATCGCTTTCGAAACTCTTGTATTGCTGGTAGGCACGTTCCACCTGCTCTTGGATTGTTTCGGTAGACTCTGGAAGCAAGCCTTCTAAGTTGAATGAACTACGTTCTTCAGCAGAGAATGCACTGCCTTTGTTCAAAAGAGGGGTTGCTAAAAGAGCCGGACCCGCATATGGAATATATAGTGGGCGTTTATCGTTGTTCATTGGGTGCCTTATGTAGGGTTGAAGGATGCGCACCAAATTTTAACGGGTTCACCATTTAGTTGTAAACATGCGTTGATGCACATCAATGTAATGTCGCAAAAAAACTCAGATACCGCCGAAAATATCGGCAATATTGGTTGTTTAGAGATACCTAAAGCAGGATTTTTTTACTTGGGTATAATGTTCTGCATCATCAAATCAAATCCAATTTCTATGTTTCAACTACCTATCGACAGCCTGCAAGCTGAGTTTGACCAACATGTGAACCAAAACCATCTCGTGGTGGAAGCCGAAACCGGGTCAGGTAAATCTACCCGTTTGCCTATGTGGGCGGCAAAACACGGACGCGTGCTGGTTATTGAACCACGTCGAATTGCTTGTACCTCGTTGGCTGAATATCTTGCGGAGCAATCTGGTGAGCCAATAGGTCGCAAAGTCGGTTACGCGATCAAGCTTCATGCCTACTTTGATGAAAAAACCGAAGTTGTATTTGTGACTCCGGGAGTCGCACTGCGTTGGTTTGCGGAAAACAAGCTAGCAGGCTTCGATATCGTGATAGTGGACGAATTTCACGAGCGACGCTGGGATATTGATCTATTAACCGCAATTTTGAAGCAAGAAAATCAGCATCGGTTGATCGTCACTTCCGCTACGCTGGAGGGCGAAAAGCTAGCGCGTTACCTGAATGCGAAGCGTCTGCGATCTGAAGGGCGTTGCTTTCCAGTCACGGTGACACATCGTTCTTTAGACAGCCGTTATTTACCGAATAAGAAGGGATGTGCACAAGAGGTTGTCAGAGCGGTAAAAGAAGCATTGGAAGATGAAGATGGCGATATTCTCGTTTTTCTCCCAGGACGCAAAGAGATCACCCAATGTGCTCAGATGCTACAAAGTTGCGGCGATGTCATGGTGGTCAAACTTCATGCCTCGGTTAGTGATGAAGAACGGCACCGCGCGTTAACTACGCAAAAACAACGAAAAGTCGTATTGGCAACCAATGTTGCGGAAACCTCCTTAACGATACCTAACATCCGAGTTGTCATTGATAGCGGCTTAGAGCGTCGAACCATTCAACGTAACGGTCGCACAGCGTTAACGCTGACCCACATTTCTAAGGCCAGCGCCGCGCAGCGAATGGGGCGGGCGGGCCGTGTTGCTGAAGGGGCTTGTATTCGTCTATATGGTGAACACGCGCCTTTAGAATTAGTGACGCCTCCAGAATTGCACAGAGAAGAGCTCGTCGAGCCCATGCTGACAGCGGCTTGTTGTGGATACCGTCTTTCAACACTCGATTTTCTCGACTCAATTCCTCCAAAGTCGCTAGAGGCATCTCATTCGACGTTGTTATCTATGGAAGCGATTGATGAGGATGGCAATGTCACGCAGCACGGGAGAAAAGTATACCCACTACCCATTGATGCACTGTTTGCCGATCTCGTTACCAGAATTCAAGCGAAGCCAGAGAAGGAAGCAATGATTGATTTGGCTGCCGCCTTATCTGTACCTGCGCAGCTCTATCAGCGACAAAGTGGTGAAGTTGCTGAGCTTCTATCTCAAGAGGAGCCATACGGATGTGATGCCTCTTTGCTGATCCGTTTGGTTCGGGGGGAGCGATTTCCGGGCATTGTCATTGATGCCAGCGCACTCGAAGAGGCACAAGGTTTAGCGAAACAAATGCGAGAAGTATTTGAATTACCGGAACTTGACGTTGCCTCTCGATATAAACGTGAAGCGCTCTTTTTCTCCATCGCCTCATTGCACCCTGAGCTTGTGTTTGTCCGACGAGCTCGTCGAAGAGATGCTCTAGGAAATGGCGTAGTCGAGATGCTGGTTGGGCGTAACAGCCGCTTTCCTGATAAAGAAGAAGCTGCCATCGTGCTAGATAGCCATAGCGTGCCAGGACGAGGCGTTAAGCAAACACTGAACCTCGCATCGGTCATGATGCCTATCCCGCTGACGTTGTTACGCGAACTTGAATTTGGGGAGTGGCAACAAGGTGAGACGAATTATGAAGAAGAGACGCCAAGAGCAACAATGCATTTGGTCTACGCCGGGCGAACAGTCTGTTCTGAACACCAAGCGTTACAAGGTGATGTTGCTGTTCAGTCTATTGTCGAAATGATAGAAGACGAGACACTGTTACCAGGTTTTGCTTCTCAAAGAAAACAACAAATCCAACACTGGAAACTCTACAACGCATTGGGCCTTAATGTCGAAGGAGAAGAGGTTAACGACTTGGCCTCCTTGACATTTTCTAGCTGGTTAAAGGATCAGTTGGAAACATTAGGCGTTGAAAATGTCGATGATATGGCGTTGTTTGAACCGGAAGACTTAACATTTAACGGTGTTCCAGAATGGGAATACGACGATTTCACGGAGCAGTACCCTTTAGAACTTTCGCTGCCAGAACTCCAACTGGATGTTGAGTATTACGCGTCTCGCAAGCTGGTACAGGTCGTTTATCGAGAGGGAAACCGTAAGGGGGATCCAAAGCGTTGGGAGCTGCCACGCTGGGCTGGTTGGAAGATACAGTATAAAAAGGCCAGTCGAGTGATTGATGTGAAGTAGGTAGGCGGATGACGTTGTGACAAGAATTGATATTTTTTTGGTGAATCTATAATGATTTCATATTGATAGCGTTACTTACGTGTTGTTTTTAGTTTCTTAATTGAAATATTAATCAATTGAATGCTTATATATGGCGAAGCTGTACATCAGTTGTTACAAAGCTGGTTTTAATATTTCCTTTTGCATGTAAATTAGTGCATAAAAGACGAATGTTTTATATCCCATTGCTATATCAAAACAGTTGAACGATATTTGGTATATCTCATTTTCGAGTGTCGGGGGCATAGAATGGATCAACAAGGAAAGACGTGCATTGAATTCGACTACACTAGCTTTTTAGGGGCGACAGGTAGTAAAAAATGGACCTTTTTAGAGGCATTTGCCACCATCGCGCCTATTTTCGGTTTGATGTGGAAACAGAACATTGCGGAATTGAGCAAGCCTGAAGATCGGTTGTGGGATGCCGCATTAAAATCGATGTCTTCTCGTAAAAGTGATGAATCCAATTTGGTCCGCTTAACCCAGTTAGCTAAACATGAAGGGATCAATGAATTGCGAGTCGTTATGCCATATTCGCTCGATGTTCAGCAAATCGAGTACATAGAATCTCGCAGTCAGTTGAAGGTGGACACGTCAGAACAAGATGTCCTTAACATCAAGTTTTAGGCTGAGAATTTCCACTTCATCAATGTACCACTTAACAATAGTGCAATGAAAAGCGACCTCAAAGTAGGTCGCTTTTTTATTTTGAGGTTTTTGTCACAGGTCTTAGAAGTGTGATGAATATAGAGCATTTGCACTTAAATTAACAAAAATGTAACGTTTGGAAATGCAATTGTCATAACTAGCTTCTAACTTTGTGTTTTTAGGACAAATTACCGACTAAGTGGTTGGTACTGTAAGTTCGAATTAACGTCCCTTATTGGCACACAAGGATGATTGAGTCACCACGTCATTTGGGCATAAAAACAAACACAATAAGAAAGGAAGTCAATATGTCTTTGTCTCGTCGAGACTTTATGAAAGCTGCCTCTTCAACGGCGATTGTTACCGGGCTGGTGGGCTGTGGTAGCGATGCTAGTGAATCTGTTGCGGTTACCTTTGAGCACGGAGTGGCGAGTGGAGATCCTACTCAAACACAAGTAATCATTTGGACTCGTGTTACGACCTCAGCAAGCTACGCAGATGTAAGCTGGCAAGTTTCATCTAACGAAAATTTTACTGATATCGTGCAAAGTGGCACTTTTGCCACAGACACGAGCCGAGATTTCACGGTAAAAGTCGATGTTCAAAATCTCAACGCAAATTCTCGCTACTACTATCGATTCATGGTTGGAGATGTCACTAGCGAAGTCGGGCAAACTCAAACATTACCAGAGGATGGTGTAGAAAAGGCATCCATGGCTGTTGTTTCTTGTGCAAACTATCCTGCAGGCTATTTCCATGTGTATCGAGAGATCTTAAATCAACATGAACAAGACCCGTTTGATGTGGTGCTTCATCTCGGTGATTACATTTATGAGTATGGTGCTGGTGGCTACGCTAGTGAAGATGCTGAGGCACTAGGGCGAGAGCCAAGCAAAGGCACTGAATGCATTACCTTAGATGATTACCGAAAACGGTATGCGCAATATCGCCAAGATGCTGATCTGCAAGCGTTACATGCGAGCCTACCAATGATTGCAGTCTGGGATGACCATGAGCTTGCAAATGATAGTTGGAAAAATGGTGCGGAAAACCATCAAGAAGAGGAAGGCAGCTTTAATGATCGTCGTGCAGCTGCGGCTGCCGCGTGGACAGAATGGTTGCCCGTTCGTGAAAATACTTTCTCAAACATGCTGATTTACCGTCAGTTTTCGTTTGGAAGTTTAGTCAATTTGATGATGCTCGACACGCGACTTGTGGGGCGTGATAAACCGTTGGATTATTTCTCGCTCAGCTCACCAACGATGGAAGCTATTGGCGGTTTAGTTGCTCAGTCGCGCAGTCAAGACCGAGAACTGTTAGGCGCTGACCAACTCGCTTGGCTGATGGATGCGTTCAGTACGCACGACGCAACTTGGAATGTGCTAGGGCAACAAGTGTTAATGTCTCGTATGGAGTTGCCAAGTTCGGTTATGACCGCGATGTTTCAATTGTTTACTGCCACTGAAGACCAAAAAACAGAGGCGTTATTAGCGGTAAACTCTGCGCTTACGGGTTACCTCTCTGACCCAAGTTCAGATACCATTGCTTTGCCATATAACCTAGATGCATGGGATGGTTACTACGTTGAGCGAGAGAAAGTTTATCAACTGGCCAAAGCCAACAGTGGTAACTTTGTCTGCTTGGCAGGAGATACGCACAACGCATGGGCAAGTGAGCTGAAAGACGTATCTAAGCATCCTATCGGGATAGAGTTTGCAACTAGCTCGGTGAGTTCCCCTGGGCTAGAGGCCTACCTAGCGTTAGATCCTGTTGCGATCGCTCAAATGGAATACACGTTGCCGCACTTAGTGTCAGAATTACAGTGGGCAGACATCAAACAGCGTGGCTTTATGCGCGTTACTTTTACGCCCGACAAGGCAGAGTCGACCTGGTATTTCGTATCAACGATTAAAGACAAAACATATCAGGTGACGACTAAGTCAGCCTCTACAACAGATGGCACTACGTTAAATATCGGCTAAACTGAGCCTAATACGAAAAAAGTCCGCAAGCTAGTGCGGACTTTTTATTGGAAAGCGTTTAGCAATCTAGCGACAGTGCTAGTCAATCAATCCGTATTCTTTGCTCAGAACTTCGATGATTTCCGCTTTCGGATTCTCACTCAAATGAATCGGCTTGCCTGTAATCTTCTCGGCAATACCAATGTAGGTGCTCGAAATCGCCATCAAAGATTCGACGGGTAAAGCATTATCACGAGCGAGTGCTTCGCGCTCTGGCATACGTTCTTTGTTTAGCAAGATATCTGGGTCAGGGAAGTGGTTAAGTAGGAACTGGCGGAAACCTTCTTTTGAGTTCTCTACGATGTGACCTGCTTGGTACTCTTTAGCATCCCATATACGAGACGAGTCTGGTGTACCCACTTCATCCATGTAAATCAGCTTTTCATTGCCAGCGGCATCATGAACATAACCAAATTCGAATTTGGTATCGACAAAGATTTGGTCGATTTCTTCTAACGCTTGGCTGATAACGTTAAAGCCTTCTTTCAGCAGTTTTTCGTAGAGTGCGATATCGTCGGCACTTGAGAAGTTAAATGCTTCGTAGTTGTCTACGATGTTTTGACGAGTAATATTCACGTCGTCCGCTTCTGGCACACCGGGAATGCCTTTTAGAATGCCTTTTGTGGATGGGGTCATGAGCAACTCTGGCAGTGCTTTGTCTTTTCCTAACCCTTCAGGAAGTTGGATTCCACAAAACTCGCGCTCGCCATTTGCGTAAGCGCGCCACATCGAACCCGTGATGTATTTGCGGCAGATGGCTTCGATTTTTACCGGTTTGGCTTTTTGTACAATCCAAACAAAAGGGTGAGGAATGTCTAGAATATGGCTATCTGCTAAGCCATTTTCTTTGAACAGTTTGAACCAGTGATTAGAAATCGCATTAAGCGCAGCCCCTTTACCCGGTACACCATTAAGACCACCTTCAGCATGCCAAATACAATCGAATGCAGAGATTCGGTCGCTAATTACCATGATAGCCAAAGGCGCATCTGGAGCAACATCGTATCCTTTTTCTTTGATCAGTCGGGCACTGTCTTCTTCAGTTAACCAGTAAACTGAACGAACTTTTCCACTATGAACGGGTTTATGGGTGCGAATTGGCAGGTCGTCATTGACGGCAAGTACTTGATTAGCAAGGCTCATTGCGACATTCCTATCATCTTAATCAAACGTCAGAAAGAGAAGATATTCAGCAAAGTTTGGGCGCTGAATAAATCGAATGTGGGCATCATACCAGAACTATTTTAACTCGCCAGAGAAAAAGCAAACGTTTGCTTGTTTTCTTTAATACAAAAAATGCCCCCCTTAAAAAGGAGGCGAGATGCATGATGGATAACGTCGAACTTATTAGTGGTACTTATTAACTCTGCCTTCGACGAAAAAGACTTCACACTGATAGCGCTGCGCCATGTCGCGCAACATAGATTGATTCATAAGTGCAATTTCATTTGATGCTACAACAGCACTGGCATTACCTGATCGGATGGCTTTGATCACGATCTCGACTTCTGAAAGCTGTTGAGAAGGCTTCATTTGAATAACGTTTTTACAGCAAATATTAGAAGCAGTGAGTTGTTCAAAGTCTGGGCGAGGGCAGTCTGCTGTAAACAAAATCCATTGTTTCTGTTGCGATAAAACAGCCAGCTTAGATAGAAGCTGATCCGAAACGGCCATGGGCTGAGTTGCTTGTGCCAATACGTTGTAATGAGAGTATGTATGAGATTGACTTTGTAACTGCATCTTACTGTTCCTTTATACATGCTGTATGCGTATACAGTAGTTTGTTTTGGCGACCTGATCAACCCGTTTCTCAAAAGTTATTTGCGGTTTCTTGAGAAGAAAATAAAAGGTTTATATTTTAAGTATTTGAATTTATTTGGTTATTTTTTATTTCTGATATGTCTAACATCAATTTAAAAATGTGAGATGAGTAGAAGATTGGACGAGATACATACAGGGGTTCACTACTGTATATACAGGTGTTGTTTCACGGACAGTGGTTTGTATACAGTAGGAGAGGGGCTGATAACCGATGCGACATGCTATGTAGGATAGGAGGGAATACGAGATAGAGATTGGAAATAGGGCTTGGCCGATCAAAAAAGCGCCTTAAAAGGCGCCTTTGAAAATCAGTTCCGTTGATTCCGTCTTGCTTAGCTCGCTCGTTGCAAGCGTTCGCGCATTTGCAATTCGCCTTGGTTAAATAGGCGCACGTCGATTTTTGCCATGTCGTAACAAGCTTTACATGAGTAATGGTGCTTGCCATCTAAATAATCGTGACGAGTTACAAGACTAGGTTTTTTACACCAATCACAGGTGCCTTCTTCAGTGAACATTGATTTTCTCCCCACCTAGATTAATTTGAGTCGTTAGGTGTTATTTTGCGCTGAGCATTATGGCATAAAAGCGAGACTTAAGTTAAATGTCTGTTAATTTGTTTGAGAGGGAGATCGATTGCGGCGCTTGATTATATGGGTCTAAAAGCATGCTAGCCAAAGTATCTTTACCGATTTTTACTGTTTTGTAACATTTTGTGAGACAAGCTTAAAGGCATGATTGAGTCGCTTCATTTCTTCTTCACTGCCTCTTGTGTCCGGATGATAAAGCTTTGATAGCTGTCTATAGCGTAGCTTGATTGCTTGTAAATCAGGGATGGTTTGTGGTGTGTAGCCAAACATAGCACACGCGACGCTTAGCTTATGGTTTTCTGCCTGAGTTTTGGATTTCTTAAATTCTCTGAATACTTTCTCTAACTGACGCTTCAGTTGCTTGTTCGTAAACTCTAGCTCTTTTATTTTTTCCGCCATTCGTTGATTTTGGCTTTCCTCTTTGGCTTCACGCGCTTTTCTATTCTGCTTAAGTTTCTTGATCACGAGAAAACTTAAGCCGCAGATGATGAGTATCGCCGCTAGCCAAATCAGCCATAGAAACTGCGAGTGTTCTACTTTGGGGTTTGCAACTGTGCTTTTCTCTTCTAGTGTTTGCTCAGCCTTTTTATCGAGCGACTTTATTTGCGAGACTTGCTTAGCTCGCAGTTGGTTGAAGCGCTGCTCTAACAGTTGATTATAAGCTTGTTCTGCTGCTGGATTATGCTGAGAAGCCATTCGAAACAAGGCTTCAGTCAATTGAGAAGTTGTGACCTTATCTGGATTGCGCTGAATAAAATCGGCGAGAAGAAAGCCACGATCGGTTGGGTCATTGAGTGCGATAGAGGTTAGCCAATATAATGCTTGTGTTTCATTCTTTTCGCCATATATCCCCTCAGCAAAGTCGTTCGCGAGCTGTTTTTGCGCAGGGAGGTAACCTTGGTTGGCGGATTGCTCTAGCCAGTAGCGTGTTTCTGTTGAGGCTTCAGCTTTGTTTGATGCCAATAATTGTTGTGCGTACTCGTATTGTTCTATGGGGTCATTTGGAGCTTGAGAGGCAAGCGAGTAACCAGAAAAGCTGAGGCTAAATAAGCAGAGTAGGGCAGACGTTTTGACAGACATTGATATGTCAGGCCTAACGATTATGGTTAGGCCTGCTCCGGTAATTTTTTATTATTACCGCTATGGTGCAACCAAATTACTTCAGTGGCAAGATCTGGATTTCAACACGACGGTTGCACGCACGACCTTCAGAAGTTTGGTTTGAGCAAATTGGGTTACGTTCGCCGTAGCCACGTGCAATTGCACGACCAGGTGCAACGTTTTGAGATACTAGGAATTGACGTACGGACTCTGCACGACGCTCAGACAACGTTTGGTTGTATGACTCACTGCCCGTGCTATCAGTGTAACCGTCGATAACAAGGCTGGTATCTGGGTATTCAACCAAGATGCGAGCAACACCGCGTAGCGTATTATGAATGCTAGCATCAAGCTGGTAAGAGCTTGAAGAGAAGCCGATACCATTTTCCATACGCAGTAAAAGCTGGTTCTCACCAACACGCTGAACCTGTACACCAGAGTTTAGCAAAGCGCGACGCAATTCTGCTTCTTGTTGGTCAAAGTAGTAACCAACGCCAGCGCCAGTCGCTCCGCCTGCGGCCGCACCAATGAGTGCATGCTGACGGCGTTCTTTAGCGTCATCGCCCGTTGCTAGACCGATTGCTGCACCAGCGATAGCACCAATAAGCGCGCCTTGCGTGGTTGAGTTAGTTTCGTATTCACCCGTTGTTGCATTTTGGCGTTGAGTGGCTTGACAGCCAGTAAGAGCTAGCACTAGAGCTAGTGCAATAGGCATCTTTTTCAAGGGAAAATCTCCGTATAAAACTGAGGCGAAACCATGCCTCATAATGGGATGCAAATTATGAATAAGTAAGCATTGATATTTGTTATGAGAAAGTAAGATTGATAAGAGTTTCTGTAAGAAAATTCTTATCGTTACTATCACAACTTCAAAAAGTAGGTCCCAATAACATTGGAATATTGGAACCTACGTCAATCAATTGCTGCTCTGGTTATTTCGATGGATTGCCCAACATTTTACGCGCTTGCTCGCCGCCAACACCACGGTTAACGGAGACTCTTCTACCTTTTTTCAAGCCCACTTCGTAGTCTTCGGTTAGGTTTTTCATCGCTTCTTTCAGTTGCTTCTTGAAGGTTTCGCGGTCAATGTTTTGGAATTCTTTATCAATATAATCATTGATTTTGTTGGCCGACTCTTCGTCTGGAGAAATGACTGGAAGTTTCTCTATCGCACCCTCTACCCAGCCAGATACAAATGAGTTCACGCGGCGAGTCACTTCTTGAGAAGAGGTACCCGTACCTGCGAAGCTATTTCGGAATTGTCCGGTACTTTCGTTCATCTCGCGATAAATAATATCGAAAGCAAATGCAGCAAAAATCGCGCGATCTGCTTCACCGATAAACTCGACACGTTTGAGCCCTTTGTGATTCAACAACACCGCTTCAACACCGAATTTAGTGTTAATGCCGCGAATCACTCGCAATATGGTAGAACTGATATTCGCTGGTAGTAGGTGGGAAGACTGTGTTTTCCCCATTCTGATAAACTCAATATCGTCCTTATCCAGACCATATTTGAGCATGAGGCGATGTGCCATTTTGATAGCATTGGCAGCCTCATTAACATTAGCGGAATTGCCCAGTTCTAAGCACTTGGCGATTTTTTTCAGAGCTTTTTGTTTATCCATCGACAACCAGTAACGAAAGCAAAAAATTTATGAAGTCAGACATATTACCTTTTTTGACATAAAAACGAAATACAAGGTGGGAGTGAAGGTGGTTTATGGACATAAAAAGAAGCCCCGCGGAAGGCGAGGCTAGGCGTTTTAGTTCGTCATAATCAGTATGAAGTCGTACTTGTGTCTAAGAAGCCATTCTTCATTAAGATTAGTTGGAATTACAATCCGAGCTGGTTGAGTAAATCATCGGCGTCATCGTTTGAACTCGACGATTTAGATTCTTTCTCAGCCATATCTTTACGTGTTGCTTCTAAAATATCGTCTGGATTTTCGTCTTCTGCGATTTCAAACTCTTCTAGTTGGATGAACTCAGTTTTGTCCATCGCCAACTCTAGGTAGAAAATGTTGTTATTTTCGGTGGAGAACGTCACTCGGCGAGCTTGAGGGCGGTCAAGGTTGGTATCCACTTGTAAGATGACTTGCTTATTCAGCGCCATCATTTTTGGCTGGTTTTGTGTGATGTTCGTTTGCAGCTCTTTACGAATTTT
Source organism: Vibrio sp. RM-41-2B (assembly GCF_024744415.1). Classification (NCBI taxonomy): domain Bacteria; kingdom Pseudomonadati; phylum Pseudomonadota; class Gammaproteobacteria; order Vibrionales; family Vibrionaceae; genus Vibrio; species Vibrio sp. RM-41-2B. The sequence goes on along the minus strand of NZ_JAMQWD010000019.1, from coordinate 18,021 downwards.
ATTGGTGAAATCTCCAACCAGTTGGTTCATTAGCTCACCCAGAACATCTCCCACCTCGTCAGAAGTATGAGATATTGCCAGTTCTTCTTCTGGCATACCCATATTACGCATGTAGTTGGTGTAGATCTCTAATGCGGCTTTTGCCGTAAAATTAATTACGACCAGCCCGGTAAACCCGCCATCAAACAGAACAAAACAGCCAAAATCTGGCTTGAGGCTAGTCTTGTGGATTTTTTGCACCATTGCAGAGTAATTTACTTGAGAAGATGTCGCCGAAGTTAGGACGCCAGAAACAGACTGGCAAAGTTTGAGAAGGATATCTTCAGTGGTCACAATTTTATTTTTTTTCATTCTGAAAACTCATCTAGAAACGCGATTCGTTCCCCAATGTAAGGCATCAAGCGTGAAAAAATAAAGCATAAGTTTAATTATTGTATCGAGATTCTGATTTGCTCGTCTTTTTAAATGTTGTAAAGTGACGAAATTCAAAGAATATTACTTCACTTACTCTTTTGTGGTGTTTTGTTTCGCTGAACGCCAACTTGTATGAGAAGTGAGCAAATAATTACATAACCCGCAGCTGATCGGATTCAGCGTCGTAGGGGCAGGAAGCAAATGTTACCAAGATTACACTCGCAAACTGATGTCGATCCTCTTGTTCTTAGTTTTCTGAAAGAGCTTGAGCACGCCGGATTCACTGGTGATATCGAAAGCCAATATTCAAGCCGACTAGCGGTTGCCACTGACAACAGTGTTTACCAGCAACTTCCTCAGGCAGTCGTCCATCCTAAAACGACAGAAGATGTTTCTCTCCTCGGGAAACTGAGCAATAAAGAAAAGTACGAACGAATCACCTTTTCACCTCGTGGTGGCGGCACAGGGACCAATGGTCAGTCGCTAACCAAAGGTATTGTGGTGGATATGTCTCGTCACATGAACAAAGTGCTTGAGATTAATGAGAAAGAAGGCTGGGTTCGTGTACAAACTGGTGTAGTGAAAGATCAGTTAAATGATGCGGTTCGCCCTTACGGTTACTTCTTCTCTCCGGACTTATCAACTAGTAACCGTGCCACGATTGGCGGTATGGTCAACACTGATGCTTCTGGTCAAGGTTCTCTGAAATACGGAAAAACATCCGATCATGTTTTGTCGCTACAAGCGGTGTTTGCTGATGGCTCAGTTTTAGAATCAGATCTGTCCAACGGCTACCCCGAAGAAGGCGAGTTTGCTGCCAAGGCGCTACGAGTAACGGAATCCGTATGTCGTGAAAAACGCCAGCAGATCGTGGATAAATTTCCTCCGCTCAACCGCTTTTTAACGGGGTACGATTTAAAAAATGCCTTGAATGAAGACGATGACCGTTTCGACATCACACGAGTGCTGTGTGGCGCGGAAGGTTCATTGGCATTTATTACCGAAGCGAAGCTAAATCTGACGCCAATTCCGAAAGCACGTACTTTGGTTAACGTTAAATACAACAGCTTTGACTCTGCGCTCCGTAATGCACCGTTGATGGTCGAAGCGAAAGCGCTATCTGTAGAAACCGTTGACTCGAAAGTGCTTAATCTCGCGAAGCAAGATATCGTCTGGCACACCGTGAGTGATTTGCTTACCGATGTTCCAAATAAAGAGATGCTTGGCATCAATATGGTGGAATATGCAGGTCAGGACGAAGAAGAAGTTGCTGCGCAGGTTGCAGCGCTGACCGCCAAGCTCGATACCATGTTGGAAACAGAAGAAGCGGGCATCATCGGTTACCAAGTCTGTAACGATGTAGCGAGTATCGGGCGTATTTACAACATGCGTAAAAAAGCGGTGGGTTTGTTAGGCGCAGCAAAAGGCCGCGCTAAACCGGTCGCATTCGCTGAAGATACCTGTGTGCCACCAGAAAACCTGGCGGACTTCATTGTAGAGTTTCGAGAGCTGTTAGACAGCAAGTCTCTGAATTACGGCATGTTTGGTCACGTCGATGCCGGGGTGCTTCACGTACGTCCTGCGTTGGATTTGTGTGACCCGCACCAAGAAGCATTGATGCACGAAGTTTCTGATGAAGTGGTTAAGCTGGTGGCGAAATACGGCGGTTTGATGTGGGGTGAACACGGCAAAGGTTTCCGTTCAGAATATGGCCCTGAGTTTTTCGGTGATGAGTTGTTTACTGAGCTGAGACGTGTGAAGGCGGCATTCGATCCACACAACAAAATGAACCCGGGCAAAATCTGTACGCCGCTTGATAGTGATGCAGAGTTAGTAAAAGTCACTGATACAAAACGTGGTTACTATGACCGTCAGATTGACGTTCAAGTACGTGACAGCTTTAAGCAAGCGATGGAGTGTAACGGTAACGGTTTGTGTTTTAACTACGATACCAGCTCGCCAATGTGTCCATCGATGAAAGTAACAGCCGATCGTCGTCATTCACCGAAAGGTCGTGCGGGTTTGGTTCGCGAGTGGTTGCGTCAGCTCACTGAACAAGGCATTGATATCCTTGACTTAGAAAAGCAAACACTAGAAAACAAAACATCAATCAAAACCATGATTGACCGTGTACGTCATTCTATCAATCGTCGTCACGAATACGATTTCTCCCACGAAGTGTATGAAGCGATGAATGGTTGTTTAGCGTGTAAAGCGTGTGCGAGCCAGTGTCCGATCAAAGTCGACGTTCCGAGCTTCCGCTCACGCTTTTTAAACATTTATCACTCTCGTTACCAACGTCCAGCAAAAGATTATCTGGTTGCGAACATAGAGACTATGCTGCCGATGATGGCGAAAGCGCCAGGTGTCGTAAACGGTGTTTTGAAGCAGTCGTGGGTCAAGAGCTTAACGGCTTCAACAGTTGGGTATGTCGATGCGCCGTTGTTATCAGTACCTACATTGAAACAACGAGTAGAGTCGCTGACAACGCCTTATGATCTGCAAGCGCTCAGCGGTTTGTCTTCGTCTGAAAAGAGCAAGCATGTTTTAATTGTTCAAGACCCATTCACTAGCTACTACGACGCCGATGTCGTAGAAGACTTCGTTAAATTATTGAAAAAGCTGGGCATGCATCCGGTGCTTCTGCCATTTAAGCCGAATGGTAAAGCACAACACATTAAAGGGTTTTTACGTCAGTTTAAGGATACAGCAGCCGATACCGCGAAGTTTTTGGCGATGGTAGCGGATCTGGATATTCCTTTAGTTGGTGTCGATCCTGCATTGGTGCTGTGTTATCGAGATGAATACGCTGAAGTACTTGGCAGTAAGCGAGGTGATTTCGATGTACTAACGGCCCACGAATGGCTTTACCCAAGACTAGAAGCGTTTGAAAGCGGAGAGCATAAGGCGCAGGAACCTTGGTATCTGTTTGCGCACTGTACTGAAAAAACCAAAATGCCGAATGCGGAAAAAGAGTGGGGCGCTATTTTTGCTCACTTTGGTGCAGTTTTAAATACGGTTCCTGTTGGTTGTTGTGGTATGGCGGGTACGTTTGGTCACGAGGTCGATAAGTTGTCGATGTCGAAAGACATTTACAATTTAAGCTGGAAGCCAAGCTTAGATAAGTTAGATAACGAGAGATGTTTGATTACTGGCTACTCTTGCCGCAGCCAAGTGAAACGCTTTGAAGGAACAAAGCCCAAACATCCCGTTCAGGCGCTGTTAACTTTGATATAATCACATCAAATTAAGCCCAGTTTTACTGGGCTTTTTTAGAAGTCACATACAACAATTTCAAAGGATATGAACCTTGAGAAAACTTGAACTCAAAGTCCCACCTGTTGCGGTGTTTTTGTTGGTCATACTACTCATGTATGGACTGACAGTTCTGGTGCCGAGCCTGAATATTAGCGTGCCCTTTGTCGAGGTTGTGGTTGGCGGGTTAACTTTGCTCTCTGGTTATATGGGCATTGCTGGTGTGTATGAATTCCATAAAGTAAAAACGACGGTTAACCCTGTAAAGCCTGATACGGCCTCTTCCGTGGTGAGAACTGGCGTATTTTCTTTTTCGCGCAACCCGATGTATATGGCGCTACTGCTTCTAATCATTGCAATTGGTTTGTGGTGGCAGCACTTGACTGTGGTGCTTTGTAGCGTTGTATTTGTCAGTTATATGAATCGATTTCAAATCAAGCCAGAGGAACGTGTTCTAGAGCGATTGTTTGGTGAAGAGTATGTGGATTATAAAAACCACGTCCGCCGCTGGATTTGAGCGTCGAGTTCGGTTTCATTTTGGATAAGAAGTAAAAAGAAAGCCCAACGATCGACGTTGGGCTTTCTTTTAGTAAACACTTTTTTTGAGCGCTTCTGATAGGGCAGTCGATTAGGCTGCCTTAACGAACTTTGCTAGGAATGCATCCTTACGTTCATTGAAACGGCGTACAAGGTCATCAACCGCTTCTTGGTCATATGGCTTCAAGCCGCTTGCAACCATGCGCTTGATGCCTTTGCCAACGACTTCACCGTCTTCTTTGAACGCAAAGTTTAAGGTGACTACCCCACGTTTGCCTTCCACGTCGAACGTTGCGCCAGTGAAATCCACTTCAGGATGCGTAAGGTCTAAGCGTGAAAATTCAACTTCCATGCTTTCATAAATAACCAATGGACGTTGGCAGTTGATCATCATTTGCTTCTCTTCCATAAGAGGAACCATGATGTGAGGGAAGTTCATGCCAGAGAATTGCACGTAATTTGTTACGACATGCTCAATAAATGCGGGATCGTGGTTAGTCTCACCTTCACGGGACATGTGTAAGTATTCTTTACCAGCCTCGTCAACAACGGCGCTTTCTTTTTCACACTTATTTTCAATATGAAGTGCTACACCATCGTTTACCATGCCAGAGAAGTTAAAACGCATCTTTTGGCTGACGCCTTCTTTACTAAGAAGCACAGCGAAAAGTAAATCCCCAGGGACACAAAAGCGTTTGTTGTCTTCATCGTGGATTGGGTTGTAGTCACCTGCGACACGTTTTGCAAAGTGGCTTGCTTGTTCGCGAGTGAACTGAAACTGGTGATTAGTGTTTGAAAAATAAGGTGTTAGAAACATAATTTTTACGTAGTAACCAAAACTGTGTGGGATTATATGCGAATATCTGCGTAGCAATGGTCCATCCAGTGAAAACTTCACCGTATCCTAACAATAAGACACTATTTCGGCGGATAAATCGTTAAAAACGCATACTTTAGCAACGCTTTTATTTGTGAGAGCAATAAACAGCGACTTTATTACGTCGGCTATTTTTAAAAGTATAGCAATAACAATATGCAAGTGTTCATAAAGATCGCTGGGAATACGTTTAATGAGGAGATAAAAAAGCTCCACGCTAAACGTGGAGCCTTCAAATTATCATCCGGTTTTTAGATTAAGTGCTGGTAATGCTGGATTACTGAACACTTGGTAACAGGCTCTCTGGCATGAGCGTGTTGTGGATAGCCAGCTTAAGCAGAGTATTGGCCTGTTCAATGTCCGGCGCAAAGTAGCGATCTTTATCGTAGAACGATACTTTTTCACGCAACATTTGTTTGGCAATCTCGATACGCTCAGAAGACTTGTTTGGTGCTCTAAAGTCTAGGCCTTGTGCTGCTGAGAGGTATTCGACCGCCAGAATGCCGCGAGTATTTTCTCCCATTTCTTTCAATCTGCGAGCCGCGAAGGTTGCCATTGAAACGTGATCTTCTTGGTTTGCTGATGTTGGCAAGCTGTCTACTGACGCTGGGTGAGCGAGCGTTTTGTTTTCGCTTGCTAGCGCAGCAGAGGTGACTTGGGCAATCATGAAACCAGAGTTCACACCGCCATTATCAACTAAGAACGGTGGTAATTTTGATAATGCGCTATCGATAAGCAATGCCATACGACGTTCAGACAGGCTGCCGATCTCAGCAATCGCCAGTGCTAGGTTGTCAGCTGCCATTGCAACAGGCTCAGCGTGGAAGTTACCGCCAGAGATAATGTCGTCATCTTCAGCAAACACCAACGGGTTATCTGATACGGAGTTTGCTTCTACTTGCAATACTTCTGCAGCGTTGCGGATTTGCTGCAAACACGCCCCCATTACTTGAGGCTGACAGCGCAACGAATACGGGTCTTGCACTTTTTCACAGTTAGTATGCGAATCACCAATGTCACTTGATGTATCCAATAGATGACGGTAGGCCAGTGCTGCGTCCATTTGGCTGCGATGACCACGTACACGGTGAATGCGTGGATCGAATGGACGTCGGCTGCCGAGAGCGGCTTCGACAGACATTGCGCCACATACTGTAGCCGAAGCGAAAAGATCTTCCGCGATAAACAGACCTTCTAATGCGAACGCTGTTGATGCCTGGGTACCATTTAGCAGCGCTAAGCCTTCTTTCGGCGCCAGAGTTATGGGTTCTAGACCTGCGATTTTTAACGCTTCTTGCCCAGAAATGATGTTACCGTTGTGACGAGCTTGTCCTTCACCTAGTAATACTGTGCTCATATGGGCCAGAGGAGCTAAGTCACCTGATGCGCCGACAGAGCCCTTTTTAGGTACACAAGGGTAAACTTGTGCGTTAACTAGGTCGGTCAGCATATTAATGACTTTTAGGCGAATACCAGAAAAACCACGAGACAGACTATTGATTTTCAATACCATCATCAGACGAACCGTTTCGTCTGACATAAACTCACCGATACCTGCCGCATGAGAAAGAACGATACTGCGTTGCAGAGTTTCTAAATCTTCTGGTGCTATTCGTGTGTTAGCCAATAGACCAAAACCAGTGTTAATTCCGTAAACCGTTCTATCTTCCGCGATGACACGATCCACGACTTGCGTGCTTTCTTCAATGGCCGGAATGGCTTCAGGATCCAAAGTAAGGTTGACTGGTGAACGGCTCACTTGGCGTAGTTCGTTTAAGCTAATATGACCTGGCTTTAGCGTTAAATTTAACATCTCTTTCATCCTTACTTGAGCTTCTTCAGTTCTTCGTTGAGCATTGGCAAATCTAGCCCTTGCTCTGCTGCACATTGTTTAGCAATATCGTATCCCGCATCAGCATGACGCATCACGCCTGTTGCTGGGTCGTTATGCAGCACGCGGGCAATACGTTTTGAGGCATCTTCACTGCCGTCACAGCAGATAACCATACCTGAGTGTTGCGAGAAGCCCATACCTACGCCACCACCGTGGTGCAGTGAAACCCAAGTTGCGCCGCCCGCCGTATTGAGTAGTGCGTTTAATAGTGGCCAGTCTGATACGGCGTCAGAACCGTCCATCATGCCTTCTGTTTCTCGGTTCGGGCTTGCTACGGAGCCAGAGTCTAAGTGGTCACGACCAATGACAACAGGCGCCTTAAGTTCGCCATTTTTCACCATTTCGTTGAATGCTTGACCAAGACGCTCACGATCTTTTAGACCAACCCAGCAAATACGCGCAGGTAAACCTTGGAACTGGATGCGCTCGCGAGCCATATCTAGCCAGTTATGTAAGTGCGGATTATCTGGAATTAGCTCTTTTACTTTTTGGTCGGTTTTATAGATGTCCTCAGGATCGCCAGAGAGAGCGGCCCAGCGGAAAGGACCAATACCTTCGCAGAATAGAGGGCGAATGTAGGCTGGAACGAAGCCAGGGAAATCAAATGCGTTTTCTACGCCTTCTTCCAAGGCCATCTGGCGGATGTTGTTACCGTAGTCGAGTGTTGCGGCGCCGCGATTTTGTAGCTCTAACATGGCTTGAACTTGCACTGCCATGGATTTTTTGGCTGCTTTAACAACCATTGCTTCATCTTGCAAACGCATTTCTGCAGCGTGAGACATGCTCCAGCCTTGTGGTAAGTAGCCATTGAGCGGGTCGTGTGCAGATGTTTGGTCTGTTACTACATCAGGCGTGATATTACGTTCTACCAACTCAGAGAAAACGTCTGCTGCATTACCTAGTAGACCAACCGATATTGGTGTGTCCGATTCTTTGATGATAGCAAGCGCTTCATCTAAAGATGTCGCTTTCTTATCGACATAGCCTGTACGTAGGCGGTAATCGATACGCGATTCATCACACTCTACCGCAATCATGGAGAAGCCCGCCATCGTACCAGCTAGAGGCTGAGCACCACCCATACCACCAAGACCGCCAGTTAGAATCCATCGGCCTTTTGCTTCGCCGTCAAAGTGCTTTTTCGCAACAGATACGAATGTTTCGTATGTGCCTTGGACGATGCCTTGTGAGCCAATGTATATCCAGCTGCCAGCGGTCATTTGGCCGTACATCATCAAGCCTTGTTTATCGAGCTCGTTGAAGTGTTCCCAGTTTGCCCAATGAGGAACGAGGTTTGAGTTTGCGATAAGCACGCGTGGGGCGTTTTTATGGGTAGGGAAAACACCAACAGGCTTGCCTGATTGAACTAAAAGCGTTTGGTCATCTTCGAGTCTTTCAAGTACTTCAACAATCTTGTCGTAACATTCCCAGTTTCGTGCCGCACGGCCAATGCCGCCATATACAACCAGCGAATGTGGATGTTCTGCAACATCAGGATCGAGGTTGTTCATCAGCATACGAAGAGGGGCTTCGGTTAGCCAAGATTTTGCGCGCAGTTTATCTCCGTGAGGTGCACGAATTGTTCTGCTTGTATCAAGTCGTGGATCTTGTCCCTGGCGCTGTGTCATTTCAGACTCCTTTAGTTTCTCGTGATGACCAAGTACTTGCTTGGTCGTAATAATAAGTGGCATCTAGGATGCGTTATGGTTTGTGTTGTTTTTCCGCCATCGCGTTGGCGATATCCCAACACAAACGGGCAGCTAAGCGTGCAGTTTGACTATCGACGTCATAATTAGGGTTGTATTCGGCGATATCAGCCAGCATGAGCTTATTTTTGTAATGAAGAATTCGATCTAAAAATGGTGCAATTGTGTCGTAACTTACTCCTCGAGCCGCAGGGGCGCTGACCCCAGGTGCTGTTGCCGCAGGAAATACATCCAGATCAATGGTCAAATAGAGGTAATCACAGTCGTCAATAAAATGTTGAAGCTGAGTTAAGTGATAACTGTGGTTTAGGTAACAAAGCTGATTGTCTTCTACATACCAAACATTTAACGCATCTGCTTTTTCAAACAGCGCTTTAGTGTTGCTACTGCGGCTTACGCCAATGCAAGCGTAATGAAAGTCCCAATCATTGCGTTGGCAAAAATGATGAATTTGGTTGAAGGGAGTGCCAGAGCTTGGTTTGATGTCGGCGATGCTGCTCTCGAATGCGCGTAAATCGAAATGCGCATCGAAATTGATAATGCCGATTTTAGGCTTCTTCTCTGGATAGTGCGCTTTAAAATACTCCGCTAAGCCGGAAAACGAGGCCCACGCAATCTCATGCCCGCCACCTAACACGATGACAGGCGTATGAGGCAGTGCGCTTGAAATGGTTGCCGCACATAGAGATTGGCTCTCTTCCAGTAAGTCGTCTTCGCACACCACGGTGCCTAAGTCATATAGTGGGACGTCTTGGTGCCATGCTAAATTAGCGAGTGCTCGTCGGATTAAGTCTGGCGCTTTTTTCGCGCCAATGCGTCCTTTGTTTCTCGCTACGCCAGCATCCGTAGCAAAACCCAGTAATGAGACGCCACTTGCAACGGCCCCCAACTCATCTGCTTTCTGGCGTTGAACTACGTGATGAATTCGCTGACCAAGTTTGCCGTCCTCGGCATCATGACGGCCTTGCCAATGAAATAGGGGAGAGTGTAGGTCGAATTGAGACATATTATTGGCCTCCGTGTGAAATGTATTCACCATTTACTATACGACCTACCAGACGTTTTGCTCCGACTTGATAGCTTAAATCAGCAGGGCTTTCGATATCCCAGATAGAGAAGTCTGCATCAAACCCTACTTTGATGGTGCCACGTGAGTTTTGATAACCCAGAGCTTTGGCTGCATGTTGCGTTACACCACGCAGTGCTTCTTGCGGTGTAAGGCGAAATAGTGTGCACGCCATATTCAGCATGAGTGTGAGATCAGAAAACGGTGATGTACCTGGGTTGACGTCCGTAGCAATTGCCATCGGCACGTTATGCTCTCTCAACAACTCAATCGGTGGTAACTGAGTTTCTCTTAGAAAATAAAAAGCGCCAGGCAGTAGAGTGGCGACAGTGTTTGAGCGAGCAAGTGCTTTAACACCTTGCTCATCTAAAAACTCGATGTGATCCGCTGACAAACCGTTGTATTGCGCAGTGAGGGCTGTACCACCGAGATTCGAAAGTTGTTCTGTATGCCCTTTAACCTTTAAGCCGTGGCGTTTTGCAGCTATAAACACTTTTTCTGTTTGTTCAAGATTGAAGCCAATCGATTCACAAAACACATCGACACTCGTGGCTAACTCTTCCTTTGCGACGACAGGGATTATGTCCTGACAAATGTGCTCAATATAGTCATCTGCACGGCCTTGAAACTCCGGCGGAATGGCGTGAGCGGCAAGAAGTGTAGTGGTGATTTTAACTTTACGCTCTTGTTCAAGCATTTTGGCTGCACGGAGCATTTTTACTTCATCATTCAGTGTCAATCCGTAGCCTGATTTCACTTCGACAGAAGTGACGCCGCTCGCGAGTAGCCCGTCTAAACGTGGCAACGCTAACTCAACTAATTGCGCTTCGGTTGCTGAACGCGTCGCATGCACCGTTGAAAGTATCCCACCGCCTTGTTTGGAAATTTCTTGATATGGCACGCCGTTTAAGCGCATTTCAAATTCGTTGGCACGATTGCCCGCGTAAATAAGATGAGTGTGGCAGTCGATCAAACCTGGCAGAACTAACTTGCCTTGAAGGTCGATACTCTGAGCGTAATGTTGGGCAGACAGCAGAGACTCGGTTTGCGGTTCGTCTTCACCAATTACACAGGTGCTGATCGCAACGATTTTTCCAGATTGAATGCCAATACGAGCAGGAGACGTTGGCAGATAACCGCGCTCTCCCGACTGCATGGTGACCAGACGTGCGTTTTCAATCAGCAAATCCATGTTTGTGTCCCTGTGTTTATTTGCATCATTAAATGTATATACAAATAAATAGAGCAAAATAAGAACACTGACAAGATTGATGTTGCTAAAATGTGATCAAAACGTAAATCTAGAGGGCCAATCTTGTCATTAAATGAGCACTTTTGAGCTCAGCTTATATTTGTTACCAGGGTGATAAAGTAGGGCGGTACTGACTAACTTATCTTGGCTCCACGTTCTGCGATTCAAGAGAAGGCAAGGCTCATTGGCTTGCATTTTTAAGTCTTGCTTAATACGGCGGTCAGGCACAATTGCCTCTACAGTATGTTCAATAGCGTTGAGTGGGCAATTATCTGACAGGTATTGATTCGGAGTGATTTGTGTGAAGTCTTGATTTAAATAACTCGGGGCATATTGGCTATTCACCCAGCGGAGTTCTAATTGAATAGGCGTTTGGTCTTCATAGTGAATGATTTCACTGTAAAACACCGTTGTGTCAAGCATGACGCCGAGTTTTGTCGCAATGCTGTCATCTGCTTTTATGGCAACTTGTTTGAGCACTTTACTGCTATATTGTCGCCCTCGGTCGCTGACTTCTTCGGCAATGTTTCGAATGTCTAACAGAGGAGATTCTGACTTTTCACCAGGATCACACACAAACGTACCTAAGCGTGGGCGACGTTGTAATCGGCCCTCATTAACTAAGTCCCGAATTGCTTTGTTCACTGTCATTCTACTCACACCAAATTGCTCGGTAAGCTCAATCTCTGTGGCGATACGATGACCGACTATCCACTCTCCAGCATCAATTTTATCGAGGATAAATTGTTTGATTTGAATGTAGAGTGGTGCAGACATAATGGTTTCCTTTTATTTGACTATACAAATACTGCTTAATTTAGGTACAAATTGCAAACATTTCTAGACGAACGCCCCACTTAGTGACAGAACAATCCTATTGTGGGGCTGAATGACTCTTGCTGCTGAGTATTATTTGGATTGATGATGGAATTCGAACATTTTCTTGTGGTCTATTGCTTGCAGAGTATAAAACAATTGTGTAAACAAACGATTATTAGAAAAAAAGTCGCTAAAAAGGAAAAACATGTTTAAAAAATTGAAAGCATCACTGGGGATCGGTTCTGCAAAAGTAGATACGATTTTAGACGAAATGAGCGTGTTTCAAGGAGCGACGCTGAAAGGGCATGTTCATATCAAAGGCGGAGACGTCGAACAACAAATTGATGCTATTACTATTAAGTTGAACACAGAGATGAAAGTCGAAGTGGATGATAGCGTAAGTTACCAAACGTTCACTATTGATCAGCTGAAGGCGGTAGCCCCCTTTGTGATTCAACCTAATGAAGAGAAGCAGATTCCGTTTGAGCTAAAACTGCATGATGAAACGCCAATTACTGCGGTTAGCGCACTTAAGAATCAATGCCATGTTTGGGTTGAAACGACGTTAGATATTGATTTTGCGATTGACCCGCGTGACCGTGACTATATTGAAGTGAAACCACTACCAGTAGCATCTCGGGTTATTCAAGCGATCGAGCAAGCTGGCTTCACTATGGTTAAAGCCGATGTTGAAAAAGGCTTTTTGCGCGGTGGCTCGTTTGCTTCTCGCTCTGGAATTTATCAAGAGCTAGAGTTCCGAAATAACGGCTTTATCTCATCAAAAGAAATTGAGCTTTCTTTTATTCTGGAAGGGCAGGTCATGCATTGTTTGGCGGAGGTTGACCGTTCGCTCAGCTTGGCTGGGGACCAATATCGCTCGTTTACGTTGCCGATCAATGCAACTGATGCTCAAGTCGCTGCCGCGGTTGCACCAACGCTAAATCTATAGTTCTCATCAACTTGATGAGAATATGTACCGATATCCTATTGTGAAAGCGATATCGGTACTGTTATCCATGTTTCGTGCGTTCTCTACGGCTAAAAACTCAAGCGCGGAGTTTTCCATTAGATATCGATAGCCTAATACCAGTTCATTAGAGGCATCAGCAAACTCTGCGGGTCCTTCTGTTGAGCCTTGATACCAATGGTATTCAAACATCAGGTGGTGGTTATCTTCTAACGCATAACGGTACCCAGCTGCAACGGCAATCGTATTATGCCGATAGGGTAGATCCAGCAAGGCGCGATCATCTGAGCGAAACGTCATGCCAACCATCGAGTAAAATGCATGGGCGTCACTCAAATAACTGTAATTTATTTGGAAACCTTGCTCGAAATTACTGCCTTGAAAAGTCCCGTGAGCAACATCATTAAAATATAAGCTGCCACCAATCGATAGGCCGTGATGTTCATTCTGAAACACTTGATATTGCAAATAAGTAGATAAGTTATTGGCAAGCGTTTGTCCTTCGAAATCATCTTCTAGCACATCATATTGCGGCATTGAAATGTAAAAACGATCTCTGTCTACTTTGTCTCGGCCATTCTGTCCGATACCGAAAAGGTTATGGAAGCTTTTAGTCAGTCCATCTAAATGGTTATCAGCGGCAAAAACCCACCGATAATTGAGTTCCCATTGCCAACGGCTATTGATTTGCCACTTGCTGCCAATTTCGATTTGGTTGTGGTAATAATCCAGTGCGTATTCATCAGTATGAGCCCAAACACTGGCCACGGTTCCTGAGCCATAGGTTTCGACAAAATCAGAGGGAAGGCTATGTCCTGAGCGCAGTATATTGGTATGGCTAACCACTTGCATCGGAGATTGTGCGTAAGAACGTAGCGGCCCATACAGGTCATTTGATGCCATGGCTGATACACAGCATATCAAAGTGCTTAGAAGCCCCATAAAGCGCGATTTGAAATAGATCATGATGAACACCTACATGCAAACTACTCAATAAAACAACTATATACCTAAATTGCACTTTGAGGTGGAACTAGGTGTGCAGGGTCCTGTGTTAGTTAATAGGTATTAGGAACTATTATACCAGTTGTGTATTCAAGTTCTATTGGGAGGGGGTAACTCCGTTTACAAGTTATGTGAGCCCTTAAGAATAATCATCAGATTGTCGTGACGGGGCCTGAGGTTAAGTTCTTATGATAAAACAAAATCGCGCTTTGCAATCTAAATGTGAGCTAGGTACAATCCCATTTTCGATAACGGTCCGGTATTCGTGTTACCGAGAGGCCTTTATTGACTCTCAACTATTTTCAACAAATAGCTTCTAATTTGAATAACATGTGTTGCTTGGTGTGCAACACCACTGTAAAGGACATAGCATGCCTATTATTACTCTTCCTGACGGCAGTCAGCGTCAATTTGACAACCCAGTTTCTACTATGGAAGTTGCGCAATCGATCGGTCCTGGTCTTGCAAAAGCAACGATCGCTGGTCGTGTAAACGGTAACCGCGTTGATGCGTGTGACCTAATTGAAGAAGACGCAAGCCTTGAAATCATCACCGTAAAAGATGAAGTAGACGGTCTAGAAATCGTTCGTCACTCTTGTGCTCACCTTCTTGGTCACGCTCTTAAGCAGCTTTACCCACAAGCTAAAATGGCGATTGGTCCAACCATCGACAACGGCTTCTACTACGATATCGACCTAGATGAGTCTCTAACGCAAGAAGATCTTGAAAAGATTGAAAAGCGTATGAAAGAGCTAGCGAAAACCAAGTACGAAGTTGTTAAGAAAAAAGTAAGCTGGCAGGAAGCGCGTGATACGTTTGAATCACGTGGCGAACCATACAAAGTGGAAATCCTAGACGAAAACGTATCTCGTGATGATCGTCCAGGTCTTTACCACCATGAAGAATACATCGACATGTGTCGTGGTCCTCACGTTCCTAACATGAGCTTCTGTCAACACTTCACCCTATTGAATGTGGCAGGTGCTTACTGGCGTGGTAACAGCGACAATAAAATGCTTCAACGTATCTACGGTACGGCTTTCCACGATAAGAAAGCACTGAAAGCGCATCTAACTCGCCTAGAAGAAGCGGCGAAGCGTGACCACCGTAAGATTGGTAAGCAACTAGACCTATTCCACATGCAGCAAGAAGCACCGGGTATGGTGTTCTGGCATCACAATGGTTGGTCTATTTTCCGTGATCTGGAAGTATTCATCCGCGCTAAGCTAGATGAGTACGGTTACCAAGAAGTAAAAGGTCCGCTAATGATGGACCGTGTTCTTTGGGAACGCTCAGGTCACTGGGATAAATACGCTGATGCAATGTTCACAACTTCTTCTGAGAACCGTGAATACGCAATTAAGCCAATGAACTGTCCAGGTCACGTACAGATCTTCAACCAAGGTCTAAAATCGTACCGCGACCTACCGCTACGTATGGCTGAGTTCGGCTCATGTCACCGTAACGAACCATCTGGTGCACTACACGGCATTATGCGTGTACGTGGCTTTACTCAGGATGATGCTCACATTTTCTGTACTGAGAGCCAAATCCAAGAAGAAGTAACAAACTGCATCAAGATGGTGTACGATACGTACCAAACATTTGGTTTCGACAACATCGTAGTGAAACTGTCTACTCGTCCAGAGAAACGTGTAGGTTCAGATGAAATCTGGGATCAATCTGAAGAAGCATTGAAGCAGTCTCTTGAATCGATGGATATCCCATACGAAATTCAAGAAGGTGAGGGTGCGTTCTACGGTCCTAAGATTGAATTCACACTATACGATTGTCTAGACCGCGCTTGGCAGTGTGGTACTGTCCAGCTAGACTTCAACCTACCAGGTCGCCTAGGCGCTACTTATGTAGGTGAAAATAACGAACGTCTTGTACCGGTAATGATTCACCGTGCGATTCTAGGTTCACTAGAGCGCTTCATTGGTATCCTTATCGAAGAATATGCTGGTTTCTTCCCAACTTGGTTGGCGCCAGAACAAGCAGTTCTTATGAACATTACTGATAAACAGTCAGGTTATGTTCAAGAAATAGTACAAAAACTACAAAAAAGTGGAATTAGAGCTAAAGCGGACTTGAGAAATGAGAAGATTGGCTTTAAAATCCGCGAACATACTTTGAAGCGTGTACCGTATATGCTTGTTGTTGGTGACCAAGAAATGGAAGCTGGCGAAATTGCAGTACGTACTCGTAAAGGTAAAGATCTTGGTAAATTTAAAGTGGATGATTTTATTGCATACATCCAAGACGAGATCTCTAGCCGTAAGCTCAATCTGGAGGAATAAGCTATTAAAGGCGGAAGACGTGGCCAACAGCCGGTAAAACAAAACCCGCACCGTATCAACGGTGAAATTCGTGGTATTCGTGAAGTTCGACTAACAGGCGCTGACGGTGAATCAGTTGGTGTTGTATCGATTCAAGAAGCCATTGCAGCTGCTGAAGAAGCTGGTATGGATCTCGTTGAGATCAGTCCTAACGCCGAGCCACCTGTTTGTCGTGTGATGGACTATGGTAAGTTCCTCTTCGAGAAGAGCAAAACTGCTAAAGAGCAGAAGAAGAAGCAAAAGCAGGTCCAGATCAAGGAAGTAAAATTCCGTCCTGGAACTGATATTGGAGACTATCAGGTAAAACTACGCAACCTGACGCGTTTCCTTGAAGAAGGCAACAAAGTGAAGGTAACAATTCGCTTCCGTGGCCGAGAAATGGCACACCAAGACATCGGTGTTGACGTTCTAAATCGTCTTAAGGAAGATACTGCAGAACTTGCTGTAGTTGAATCTTTCCCTAAGAAGATTGAAGGTCGCCAGATGATCATGGTGCTAGCCCCTAAAAAGAAGTAATTAACGGCTCATCAAGTAATTAAAACCTAGCCGCTTTCCTTTCGATAAAGGCATAACGGCTGGGTTTTGTTCGCCCTAATTACGTTGTTTATTAAACCTACTCAATGCGGAGTTATTCATCATGCCTAAGATGAAAACCAACAAAGGTGCTGCTAAGCGTTTTAAGAAAACTGCTGGTGGTATTAAGTACAAGCACGCTACAAAACGTCACATCCTGACTAAGCGTACTACTAAGAACAAGCGTCAACTACGTCCGAATGCAATCCTTCCAAAATGTGAAGTGGCTGCAGTAATCCGTATGTTGCCATACGCTTAATTCTTTTTAGTTATCAATCGTTTAGTTTAGGAGAAGCATAATGCCTCGCGTAAAACGTGGTGTACAAGCTCGTGCACGTCATAAGAAAGTTCTAAAACAAGCTAAAGGTTACTACGGTGCGCGTTCACGCGTTTACCGCGTAGCTTTCCAAGCAGTTACTAAAGCTGGTCAATACGCTTACCGTGACCGTCGCGCTAAGAAACGTCAATTCCGTCAACTATGGATTGCACGTATCAATGCGGCATCTCGTCAAAATGGTCTATCTTACAGCCGTTTCATCAACGGTCTTAAGAAAGCATCTATCGAGATCGACCGTAAGATCCTTGCGGACATCGCAGTATTCGACAAAGCTGCATTTGCAGTTCTAGTTGAAAAAGCGAAAGCTGCTCTTTAATTAGCAGTTTAGGATTAAGAGAAGGAGAGCATTAGCTCTCCTTTTTTATTGCTAAAATATATACCCAAATATTTTTCAGTTTTGCCATTCAGAATCTTGTCTATCAGTCTTCCCGATTTGATTAGTGATCGCTGCTCTGTTGGTAATAAAATGGCTTGGGTATATATTTTACGTTTATAAGGGACTAAAAATGATCTACACAACGACAGAAAGCATTCCGGGCAAGCAGATCTCTGAAATAAGAGGGGTTGTAACTGGCAATGTTGTTCAATCAAAACACATCGGTCGTGACCTCATGGCGGGTATCAAAAGCATTGTTGGCGGCGAAATTCGAGGTTACACGGAAATGATGACCGACGCGCGTGATATAGCTATACAGCGCATGGTAGCAGACGCTGAATCTAAAGGTGCAGATGCGATTGTAGGGATTCGATTTACCACGAGCTCAATCGTAGATGGTTCTTCGGAAATTTTGGCATTTGGTACTGCAGTGAAACTTGCGGACTAATATACGAGGAAAAGCGTTGCTAGGAATGGTGAATTTTTATTCATTTGTCGTTTTTTCTTTTTAGGTTAATTATTCTAGATTTTCGCAGAGCGAATAGGCTTATATTCTTAACTTTACGTTACCATTAAAATTAATCCCAATAATTTAGAGTAATTG